>NZ_QKLH01000016.1:0-91737 GCF_003224215.1 Curtobacterium sp. MCLR17_043 | reverse complement strand
AGATGTGTATAAGAGACAGCGCCACGACCCCGCACCGAACCACCTCCGCCGCCCCCACTGACGAACCCAGCACCGTGCGGCCCGCCACCCGGAATCCCGCACCGTGCGGCCCGCCACCCGACGTCCCGCACCGTGCGTCCGCGGCACCCGAACCCGGCACCCGAACCGGCCACCCGCACCCCGCAGGCAGTCCGCCGGACGCGATCCGGGCCTCCAGTCCGACCGGACCGACCACGCGCCTGTCGCGACGTCACCCGGTCCCGATAGTGTCGGAACGTGAGCAACGAGGCATTCGACGACCGCTACGAGCTGCGCGAGTTCGCGCCCGGGACGGACGACAAGGGGGCACCGAACGCCGAGACGGCAGCGTGGATGCAGGCCGTCGGGATGGGCTTCCACGAAGCCGACCCCGACGCCGAGGGCGCAGCCCGCATGGCGTCGCACTTCATCGCCGACGAAGAGACGTTCCTCGGGGTCTACGTGCGCGAGCCGTTCCCGGGGTCCGTCGACGAGACGTGGCCGGCCGGCACCTTCACGTGGTTCCGCAAGGCGCTGAGCTGGGGCGACGGGTCCTCCGTCGACACCCAGGCGATCTCCGCGGTCACCGTCCGCCCGACCGAGCGTCGCCGCGGCATCCTGCGCCGGATGATGACGCACGCGCTCGAGCGCGGGGTCGCCGAGGGCTACGCCGTCGCGTCGCTGACCGCGTCCGAGGGCACCATCTACCGCCGCTTCGGCTTCGGCTGCGCCATCCGCGAGCGTGCTGTGCACGTCCGCCGTGAGCGCGCGCTCCCCCTGCTCGCCCCGACCTCCGGCACGGTGTCGGTCGTCACGCCGCAGTGGCTGGCCGACGGCCCGGGCAAGGCGGTCTTCGACCGGTTCCACGTCCGCACCCCCGGCTCGATGGTCCGCAACACCGGCACCTGGCCGATCGCGTTCGGCCTGCTCGGCCACGACGGGCAGAAGGCGAAGGACGTCCGTGCGGCGGTGCACCGTCCCGACGGCTCCGACGAGATCGACGGCTACGTGACCTGGCGCGTCAAGGAGGACCGCGGCTCCGACACCGCGCTCGAGATCGTCGACCTGGTGTACGCGGACGACCAGGCCTACACCGCCCTGTGGGAGTTCCTGCTCTCGATCGACCTCAACGACGTCGTGAAGTACAACCGCTCCCGCCTCGACGACCCGATCGTCGCTGCGCTCGGCGACAACCGTGCGTACGACGTCGACCACGAAGAGGACCACGTCTGGCTGCGCGTGCTCGACGTGCCGGCGGTGCTGGCCTCGCGGCCGTTCGCCGTCGACGGGTCGCTGACACTCGGGGTCACCGACGCGCTCGGCTTCACCACCGGCACGTACCGCCTCGACGTCCAGGAGGCCCGTGGCACCGTCACGCGCATCGCCGACGACGTCGACGTGGCCGGCTCTGACGTCCAGCTCGACGTCGCAGAGCTCGGTGCGCTGCTGATCGGGTCAGTCTCCCCCGTCACCCTGGCCGCCGCGGGGCTCGTCCGCGCTGCGGACCCGGCGTCGGTGGAGCTGCTCCGCGCGATGCTGCTGCCGCCGCGGACGCCGCACGGCATCACGTACTTCTGATGGACGTCGCCCGGGTGGTGGGGCGCGCGCGTCAGGTCGTCTCCGTCCTGGCGTCCCCCACCCTGCGAGCAGCGGTGCTCGGCGGGAGCCCCGTCGATGACCGCACCCGGGCAGCGATCGACTCGTTCGACTGGCTCACCGACGACGGTCCCGACGCGTCGGTGCTCGGTCGGACGTCACGCGAACTCCAACGGCTGCAGTCGCCGGCAGCAGTGCTCGAGTTCGACCGGATCGAGCGGATGCCGGTGAAGGACGTCGAACGACATGCGCTGTCCGTCCGGATCGTGGAGCTGGTGTTCGAGCGACTCGGACAGGAGCGAGCCGTGCCGGAGGCCGTCCTGAACGCGGCCATCGGCATGTTCGCGACCGATGTCTCCGTCGTGCGCCGGGATGCCGTGGACCTCGGCGTCCTGACGCGCACCGACGACGGTTCGGTCTACCGGTTGAGGGTCGACCGCCCGGCCTGAAGCTGCTGGCCCGTTCCGTCTCGTGCGAGGTAGGTCCCTCGGTGTGAGGTTGTTCCGCCGCACGGGGCGAACAACCTCGCACCGTGCGAACGGCCCTACGCCCGGCGCCGCACCCGCGGGTCGACGAACGCGTAGACGATGTCGACGATCACGTTCGCCGTGACGATCAGCAGCGCCGAGAACAGCGTGAAGCCGACGACCACCTGCAGGTCGAGCGTGTGCACCGCGTCGATGAGCAGCGCGCCGAGGCCCTGCATCGAGAACACCTTCTCGGTGATGACCGCACCACCGAGCAGCGACCCGAGGTCGAGCCCGAACAGCGTCACGACGGGCAGGATCGCCGTCCGGAGCCCGTGCCGCACGACGACCTGTCGCTCCCGCAGCCCCTTGGCCCGGGCGGTCCGCACGAAGTCCTGCGACATCGACTCGAGCATCTCGCCACGGGTCAACCGGGCGTAGATCGCAGCGCTGATGAAGGCCAGCACGCACCACGGCAAGATCAGGTGGGTGAACCAGCCGACCGGGTCGTCACCGAAGGCCACGTAGCCGCTGGTCGGCAGGATCCCCAGCACGAACCCGAACAGCAGGATGCCGAGCAGCCCGACCAGGTACGCCGGGGACGAGACACCGGCGACCGCGACCGTCATGACGGCCCGGTCGACGAAGGTGCCGCGGCGCAGCGCTGAGACGGTGCCGCCGAACACCCCGGCGACGAGCCACAGCACGGCAGCGCCCACGGCGATCGAAGCGGTGACGGGCAGGCGCGCCAGGATCAGCTCGGTGACGCTCTCGTGCAGCTGGAACGAGTACCCGAAGCACGGCGCCGCGCACTCGATGACGCTGTTGCCGCTGCCGAAGGTCCGGCCGGTGAAGATGCCGGCCAGGTAGGCGCCGAACTGCGCGAGCCAGGGCTTGTCGGTGCCGAGGAACGCCTGGACCTCTCGCAGCCGGTCCGGCGTGCAGGGCTTGTCGCAGATCGCTCGGGCCGGGTTGGTCGGCAGGAGCATGAAGAGCGCGTACGTGATGGCCGCGACGACGAGCAGCACGACGGCGGCCCCGAGCACGCGGATCGCCAGGAAGCGCAGGGTGGCGGCGTTCACGCGGTGCCCCCTCGCGGGTCGAGGGCGTCGCGCAGGGCGTCACCGAGCACGTTGAAGGCGAGGGTGATGAGGAACAGTGCGGCTCCGGGGAACACGAGGTACATGGGGTCGGTCTGCACCCAGCCGATGGCGTCGCCGATGCTGCGACCCCACGACGGCGTCGGCGGGTTGACGCCGACGGCCAGGAACGAGAGCGCGGCCTCGGCACCGATCATCGACGGGATCGAGATGGTGGCGTAGACGGTGATCGTCGCGGCGAGGTTCGGCAGCAGCTGCGTGCGGATGACGTGCCACCGTCCGGCGCCCATCGCGGTGGAGGCGACCACGTAGTTGCGGCTGACGAGCGACAGCGTCTGCCCCCGCACCACACGGGCCACGGCCGGCCAGCCGAAGAACCCGATGACGAGCACGACGAGCACGGGCTTCGGGAACGACGACGGGACGATCGCGGTGAGGGCGATCATGAACACGAGCGACGGGAACCCGAAGATCACGTCGACGCCCCGCGAGAGCACCCGGTCGTACCAGCCGCCGAAGAACCCGGTCGTGACGCCGACGAGGACGCCGATGACGATCGACACCAGGGTCGCGGCGAGTCCGATGCCGAGCGAGGTCCGCGCACCGTACGTGACGATCGAGAACAGGTCGCGCCCGGTCAGGGGCTCGACACCGAACCAGTGCTCGCCGCTGATGCCGCCACCCGGACCGCGCGGCGCACCGAACGAGTTGAGCGCGTCGATGTCGTACGAGTACGGGTCCTGCCCGGACGCCTTCGCGATGAGCGGGGCCGCCACGGCGACCACCAGGAACACCGCGATGACGACGGCCGAGGCCACCGCCCAGCGGTCCTGCCGCACCCGTCGCACGACGGCCCGGAAGCCGGTCGTGCGGCCGGACGGTGCGACCGGTCGGTCGACGACGTTGGCCGTCACGAGGCCACTCCTTCCCACGCGCGCCACGCCTCGCGGCGGGCGGCCTGTCGCACGGGATCGGCGACGGGCGCTGCGGCGAGGAGCATGCGCGTGTAGTCCTGGTGCGGGTCGTCGAGCACGGCGTCGGTGCTCCCCCGCTCGACGACCCGGCCGTCGCGCAGCACGATCACCTGGTCGGCGAGCTGGCGGACGACGGCGAGGTCGTGGCTGATGAGCAGCATGCCGAAGCCGAACTCCCGCTGCAGCCCGGCGAGCAGGTCGAGCACGGCGGCCTGCACCGTCACGTCGAGTGCCGAGGTCGGTTCGTCGGCGATGACGAGTGCCGGCCGCAGTGCGAGCGCACGCGCGACCGCGACGCGCTGCCGCTGGCCGCCCGACAGCTGGTGCGGGAACCGCTCGGCCCACGTCGGGTCGAGCTGTACAGCGGTCAGCAGTTCACGGACCCGTTCGGCCCGCTCCGCAGCGGAGTCGGTGCCGTGCACGAGCAGCGGTTCCGCGATGCTCCAGCCGATGGTCTGCCGTGGGTTGAGCGACGACGCCGGGTCCTGGAACACGATGCCGACCCGACTGCGCAGCTCGCGCAGTCGTCGTCCGCGAGCGGTCCGCAGGTCGCTGCCGTCCACCTCGACCGAGCCGGCGACGACGGGCACCAGGCCCGCGAGCGCCCGCCCGATCGTGGACTTGCCGGAACCGGATTCGCCCACCAGGCCGACGGTCTCGCCGGCGTGCAGGTCGAGGTCGATGCCCGACACGGTCGGCCCGCCTCGGCGCGAGTACCGCACGGCGACGTCGCGCAGGCGCGCGACGAGCGGACGGGAGGCCCGACTCGCGTCCGCCTCGCCGCTCACCGCCGAGACGGTGCTCGCGTCTGCGGACAGATCGCGGCTTCCCTGGGCCGAGTCCGGTCCGGCAGGCCGAGTCTCGGTCGACGCGAGTGGCACGCCGGACGCGGGACGCGCCTCCAGGCTGGGGACGGCCGCGAGGAGCTCGCGCGTGTAGTCGGCGGTCGGGTGGGCGAAGACCTCGGCGACGGTGCCGTGCTCGACCGGGTCGCCGCGGCGCAGCACCAGCAGGTCGTCCGCGACGTCCGCGACCACGCCCATGTCGTGGGTGATGAGCAGCACGGCGAGGGAGCGCTCGCGGCCGAGCCGCCGCAGCAGGTCGAGGATGCCCGCCTGCACGGTGACGTCGAGCGCGGTCGTGGGCTCGTCGGCGAAGAGTGCGACCGGGTCGCCGGCCAGGGCCATCGCGATCATCGCGCGCTGGAGCTGGCCGCCGGACAGTTCGTGCGGGTAGGCCTTCCGGATGCGCTCCGGGTCGGTGAGGCCGGCGTCACGGAGCAGTTCGTCGACGCGTGCCCGGACGCCGGCACGGTCGAGCCCGGTCGGGTGCGCTCGGACGGCCTCGGCGATCTGCGTGCCGATCGACAGGACGGGCGTGAACGAGTTCATCGGCTCCTGGAACACCACGCCGATGCCCGCACCCCGGACGGCGCGGACCGTCTCGACGGGGGCACCGATGAGTTCCTCGCCACGGAACCGGGCGCTGCCCGACACCGAGGCCTGCGGCGGCAGGAGCCCGAGCACGCTCATGGCGCTGACGGACTTGCCCGAGCCGGACTCCCCCACCAGGGCGAGGACCCGGCCGGGCGTCAGGTCGAAGGAGACGTCACGGACGACGGGCTCCGCGTCGCCGAACGCGACGCGGAGCCCCTCGACCTGCAGGATCGGTTCGGTCACTGCTTGAGCGAGACCTTGAGGTAGTTCGGGTACGCGGGGAAGTCCGCGATCTGGAAGTTCTGCACGTTCGAGCCGGCGAGGAAGGACTGCTTCGCGTAGATCAGCGGCACGACCGGGGCGTCGGCCATGATCTTCTGGTCCGCCTGGGCCCAGAGCTTCTGCGCGTCGTCCTGGTCGACCGTGGAGCTGGCCTTCGCGATGAGGGCGTCGACCTCGGGGTTGCTGTACTTCGAGACGTTGTAGCCGCCGCCACCGATCTGCGACGAGTCGTACAGGGGCTGCAGGTTGGCGTTCGCGCTCGGGAAGTCCGGCTGCCAGCTCGATAGCGACAGGTCGAAGTCGGTGCCGTTGGTGGTCGCCTGCGTGAAGGAGTCGTAGTCGAGCGGCTTGAGCGTCACGGCGATGCCGGCACGCTTCAGGCCGGACTGCAGCGCCTGGGCCTGGGCGAGGTACGTCGGGTCGTTCTGGGTGACCAGGGTCAGCTTCAGGTTGCTGACGCCGGCCTCCTTGAGCAGCTCCTTCGCCTTGTCGACGTCACCGGTGGCCTTCGTCTTGTACAGGTCGTAGTCCTGGCGTCCGGCGATGCCCGGGGTGATGAGCGTCGAGGCGTACGAGCCGGCGATCGCGCCGCCGGCGGCGATGCGGAAGGACTTGCGGTCGACGGCGTACTGCAGCGCCTGGCGGACCTTGAGGTCCTTGAGCTCACCGCGCTGCGTGTTGATCGCCATGTAGCTGATCGGGCCGGCCTTCGAGGTGGCGAGGCGGTCCTGGGCGGCTGGGTTGCTGCGCACCTGGTTGAGCTCGGCGGCACCCAGGTAGATGGCGCCGAACGAGTTCTTGGCGTCGCCGTTGTCCGCGATGAGCGTCTGCGTCGCCGTGGACTGGTCCTGGCTCTCCTTGAAGACGATCTTCGACGGGCCGGCGGTGCGGACCTCGTCGGTCTTCGCGCTCCAGTTCTTGTTGCGGACGAGCGTGACCTGCGAGCCCTGCGTGTTCGACTGCACCTGGTACGGACCGGATGCGACCGGCTTCAGGTCGTAGGCGCCGGTGTCCTTGCCGTCGCCCTCGGGCACCGGGGTGAACGCGGGCATCGACGCGAGCCACGGCCAGTCGCCGTACGCGTCGTTCAGCTTGAAGACGATGGTCTTGTCGTTCGGGGTCTCGATGCTGTCGAGCGACTTGCCGTCGAACGGGCCCTTGTAGGAGTCACCACCGACCAGGAGCGACTTGTGGTAGCTCAGGCCACCGCTCAGGGTCGGCGCGAACGAGCGCTCGATGCCCCACTTGATGTCCTTCGTGGTGATCGGCGTGCCGTCCTGGAACTCGACGCCGTCCTTCAGCGTGTAGGTCCAGGTCTTGCCGTCGTCGCTCGAGACCCCGGTGTTGGTCGCCAGGTCGGGGACGACCTTCGCCGTCTTGCCCGGCTCGACGTCCCACGTGGTGAGCCGTCGGGCGACGAGGCCCATCGACGTGATGCCGAGGCTCTGGCTGGTCGCGGGGTCGAGGTGGAACGAGGTCTGCGGCGTCAGGATGTTGAGCGTGCCGCCCTTGGCCGTGCCCTCGGCGCCGTCGTCGGACGAACCCCCACCCGAGCAGCCGGTCAGGACCAGGGCTGCTGCTGCGGCGACGGCCGCGGTGATCGTCAGGCGGTTGGGGCGTCTCATGACGGTGCTGCTCCTCGGGGAAGGGGGTCGCGATCGCGGTGGCGGTCGCTGCGACGGCGGAACGGTTCACCCGCCGGGCGGCGTCCATCCTGACACCGCGACGGTGGCCCGTCCGAATCTCGCGTGCGTCGGACGACGCACGACGAAACATTGCAAGCGCCGGACGCCGTCCCGCTATTCCCGATGCGTTCGCACCGCAGCGCGTCAGCGGTCGAAGAGGCCACCGAGGAAGTCGTTGCCGAGGTTCGATGCCTGCTCGCCGAGCCCGGACGCCTGCTCACCGAACCCCGCGGCCTGCTCGCCGAACCCGCCGAGGAGCTGCTCGCCCTCGCCGAGGACGCCCTCGACGCCACCGCCGAGGTCACCGAGCCCGAGGTCGCCCATGCCCGAGGCGATGCCCTCGAAGTCCACGCCGAGGTCGGCCGCCCCTGCCAGGACCGGACCGGCGGCAGCGCTCAGCACCGCTCCCCCGGCCACTGCGGCGGCGAGGCCACCGAACGCCATCGCGCCGGCGCCGACCGCTGCACCACCGGCGAACGCCCCGGCGCGTCCGCGGCCGTTGCCGTTGCCCGAGCGGCCGGAACCGCCGAGGACCCGTCGGACCAGACCCGGACGCGACATCTCTCCGCGGGTCATCGCACGGGCCATGCCGCCCGCCGAGTCGTCGCGCAGGTGCTCGTGGGGCGGGAGCTCGGAGTTCAGGCGGTCGCGGACCTGCTGGCGCTGCGCGGGGGTGAGCCGCGCGAAGGCGTCGTGGTGGACCTGTTCGAGCTGCTCCGGCGACGAGGTGCGGAGCAGGTAGTCGTACTTCGCCAGGGCGACCTTGTCGGCGTCGGCCCCGTGCTGCGGCGGCTGCTGGCCGGACTGCTGCGGCTGGCCGTACTGCTGCTGGCCGGGCTGCTGCGGCTGGCCGTACTGCTGCTGCGGCTGCTGCTGGTTCCGGTCGTCGCCGGTCAGCTTGTCCGCGGCGCTGCGCACGAGGCCGCGCCAGTCGGTTCCGCCCTGCTGCGATCCGGCGCCGGGCGCGGTTCCCCCCTGCCCACGCTTCTGGAGCTGCTTGTCGATGACCTTGGAGGCCATGCCGATGATGCGGTTGAGGTTCGCCATGTCCCCACCTTTGCGTCCTCACATGTGGACGACCGGCACCGAGGCGGGGGTTCGCCAGGGCATCCGATGGGGATCCCCTGTGAGATTCGGGCTGCATTTCAGCGGACACATGCACGGAGGCTGGCTCCGGTCGCGTCACCGCAGGAGCGCGACCTGGGCGAAAGCGTGAGGCCCGGGACTGCGACAACAGTTCCGGGCCTCGATTCGCCTTCCGAGTGGAAAGCCAAGGGATGCGTAAACCATCCCGAGTCCAACGCTCGGAACCGATGGTAGCCGAGCCCGCTCGGCGACGCATCCCTCGGCCGAAGCTCCTCGTGTCAGCCGGCGACGACACCAGGAGGTCAGCGATGTCGAACGACACCGATGATCGGTCCAGGCGTCGGGTGCCCTGGCTGGGGATCGCGAGCTTGCTCGTGACCGTGGTCAGGCTCCTGATCGACCTGTCCCGCAAGGACTGAGGACCCGGGTGTCCCGCACCACAGCCGGTGGTGCGGGACACCTGTCCATCGCGTCAGGACAGGATGCGGGCCAGGAACGCGTTCCGGAACCGCCCCGTGGGGTCGAGGTCCCGGGCGAGTGCGGCGAAGTCGGACAGCCGCGGGTACGCCTCGTGCAGCCGGTCGGCACTCGCGGCGGAGACCTTGCCCCAGTGCGGCCGCGGGTCGAACGGCTCGAGGACGTCCTCGATCCGGGCCACTGCCGCGGCCACGGCGGCGGGGTCGCGACGGAACGTGAAGTGCAGGCCGACCGACTGTCGTCCGGACGAGGGCGCGAGCCACGCGGTGTCGGCGGCGATGGTGCGGACCTCGGCGGCGATGAGGATCGGGGCGAACAGCGACGCCAGCGGTCGGAGCGCCTCAAGCGCCGCCACCGCCGAGGCAGCTGGGATCAGGTACTCCGCCTGGATCTCGGCCCCGGTCGACGGGGTGAACGAGGACCGGAAGTGCGGCAGCCGCTCCGACCACGGCCCCTGCACGCCGCCCTGCTCGGTGACCCCGGCAGGGTCGTTCGCACCCGGGTGCACCGGACCCGAGGCCGCACGGGCTCCGAGGGCCACGAGGTCGACGGTCGGTGCGGCCTCGTCGACGCGGTGCTTGACCCAGACCTGCCGGGCACCGCGGTCGTCGAACGACGTGAACATCGACACCGAGTACGCGTCGGACATCACCTGGTCGAACCGCGCGGCGACGGCGTCCCACGGAAGGTCGAGGTGCACCGTCGTGGCGACCTGGAACGTCGGCTCGATCGCGAGCTCCACCGCGGTGACGACGCCGAGCGCGCCGATCCCGACCCGGTGGGCGTCGAGCAGCCCGTCGGGCGACGAGGCGTCGACGTGCGCGAGCTCACCGGAGGCGCGGACGACGTCGAGGCCGACCACCGCCTGCGCGAGCGACGGGTTCCGAACACCGGAGCCGTGCGTTCCCGTGGCGACGGCCCCGGCCGTGGAGATGTGCGGCAGGGACGCGAGGTTCCCGAGTGCCCAGCCACGGGCCTCCAGACCGGCCGCGACCTGGCTGTGCGTCATGCCGGCCGCGACCCGCACGACGCGACGCGACGTGTCGATGTCGAGCACGGGCGGCAGGTCCGACAGTGACACCTGGACGGCATCGGTGTCGGCGATGGTGTTGAACGAGTGTCGCGAGCCGAGCGCCGTCAGGCGCGGCGTCGAGGCGACGAGCTGCTGGAGCTCGTCCACCGACGTCGGCCGGGCCAGCGCCGAGGCGCGGTAGGTGACGTTGCCCGCCCAGTTGGTGCGGGTGCGCTCGGCCGCGATCACGTCGTCCATCGTGGGTCCTGACTCCTCTAGAAGCCGCGGTCGAGACGGTGCCACGTCTGCTGGAGACGCAGCTCGTCGCGGAACCCGCGTGCGGTGGTGTGCTCGTCGATGACCAGGAACTCGGTACCGACCATGGTCGCGAAGTCCTCGACGACCTGCAGGCCGACCGCCGTCGTCATGACGGTGTGGTGGGCGGCGCCGGCGGTGAGCCAGGCCTCGGCGGCGACGGGGAACGACGGCCGGGGCTCCCAGACCGCGCGGCCCACGGGCAGCTTCGGCAGGGCCTCGGTCGGGGGCACGACGTCGACGACGTTCGCCGTGAGGCGGAAGCCGTCGCGGGTGTCGGACAGCGCGACGACGACGGCCTCGCCGGAGTCGGCGGTGAAGACCAGGCGGACCGGGTCGTCCTTGCCGCCGATGCCGAGGGGGTGGATCTCCAGCGCCGGCTTCGTGGTGGTGAGCGTCGGCGAGACCTCGAGCATGTGCGCCCCGAGGATCTTCTCGGCGCCCGGGGTGAGGTCGTAGGTGTAGTCCTCCATCAGCGAGGCGCCACCGGGCAGGCCGGCACCGGCGACGTTCATCGCGCGGACCAGGACCGCCGTCTTCCAGTCACCCTCGGCACCGAAGCCGTAGCCGTCGGCCATCAGTCGCTGCACGGCCAGGCCCGGCAGCTGCTTGAGCGAGCCGAGGTCCTCGAAGTTCGTGGTGAACGCGGCGCTGCCGTTCTGCGCGAGCAGGGTGCGGAGGCCGATCTCGATGGCGGCACCGTCGCGGAGCGCAGCGTGCCGTTCGCCGCCGGCGCTGCGGAGTGACGGGTCCACGTCGTAGTCGCGCTCGTACGTCGCCACGAGCGCGTCGACCGCTGCCGTGTCCGCTGCGGCGGCGTCCACCGCTGCCGCGAGCTCGTTGACGGCCCACGTGTTGACCTGCACGCCGAGCTCGATCTCGGCCTCGGTCTTGTCGCCCTCGGTGACGGCGACGTAGCGCATGTTGTCGCCGAAGCGGGTCAGCTTCAGCTCGCGGACGGCCGCGGCGCCGGCGGCGGCACGGGTCCAGTTCGCGACACGCTGCTGGACGCGGGGGTCCGAGACGTGGCCGACGGCCGTGGCGTGCCGGACGCCGAGGCGGGCCAGGGCGTAGCCGAACTCACGGTCGCCGTGCGCGGCCTGGTTGAGGTTCATGAAGTCGAAGTCGATGTCGGCCCAGGGCAGCGTGACGTTCGCCTGCGTGTGCAGGTGCAGCAGCGGCTTGGTCAGCGCCTGCAGGCCGCCGATCCACATCTTGGCCGGGCTGAACGTGTGCATCCACGTGGTGACGCCGATGACCTTGTCGTCGGCGCTCGCCTCGATGAGCGCGCGGCGGATGCCGTCGGCGTCCTTGAGCACGGGCTTCCAGACGAGCTTCACCGGCAGGTGCCCGGCGAGCTCCGCGTGGACGGCCTTGCTCTGCTCCTCGACCTGGCGCAGGGTCTCCTCGCCGTACAGCCCCTGGGAGCCGGTGAGGAACCAGACCTCGTAGCTGTCGAGCGTTTCCTGCGGGTCGACGTGCGTCGGGGTGTCCTGCGTCATCGCATGGCTCCTTCGGGGTTCTGTCCGTAGACGTTCTGGTAGCGATCGAAGAGTCGATCGATGTCTGCTTCGGGGATCGGGACGACCTCGCCGCCCTGCTTCGCGATGTGGACGGTCCGTGCCACGTCCTCGCACATCACGGCCGCCTTGACGGCGTCCTTCGCGTCCTTGCCGATCGTGAAGACGCCGTGGTTCTGCATCAGGACCGCACGGCTGCGGTGGCCGCTCAGGGTGTCGACGATGCCGTGGCCGATCGAGTCGTCGCCGATGATCGCGAACGGGCCGACCGGGATGGGGCCGCCGAACTCGTCCGCCATCGCCGTGATGACGCACGGGATCGCCTCGGCGCGGGCGGCCCAGGCGGTCGCGTACGTCGAGTGGGTGTGCACGACACCGCCGACCTCGGGCATGTTCCGGTACACGTAGGCGTGCGCGGCGGTGTCGCTGGACGGGCCGTGCTCGTTGCCCCAGCCCTCGGCCGGCACGCCGTCGAGGGTGCAGACGACCTGGTTCTCGGGCGTCAGGTCGTCGCTCGACACCCCGCTCGGCTTGATGACGAACAGGTCCGTGCCGGGCACGCGCTCGGAGACGTTGCCGCCGGTCCAGATCACGAGGCCGTAGCGGACGAGTTCGCCGTGCAGGCGCGCGACGCGCTCCCGCGTCGTCGCCACCGCCTGGCGTGTGGTCTCGTCGATCGCGTCCGTCATCGGGTCACTTCCTCTGTCTGGAGGCGCGGGTCGGCGCCGTCGGTCTCTTCGGTCGCTCCTGTGGTCGCGCTGGGGCGGGTCGCCGCCGCGGCGACGTCCTGCACGGGCAGCGCGGCCCGGTAGCGCTCCAGGTACGTCTGGAACCCGGCGACGTCCGCCGGCTCGGGTTCGGCCACGTGCACGGCGTCCCCGCCGAACACGGTGTCGGACAGGTAGTCGGCGAGCAGCTGGTCGGTGTGCTCGAGGTAGGCGGCCAGCACCGCGATCCCCCATGCGCCGCCCTCGCCCGCCGTCTCCTCGAGCGCGATCGGCACGCGCAACGCCGCCGCGAGGAGCCGCTGCGGGCTGCCCGGCGTGCGGAAGAGCCCGCCGTGCGCGGTCATCCGGTCCACCTGCACCTGTTCGCCGTGCAGGACGTCCATGCCGATGGCCAGGGTCGCGAAGGCGCCGTGCACCTCGGAGCGCACCAGGTTGCCGAGCGTGAAGCGTGCGCCGGGGGTGCGGAGCAGCAGGGGCCGGCCGTCCTCGACGTGGGTGACGGGTTCGCCGGCCAGGTAGTTGAACGAGAGCAGACCGCCGGCGTCCGGGTCGGTGTCGTCGGCGACGGCCTCGGTGAGCAGGGTGGCGTAGACGTCGTCGATGCCGATCGGCGTCGCGCCGGTCCGCTCGCTCGAGGCCTCGGCGAAGCGGCCGAACACCCGGGCCCAGCTCGCGATCTCGCTCGCGCCGTTGTTGCAGTGCACCATCGCCACGGCGTCCCCGGCCGGGGTGGTGACGACGTCGAGTTCCTCGTGCGCGGTGGTCAGCGGCTGCTCGAGCACGACCATCGCGAAGATGCTCGTGCCGACGCTGACGTTGCCGGTGCGCGGGGCGACGGCGTTCGTCGCGACCATGCCGGTGCCGGCGTCGCCCTCGGGCGGGCAGAGCGGTGCGCCGGGTTCGAGCGTGCCGGTCGGGTCGAGCCAGGCCGCACCCTCGGGGGTCAGCTCACCGGCTTCGGCACCGGCGACGAGGACCTCGGGCAGCAGGGACCGCAGGTCCGGCACGCCGATCAGGTCCTGCGCGGTGGCGAGCATGGCGTGGTCGAAGTCCTTCGCGCCCGGGTCGCCGGGGCCGCTGTCGACGGGGCCGCCCTCGATCGGGAACATGCCGCTCGCGTCGTCGACGCCGAGCACGTTCCGGCCGGTCAGACGACGGTGGACGTAGCCGGCCAGGGTCGTCACACCGGCGATCTCGGCCACGTGCGGCTCGTCGTCGAGGACCGCCTGGTACAGGTGCGCGATCGACCACCGCAGCGGGATGTTGAACCCGAGGGCCTCGCTGAGCCGTTCGGCCGCGGGCCCCGTCGAGGTGTTGCGCCAGGTGCGGAACGGCACGAGCAGCTCGCCCGCGGCGTCGAACGCCAGGTAGCCGTGCATCATCGCGCTCACGCCCACCGCCCGGTAGGTGCTCGGGGCGACGCCGTACTGCGCCTCGACGTCGGCCACCAGGGCGGCGTACGCGGCACGGAGTCCGGTCTCGACTGCCTCGAGCGAGTAGGTCCAGCGGCCGTCGACGTACTCGTTCTCCCACTCGTGGGAACCGGCCGCGATGGGCACGAGGTCCTCGTCCACCAGGCAGGCCTTGATGCGGGTGGAGCCGAGCTCGATCCCGAGTGTGGTGCGGCCGTCCACGATCCGCTGTCGGCGGTCGTCACCCATGTGTTCCTCCAGAACCTCGTCGTCCTCAGTGAGCGCTCACATCCTGGCACGTGAGCGCTCACTCGTGCAACGCCGCGGCGCGCCGCCGGTGCGCCCGTCCCGCCAGCGGTCGAAACACCCCGCTCAGTTCCCCCGACCGGTCACGAACCGTCGTCCGGCGCTTCCGCAGCCGACCATTCCTGACCACTCGACGTCCCGCGCGCGACGGGTCGTGACCGCGCGACGAACGAGGCCGGCGACGACGTGCGACCACCGCAACACCGCACCCGCGCAAGTCCCGACCACCCGCTGCCCCGCATCCGTGCAAGTCCCGACGACCCGCTGCCCCGCACCCGCGCATGTCCCGACCACTCACTGCCCCGCACCCGCGCAAGTCCCGACCACCGACTCTCAGAACCCGCGACACCCCGAACTGCGGCGCTCGGGACGGTCACGACACCCCGCTGCCTCCCCTCCGCGCGGTCACGAAGTGTCGGCTGGAGGGGCGCCGAGCGACGAGTCGTGACCGCTCGACCACGGCGGACGGGGTGTTGTGACCGCTCGACCACGAGCACGACCACGACCACGACCACGACCACGACCACGAGCACCAGCACCAGCACCAGCACCAGCGAGGTCGCACGACACGCCGCGACCGGTCCGCCGAGTTCGCGCGACCTCGCAAGCCCCGAACCCCGAGCCCCGACCGCCGACCGCGCGCCCTACGCGCCGACGGTGCTCTCGCGGATGACGAGCGACGGGGTCACGGCCGCCGACGACGCCGTCCCGCCGTCGATCAGGGCGAGGAGCGCCTGCCCCGCGACGCGTCCGAGCTCTTCGAGCCGCAGGTCCACGGTGGTCAGCGGCGGCCTCGAGGCGAGCGCCATCACGTCCCAGTCGTCGAACCCCGTGACCGCGACGTCTCCGGGCACCGAACGCCCGAGTTCCCGCAGCCGGTCGCACACGCCCCGGGCGATCTGGTCGCTGCCGCAGACGATCGCGTCGACGTCGGGCGACTCCCGTGCGAGCACGTCCACGGCCTGCCGTCCCCAGCGCTCCGACCACTCGCCGTACAGCGGGTCGGTGACCAGGTGCGGCCCGAGGACCGACGAGGCACCGGCGACCCGTCGTGCCGCGGACCGGTGTCGCGCCGGGCCCGTCACGATCGCGACCCGCTGCCGCCCGAGCGAGCGCACGTGCGAGGCGACGAGTGCCGACCCGGCGGCGTCGTCCAGGGTGACCGACACGTCGGCGTCGTCGGTCGAGGGCGTGAAGGCGTAGACGACGGGGATCGACACGTCGATCGGGGGTCGGGCGTCGGCGGAGCGGCCGGTCACGATGATGCCGTCGACGCCGCGGGCCGCCAGGGAGCGCAGGTAGTGGGCCTCGCGGACGTGGTCGTCGCGGGTGTCGCACAGCAGGACGGCCATCCGTCCGGCGGACAGGGCGTCCTCGGCGCCGAGCAGCACCGGGATCGAGAACCGTCCGAACGAGTCGGTGGTGATCATGCCGACGGTGTAGGTCCGCCCGGATGACAGCGCACGGGCCCGGGCATCGCCGACGAACCCGAGCTTCTCGGCGGCTTCCTTCACCCGCAGCCGGGTGGTGTCCCGCAGCTGCCCGGTGCCGTTCAGCGCCTTCGACGCGGTGCCGATCGACACCCCGGCGAGCGCCGCCACGTCGGTGATCCGGATCGGCTGTCCGGTGCGTTCGAGCGTCACGGCAACCACCTTTCCGACGATCAGGGCGTGCCGATGACCTTACACAAAACCGCCGGAATGCTCTTGCGCGACGTGCGCCCCGTGTCGTAGCGTCCACCGCAGAAACCGTTTTCCGGATGGCCAGCTCCATCCGGACGGTGCCAGTCACATCGCAAGGAGGCGACATGACCACCACGCTCGCGACCGATTGCGGCGCACACACCGCGACCCCGGTCCTCCCGACCGCCGACGCACGCCTGACGCTCCGGCCGCTGCCGACCGGCGACGCCCGGATCACCGGCGGCTTCTGGGCGCTCCGCCAGGAGCGCAACGGCCGCGACGCCGTCCGCAGCGGCTACCAGCAGCTCGAGACGGCCGGCAACTTCCGCAACCTCCGCATCGCCGCGGGACTCGAGGAGGGCGAGGCCGTCGGCCCGATCTTCATGGACTCGGACGTGACGAAGTGGCTCGAGGCCGTGGCGTGGGAGTACGGTCGCGCCCCTGCCGAGGACCTGCTCGACCTGCAGCGCGAAGTCACCGCCCTGTACGCCCGGGCGCAGGCAGAGGACGGGTACCTGGACTCCGTCCAGCAGGTCCGTGGGAAGGGCGAGCGGTACACGGACCTCAAGTGGAGTCACGAGATGTACTGCGCCGGGCACCTGTACCAGGCGGCCGTGGCCCAGCACCGTGCGACGGGCGACACCGGGCTGCTCGACGTCGCGATCAAGAACGCCGACCACCTGGTCCGCACGTTCGGCGACGGCACCGCACCGGACGGCACGCCGAAGACGCGCGACGTCGACGGCCACCCCGTCGTCGAGATGGGCCTGGTCGAGCTGTACCGCGAGACCGGCAACCGTGACTACCTCGACCTGGCGCACTGGTTCGTCGACGCCCGCGGGCACGGCATCATCGAGCGCGCCGGCGGCGAGCCGACGTACTTCTCCGACCGGGTGCCGAGCAGGCAGGCCACGACCGTCGAGGGCCACGCCGTGCGCGCCGTGTACCTGGCTGCGGGTGCCGTGGACGTCGCGATCGAGACCGGGGACACCGAGCTCCTCACCGCGAGCGAGCGCCAGTTCGCGGACATGATGGCGACGAAGGCCTTCATCACCGGCGGACTCGGGGCCCGCTGGGACTGGGAGGCGTTCGGCGACCCGTACGAGCTGCCGACCGACCGCGGCTACGCCGAGACCTGCGCGGCCATCGGCGGGGTGCAGTGGGCCTGGCGGCTGCTGCTCGCGACCGGCAAGCCGGTCTACGCCGACGCGATCGAGCGCCTGCTCTACAACGCGTTCCTCGCCGGGGTGAGCCTGGCCGGCACCGAGTACTTCTACGTGAACCCGCTGCAGCAGCGCGACCACGCCCACCAGGACGAGAACCGCTCCCCCGCCCACGGGCGCCGCGGCTGGTTCGACTGCGCCTGCTGCCCGCCGAACATCATGCGCACCTTCGCGAGCCTCGACGGCTACCTGGCGACCGCGACCGACGGCGGGCTGCAGGTCCACCAGTACGCCACCGCCGACCTCGGTCCGGTGCGGGTCGAGACCGACTACCCGCACGAGGGCCGCGTCCGCGTCACGGTCACCGAGGACGGCCCGCTCGCCCTGGGTCTGCGGATCCCGACCTGGTCGGACACCACGACCGTCACGGGTCCGGACGGGTCCGCGAGCCCGACAGCGGGCACGCTGCACGTCGTCGACCGCGAGTGGTCGGCGGGCGACACCGTCGAGCTCGTCTTCGACACGACCCCGCACCGCTACGTCGCCGACGCCCGCATCGACGCCGCCCGCGGGCAGGTCGCGATCGAGCGTGGCCCGCTCGTGTACGCGGTCGAGCAGGCGGACCAGCAGGGCTTCACGGTCGACGACCTGACGGTCGACGCGGACGCGCCGATCACCGAGGAGCGCCGCGACGACCTGCTCGACGGCGTCGTCACGCTGCGGATCCCGGGGCACGCCCCGGCCGAGCACGTGCAGCCCGCCTGGCCGTACCAGCGGCTGGACGCGACCCGGTCTGGAGGCGCGGATCACGCCGGAGACGCGATCAACGTCGACGACGTGGCCGGTCCGCAGGGCGCCACCACGGGCCTCCAGGCCGGTCGCGACGTCACCGCGATCGCCGTCCCGTACTACGCGTGGGCCAACCGGGGAGCCGCGCCGATGCGCGTCTGGCTCCCGCTGGCGCGGTGACCGGCGTGGACCGCCGAGCGTTCCTCGTCGGCGGCGTCGCCGGCGGGGCAGCCCTCGCCCTGGCCGGGTGCTCCGGCACCCTGCCGAAGGTCGTCGCGAAGCCCGCGAGCTTCGGGAAGAACGCGACCGGCACCGTGCAGGTGTGGTGCCGGTCGGCGACCCAGGCCGGCCTGACGTCGGCCGTCGCCGGGTTCAACAAGGCGAACCCGGCGCTGCAGGTCCAGCTGACGCCCGTGCCGGACGCGCAGTACGTGACCAAGCTCGCGACCGCGATCCGCGGGGGTGAGCCGCCGGACGTCGTCGACATCGACGACATCAACTCGCAGCTGTTCATCTTCCGCGAGGCGTTCGCCGACCTGACCGACGTGGTCAAGAGCCTGGACTACTTCGACGCGATCTCGCCGGGACACCTGCGCCTGCTCGAGTACCGCGACCGCTACTACGGCCTGCCCTACCTGGCCGACAACTCGCAGCTGTTCGTGAACACCGAGCTGTTCGAGCGTGCGGGCCTCGACGTCGAGGAGTCGACGAAGGACCTGTCCACGCTGCTCGACGCGGCGAAGGCCATCCGGAAGCTCGACGACGACGTGTACGGCTGGTCGATCTCCGGCAACGCCGCCGGCATCATCGGCTTCGTCACGCAGCCGCACGTCTGGGCGACCGGCGTCGACATGATGACCGGCGAGGTGGGCTCCCAGCGGCCGAACATCACCGGCAACGAGGCCCTCGAACGCATGCTCGAGTTCTACCGGCAGCTGTGGAAGGACGGCGTGCTGTCGAAGGCGACGTACTCCGACGCCGGTACCACGTGGGGTGCCGACTTCCGGGCCGGCAAGGTGGGGATCTTCCCGACCTCGTACGGGGCGACCGTGCCCGCGGCCACCAAGGCGATGCGCGCGAAGATGCAGACGGTGCTCATCCCGTCGTGGGACGGCCAGCGGTCGTTCTTCGACGGCGGCGACAACATGTGCATCCCGAACGGGGCGGCGAACCCGTCCGGTGGGTGGGCGTTCATGCAGTACGCGAACGGCCTCCAGCAGCAGCAGGCGCTGCCGGACGGCGGGTACTTCCCGACGCGGTCCGACGCCGCCACCCCGGAGTACCGCAAGCGGTTCCCACTGGCGTACGGGCCGCTCGACGCCATCGACAAGGGCTACGCACCGCAGACGCTGGCGTACAACCTGCTCAACAACCAGCCGTCGTCGCCGTACTTCGCGATGTTCCGGGAGGCCGTGTTCGGGTCGGGGAGCGCTGCCGCCATGCGGACGGCGCAGTCCGACTACCAGCGGATCCTCGACCAGGTGCAGGCCTGAGCCTGCCTGCCTGTCTTCTCCGCTCGTCCCGCTCGTCTCGCTCTTGTTGATGCACAGAGAGGTGCACGCATGTCGACCATCTCCACCCGGCGCCCCGCCGGCCGGACCGGCCCGGGCCGTCCCACCGTGGGCCGCGGCCCGGGGCGCGGCGGCTCCGTCCGGACCCGCAACTCGCTCACCCACCCGCCGCGCACCGGCGCCGTCCTCGTCGCCCCGGCGATCCTGTTCGTCGCCGTCTTCGTGCTCGTGCCGCTCGTGTTCGCGCTCTACATCTCGTTCACGAACTGGCCCCTGATCGGCCCGTACCGGTTCATCGGGCTGCAGAACTACCTGACGCTGTTCCAGGACCCGACGTTCGTGCACGCGATCGGCTACACGCTGCTGTACACGGCGATCGTGACCCTGCCGATCCTGGCGCTCGGGTACTTCCTCGCCGTGCTCGTCCGGGCCCGTCGCCGTGGCAGCACGATCCTGCGGACGGTGTTCTTCCTGCCGTACGTGGTCGGGCTGACGACGCTCTCGTTCATGCTCGTGCTCGAGGCGCAGCCGAACTCGGGGGCCGTCAACATGGTGCTCCGCTGGCTCGGGATCACCGACGGCAGCACCGCGTGGCTCGTGAACGGTCCGCTGGCGACGCTGCTCATCTGCGTGCTCGTGGTCTGGGCGGTGTCCGGACTGACCATGGTGCTGCTCATGTCGGCGATGCAGGGCGTCCCCGACGAGGTCTACGAGTCGGCGCAGCTCGAGGGGGCCTCCTGGTGGCAGACCGAACGCCTCATCACGTTCCCGATGATCCGCTCCACCGTCGCGCTGAGCGTCATCATCTCGGTGATCGGATCGCTGCTCGCCTTCAACCAGTTCTACATCCTGACCCAGGGCGGACCGGGCACCGAGACCACCACGATCGTGAACGCGATCTACAACCGCGGGTTCGTGAACCTGCAGCTCGGAGCGGCGACCGCCCAGTCGATCGCCCTCGTCGTGGTGATCGCCGCCGTGACGGTGTTCCAGTTCTGGGCACTGCGAGAGAAGGACTGACGCCATGAGCACCACGACCTCCCGTGCGGCCCTCGCGGCGCCGGACCTGTCCACCAGGACCCTGACCACCACGGGTGACGGCCGACGTCGGCGCCACCAGCAGGGCAGCGTCCAGCACCCCCGCGACACCACCGTCAAGCGCACCCTGTACGCCATCGCCGGCATCGGTTCCGCGCTCGTGTTCGGCGTCCCGCTCATCTGGTCGATCCTGCGGGCGTTCCAGTCCGAGGCCGTCATCACGCAGGCCCCCGACCCGGCGACGTTCTTCCAGCTCGGGTGGCAGAACTTCGCCGCCGTGTTCGCCTCGTCGTCGCACCTGCTCGCCGGCGTCGTGAACTCGCTCATCGTGTCGATCGCCACGGCGGTG
This sequence comes from Curtobacterium sp. MCLR17_043, assembly GCF_003224215.1. Taxonomy (NCBI): domain Bacteria; kingdom Bacillati; phylum Actinomycetota; class Actinomycetes; order Micrococcales; family Microbacteriaceae; genus Curtobacterium; species Curtobacterium sp. MCLR17_043. The sequence continues at coordinate 70,791 of NZ_QKLH01000016.1, read as the reverse complement.
CTGACCGCGGTGATCGCGACCATGGCGGGCTACGGGTTCGCGCGCTTCCGGTTCCGGGGCGCCGGCCTCGTGTTCGGCCTGGTGCTGCTGACGATGATGGTGCCGTTCCAGGCCATCCTCACGCCGCTGTACCTCGAGATGAACGCCATGGGGCTGACGAACTCGCTGCTCGGGCTCGTGCTGTTCTACACGACGGTGAACCTGCCGTTCGGGGTGTTCGTGATGCGGAACGCGTTCGAGTCGATCCCCACCGAGCTCGAGGACTCGGCCTTCGTCGACGGAGCCTCGCGCTTCCGGGTCGTCGTGTCGGTGCTCCGCCCGCTGCTCCTGCCCGGGGCGGCGACCGCGGCGCTCTACGCGTTCCTGGCGTCGTGGACGGAGTTCCTCGGAGCCCTGACGTTCCTGACGAAGGACTCGCTGTACACGCTGCCGGTCGCGCTGCTCAACCTGCAGACCGGGGCGTACGGGCAGGTGTCGTACGGCAACCTCGTCGCCGGGTCGGTGGTGGCGATGATCCCGTGCATCGCGCTGTACGTCGGGTTGCAACGGTTCTACGTCGCCGGGCTGTCGTCCGGGGCGTTGAAGGGCTGACGGTCGGGTCAGCTCGGGGTCGTGCACGGCTTCGCACCGTGCGCGGCCCCTCGGTCGGTGCGGGGTTGTGCGCGGCTTCGCACCGTGCGCGGCCGCTCGGTCGGTGCGGGGTTGACCGCTCGGTGCGGGACTGTAGCGCCGCACCGAGCGATCAACCTCGCACCGGCCGCACAACGCCGCACCGTGCGCCGCGGGCCCGCGCAGGGAAGAACCTCGCACCACCCGCACACCGCCGCACGGTGCGACGGGGCGCTACGTGCTGCGCCGCACCACCAGCTCGGGCGCGAGCAGCGTCTCGTCGCGGGGCTCCCCCTCGACCAGGGCCCGCACGGTGTCGAGCACCCGCTCCCCCATCGCCCGGAAGTCCTGCCGCACGGTGGTCAGCGGCGGCGTGAAGTGCGCCGCCTCGGGGACGTCGTCGAACCCCACCACCGCGATGTCGTCGGGAACCCGCAGCCCCTCGTCGGCGAAGGCGTGCAGCACCCCGAGCGCCATCTGGTCGTTGCCCGCGAAGACGGCGTCGACCGTCCCCACGTCGATGTGCCGGGCGGCCGCGAAGCCGCTCGCCGGAGTCCAGTCGCCCTCGAGCACGACCGGTTCGAGCCCGGCGTCCTGCATGATCCGCACGTAGGTGGCGCGACGCACCTCGGACTCCTGCGACACGTGCGGCCCGGCGATGTGCACGATCCGGCGGTGTCCGCGGTCGAACAGGTGCTGCATGACGAGCGAGGTGCCGGCCGCCTGGTCGATGGCGACGGCGGCGACGCTCGGCGCGACCGGGGTCCGGACGGCGTCGCGCTGCACGGCGTTCGACACCACGACGGGCACCGTGACCGGCACGGTGAGCGAGGCGAGGGCGTCGAGCACCCGGTTGTCCGCGGCGACCAGCACGATCGCGGCGACGTCCTGCGCGAGCAGCGTGGTGAGCGCCCCGGACAGGTCGGACGGCCGCGGTTCCTCGGGCAGGGTCGACAGCAGCACGTGGTACCCGGCGGAGCGGGCGGCTCGTTCGAAGCCGATCGAGGTGCTCGACGGGCCGTACAGCGCGTCGCCGGCGGTGATGATGCCGAGCGCCTTGCTCCGCCCACCGGCGAGCGCCCGGGCGGCGGCGCGGGGCCGGTACCCGAGCTCGGTGACGGCGTCGGTGACCTGCGTCCGGAACTGCTCGCGGACGGTCGGATCGCCGTTGATCACGCGGGAGACGGTCTGGTGGGACACGCCGGCGCGTTCGGCGACGTCGAAGATCGTCGGGGCCTTCCGGCGCTTGCCGCCCCTGCCCTCGGGGGCGGTCGTGATGCTCACGTGGCCAACCGTACCGCTCGGTCCGGCCGCCGCGGCAAGATCACGAAACGGCGGTGTTGAGTTGACACCCCGTCACGGAACCCACAAGATGTGAGCGCTCACACGAGCGCATCCCACGGGGCACAGCAGCCCCGGCACCCGACCGCGTCGAGGACGACGCGAAGGAACAGAGGTACTTCGATGATGAAGCGCAGGATCATCGCGGGCGTCGCAGCCGTCGGCATCGCGATCTCGCTGGCCGCTTGCTCGGCCGGCGGCCGTGCGTCCACCGACGGTGGCGGCAGCGGCGGCGACAACAAGGGCGCCCTCGTCGGCGTCGCCATGCCCACCAAGGTCTCCGAGCGGTGGATCAAGGACGGCAACGCCGTCAAGAGCGACCTCGAGAAGGCCGGCTACAAGGTCGACCTCGAGTACGGCGACAACAAGGTCCAGCAGCAGGCCCAGCAGGTCAGCAACATGATCACCAAGGGCGCGAAGGTCCTGATCATCGCGTCGATCGACGGTGGCGCACTCTCCGACCAGCTCGACGCCGCCGCCAAGGCCGGCATCAAGGTGATCTCGTACGACCGCCTGCTCACGGGCAACAAGAACGTCGACTACTACGTGTCCTTCGACAACGAGAAGGTCGGCGTCGACCAGGCGAACAGCCTGCTCACCGGCCTGGGCGTGCTCGACGCGGACGGCAAGAAGACCGGCGAGAAGGGCCCCTTCAACATCGAGGTCTTCGCCGGCTCGCTCGACGACAACAACGCCGGGTTCTTCTTCAACGGCGCCATGAAGACGCTCAAGCCGTACCTCGAGGACGGCACGCTGAAGATCCAGTCCGGCCAGGACGAGCTGTCCCAGGCCGCGACGCAGCAGTGGGACCCGGCCACGGCCAAGGCCCGCATGCAGAACCTGATCGCGAAGTCCTACTCGGGCGGCACCACGCTCGACGGCGTGCTCTCGCCGTACGACGGCATCTCGATCGGCATCATCTCGGCGCTCCAGGGCGCCGGGTACGGCACGAGCGACCGTCCGCTCCCGACGGTCACGGGCCAGGACGCCGAGGCCGCCTCGGTCAAGTCGATCATCGCCGGCCAGCAGTACTCGACGATCTACAAGGACACGCGCAAGCTCGCCAAGCAGTCCGTCACCATGGCCGAGGACCTGCTCACCGGCAAGGACCCCGAGGTCAACGACACGAAGAGCTACGACAACAAGGTCAAGGTCGTCCCGACCTTCCTGTTCCAGCCGACGGTCGTCACGAAGGACAACTACAAGGAAGTCCTCGTGGACTCCGGGTACTACACCGAAGCCGACCTGAAGTAGTCAGGCCCATCTCACGGACCGGAGGCGCGGTGCCAGCCCGCACCGCGCCTCCAGTCCGTCTCCACCAGCGCGCGCACGCGCGCACGACGGAAAGGCGTCCACATGGCGGACACCATCCTCGAGATGCGGGACATCACCAAGACGTTCCCCGGCGTCAAGGCCCTGCAGGGCGTCTCGATCGAGGTCGAGCGCGGCCAGGTCCACGCGATCTGCGGCGAGAACGGCGCGGGCAAGTCGACGCTCATGAAGGTGCTGTCGGGTGTCTACCCGGCCGGCTCCTTCGACGGCGAGATCCTGCTCGACGGCGAACCCGTGCGGTTCGCGAACATCAACGACTCCGAGGCTGCGGGCGTCGTGATCATCCACCAGGAGCTGGCGCTCAGCCCCTTCCTGTCGATCGCCGAGAACATCTTCCTCGGCAACGAGCAGTCCAAGGGCGGCTTCATCGACTGGAACAAGACGAACCTGACGGCCGCCGAGCTGCTCAAGCGCGTCGGGCTGAAGGACAACCCCGTCACCAAGGTCGTCGACCTCGGTGTCGGCAAGCAGCAGCTCGTCGAGATCGCGAAGGCGCTCTCGAAGGAGGTGAAGCTCCTCATCCTCGACGAGCCCACCGCCGCGCTGAACGACGACGACTCCGCGCACCTGCTCGAGCTCATCCGCTCGCTGCAGGCCGAGGGGATGACGGCGATCATCATCAGCCACAAGCTCAACGAGATCAAGGCGATCGCGGACAAGGTCACGATCATCCGCGACGGCAAGACCATCGAGACGCTCGACATGCGGGCCGACGACGTGTCCGAGGACCGGATCATCCGCGGGATGGTCGGCCGTGACCTGTCGAACCGGTACCCCGAGCGCGAGAACCCCGTCATCGGCGAGGAACTGCTGCGGATCGAGGACTGGACCGTCCACCACCAGCTCGACTCGTCGCGCGAGATCATCCACCAGGCCAACCTCAACGTCCGCGCCGGCGAGGTCGTCGGCATCGCCGGGCTCATGGGCGCCGGCCGCACGGAACTCGCGATGAGCGTCTTCGGGCAGTCCTACGGCACCGGCATCAGCGGCACCGTCTACAAGCGCGGCACCCCGATCAAGACGCACACCGTCTCGCAGGCGATCGACAACGGCATCGCCTACGTCACCGAGGACCGCAAGCGGTACGGCCTGAACCTGATCGACGACATCAAGCGGAACATCTCCGGGTCGGCACTCGGCAAGCTCGCCAACTGGGGCTTCGTGAACTCCTCGGAGGAGACCACCGTCGCGACCCAGTTCCTCAAGAGCCTCAACATCAAGGCGCCGAACGTCGACGTCGTGACGGGGAAGCTCTCCGGCGGGAACCAGCAGAAGGTCGTCCTGTCGAAGTGGATGTACGCCGACCCCGACGTGCTCATCCTCGACGAGCCGACCCGCGGCATCGACGTCGGCGCGAAGTACGAGATCTACACGATCATCAACCAGCTCGCCGACCAGGGGAAGGCGGTCATCGTGATCTCCTCCGAGCTCCCCGAACTGCTCGGTATCTGCGACCGCATCTACACCCTCTCCGAGGGCACCATCACGGCCGACGTCCCGCGCGCCGAGGCGACGCCCGAGGTCCTCATGCAGTACATGACCCAGGAACGGGAGACCCCTGTCAATGAACGCGCTTAAGTCCGCCGTCGGCTACCTCACCGGGCAGCTCCGACAGATCGGCCTGTTCATCGCGCTGATCGTCATCGTCATCTTCTTCCAGGTGACCACGAACGGCATCACGCTGGCCCCGATCAACGTCTCGAACCTGATCGTCCAGAACAGCTACATCCTCATCCTGGCCATCGGCATGGTCATGGTCATCATCGCCGGACACATCGACCTGTCGGTCGGGTCGGTGGTCGCCTTCACCGGTGCCATGGCCGGCGTGATGATCACGCAGTGGAACATCCCGTGGCCGATCGCGGTCGTGCTCTGCCTGGTGGTCGGTGCACTCGTCGGCGCCTGGCAGGGCTTCTGGATCGCCTACTTCGGGATCCCGGCGTTCATCGTGACGCTGGCGGGCATGCTCGCGTTCCGCGGCGCGGCGCAGATCGTCCTGCAGAACCAGCAGATCTCGCCGTTCCCCGCCGGCTTCCGCTCGCTCGGCTCCGGCTTCCTGCCGTCCTTCGGCACCACCGGGTACGAGCCGCTCACGATGATCCTCGGCTTCGCCGCCGCGGCCGTCATGGTGATCGCCGCGTTCCGCGGTCGCATCACGCGTCGCAAGTACCAGCTCGAGAGCGAGCCGTTCGCCTGGTTCATCGTGAAGACGGCGTTCGGCGCCGTGCTCGTGATCTACGTGGCGCTCCTGCTCGCCAGCTACAACGGCACCCCGATCGTGCTCGTCGTGCTCGGCGCCCTCGTGGTGATCTACTCGGTCGTCATGCGGAGCGCGGTGTTCGGCCGCCACATCTACGCGATCGGTGGCAACGCCCTGGCCGCGCAGCTGTCGGGTGTGAAGACGAAGCGCGTGACGTTCCTGCTCTTCGTCAACATGGGTGTCATCTCGGCCCTGGCGGGCGTGGTCTTCACCGGCCAGCTCAACCTGGCGGCACCGGGCGCGGGCAACGGCTTCGAGCTCGACGCCATCGCTGCCGTCTTCATCGGTGGCGCGGCCGTCACCGGCGGCATCGGCACCGTGCCGGGCGCCATCGTCGGTGGTCTCATCATCGGTCTGCTGAACAACGGCATGTCGATCCTCGGTGTCGGCACCGAGTTCCAGTCCCTGATCAAGGGTCTGGTGCTGCTCGCCGCCGTCGCGTTCGACGTGTTCAACAAGCGCCGGGCGGCGTCCGCGCGCAAGTAGCGCGTTCGGGCGTGCGCGCGCGTGCGCGCGTGTGCGTGCGCGTGTTCGCTTGGTGAGCAGAAACGGTCGGGTCCTCGATGGGGACCCGACCGTTTCTGCTCACGAACGCGACAGGACGGCCCAACCCCCGGCCGGGAGGCGCAGGGTCCCGTCCCCGAGATCGGCCCCGCCCGCCTCGACCTGCGTCGCGTCGGCCACGGGCACCTCGACGGGATCGTCCGACAGGTTCAGGGCGGTCACCACGGCGGCGTCCGCCGTCGCGGTCCGCAGCACCACGGCGGTGTTGGTCAGGTGCACGACGTCGGTGTGTGCGCGGTGCAGCCACGGGTTCCGGCGACGCAGGGCGATGAGCGCCTCGTACGCGTGGGTCAGGTCCGTCGGCTCCGGCACCTCGGCCAGGAACTCCGGGCGGACCGCGTCGTCGCCGCCCTCACGTTCCTCCTTCACCCCGGTCCAGCCGTACTCGTCGCCCGCGTAGACCACCGGGGTCCCCGCCACCGTGAACAGCACCGCGGCGGCATGCCCGGCGAACCGCTCCCCCACCGCACTCGCGATCCGGGTGACGTCGTGGTTGCCGACGAACGTCGTCGGGGCGAAGGTGGCCAGCAGCGCGTCGTGCCGCTCGATCGCGTGCGCGAGCTCGTGGCCGTTGCGGTCCGCGATGCCGTGCCAGATCCCCTGCCACAACTCGTACTGGGTCAGCGAGTCCATCGTCGAGTCGCGCGCGATCGCCGCCGCGTCGCCGTGGATCACCTCGCCGCTGAACCAGGCGTCCGGGAACCGCTCCCGCACCCGCGGCAGCACCCGCGCCCAGAACGCTGGCGGCACCGCGTACGCCGCGTCGAGCCGCCAACCGTCGACGCCGCGGCCCAGCCAGTGCGTCATCACCTCCACCACGAGGTCCTCGGTGGCGCGACTGTCGTGGTCGAGCGCGACGAGGATGTCGTGGCCCTCGAACAGCCCGACGGGCACGGGCTGCCCCGGCTGCCACCCGGACCAGTCGATGGCGAACAGGTCGGCGGTCGGCGCCTCCGGGCCCCGGTCCGACAAGGCGGTGAAGGCCGGGTGCTCACGCCCGACGTGGTTGAACACCCCGTCCAGCAGCACCCGCACGCCCCGCTCGTGCCCCGCGGCGACCAGGGCGTCGAAGTCGGAGTCGTCGCCCAGGCGCGGGTCGATGCGGAAGTGGTCGACAGTGTCGTACCCGTGGGTCGAGCTCGCGAACACCGGGCCGAGCAACAGGCCGTTCAGACCGAGGTCGACGACGTGGTCGAGCCACCCGGTCAAGCGGTCGAGGCGGTGTTCGAGCGGACGCTCCCCCACCGGTGACGCAGGGCGGACCTCGGCGCCGACGAAGCCGAGCGGGTAGACGTGCCACCACATCGCGTGCTGGACCCAGGCCGGCTCGGACGGACGGGCGGGGGCGGTGTCGGGGTTCACCGCTCCGATGCTGCCAGGCGCACCTGGACCGTGTGCGTGGTCGCTGTGGACCGCCCTGCCGAGCAGGACGAGGATGGGGCCATGGGACGGGCGATCAGGACGGAAGCCGATGCGTCGGCATCGGAGTCGACACACGCCGAACGGACCTGCGCCTCGTGCGGGCGACGGATGCCGTCCTCCGCGGCGCCGGAGGCGAAGTGGTGTTCCGGAGCCTGCCGTCGACACGGCCTCGACGACACCGACCGGGCTCTGGAGCAGCGCATCGACGAACTGCTCGCGGCACGGGCGCGGACCTCGAGCATCTGCCCGTCCGAGGTCGCACGCTCACTCGACCCGGACGACTGGCGACCGCTGATGGAGCCCGCACGTCGAGCCGCCCGGCGCATGGTCGCGCGCGGCGAGGTCGAGATCACCCAGGGCGGGTCGGTCGTGGACCCGTCGACCGCCAAGGGCCCGATCCGCATCCGCCGTCCGCGGTGAGGGAACACGTGTCGTCCAACGTCGGTTGCATCGAAGGATGACTGCAACCGGATCGACCGAACAGACCTCTGCCCGCCGCGAAGCCCTGGTCGTCGGAGCCAGTGGCATCACCGGTTCCGCCCTGGTGCGCCACCTGCTCGACCTGGGCTGGGACGTGACGGCGCTCTCCCGCCGACCGCTCGCCGAACAGGGTGTCCGGACCGTCGCGGCCGACCTGCGCGACCCCGAGAGCCTGGCGGCCGCACTCGCCGACGAACGCCCGACGCACGTCTTCTTCACCGCGTGGCAGCGGCAGGACACCGAGGCGGAGAACATCCGCGTCAACGGCGGCATGGTCCGCGACCTGCTCGCGGCGCTGTCGCACGCTCCGCTCGAGCACGTCGCCCTGGTCACCGGCCTGAAGCACTACCTCGGCCCGTTCGAGGCGTACGCCGCCGGCGAGATGCCCGACACCCCCTTCCACGAGGAGGAACCGCGCCTCGACACCCCGAACTTCTACTACGCGCAGGAGGACGAGCTCTTCGCCGCAGCCGAGCGCCAGGGGTTCACCTGGTCCGTGCACCGCTCGCACACCGTGATCGGGCACGCGGTCGGCAACGCCATGAACATGGGCCTCACACTCGCCGTGCAGGCCACGCTGGCGAAGGAACTCGACCTGGACTTCGTGTTCCCGGGAAGCGAGGCCCAGTGGAACGGCCTGACCGACATGACCGACGCCGGCATCCTCGCCGAGCACATGGTGTGGGCCTCGACGTCACCCGAGGGTGCGGACGAGCCGTTCAACATCGTCAACGGTGACGTCTTCCGGTGGCGCTGGATGTGGCCGCGCCTGGCCGCGCACCTCGGTGTCGACCCCACGCGCGTCGTGGGCTACGAGGACGCTCCGCGACCGCTCGAGGAGCAGATGGCGCCGTACGAGTCCGAGTGGGCCGGCATCGCCGAGCGCCACGGTCTCGCCGAGGCCGACATCACCCGGCTCGCCTCGTGGTGGCACACCGACGCCGACCTCGGTCGTGCGATGGAGGTCGTCACCGACATGGGGAAGAGCCGCGACGCCGGGTTCACGGCGTTCCGCCGGACCGAGCAGGCCTTCGCGGACCTGTTCGCCCGGTACCGGGCCGACCGCCTCATCCCCTGATCCGTCGGGGGCCGGTCAGAAGGCGTACCGGATCCGGCAGGACGGCAGGTGCTCGGCCACGAGTTCGCGGAAGCGCTCGACGAGCTGCCCCTTCATGCCGGACCGGTAGCGCACGTTCACGGCACCGTTCTGGGACACCTTCTGCTCCTGCAGGTCCGGACGCCACAGCAGGTCCTCGGCCTTGGGGTGCCACCCGAGGTTGATCTCGTGCAGGGGCTGGTTGTGGGTCAGGAAGATCACCTCGGCCGCGAGCTGCGCCTTGGCGGCCGGGGACAGCACGTCGTCGACCTGCCGGAGCATCTCGGCCCAGTCCGACTCCCACGTCGGCGTGAGGATGACCGGCGAGAAGTTCAGGTGGACCTCGTACCCGGCGTCGACGAAGTCGTTCACCGCGGCGATGCGCTCGGCGATCGGGCTCGTACGGATGTCGGTGACCTTCGCGGTCTCGTGCGGCATCAGCGAGAAACGGATCCGGGTCCGACCCATCGGGTCCCAGTCGAGCAGGTCGCGGTTGACGTACTTCGTGGCGAACGAGGCCTTGGCCGTCGGGGTCATCCGGAACAGGTCGCAAAGGTCGCGGACGTTGTCGCTGATCATCGCGTCGACCGAGCAGTCGCTGTTCTCGCCGATGTCGTAGACCCAGGCTTCCGGGTCGCACTGGTTCGGTTCGGTCTTCGGCCCCTGCTTGGCGATGTTCCGCGCCACGTGCTTGGTGATCTGGTCGATGTTCGCGAACACCGTCACCGGGTTGCTGTAGCCCTTGCGCCGCGGTACGTAGCAGTAGGCGCACGCCATCGCGCAGCCGTTCGCGGTGGACGGTGCGATGAAGTCGGCGGAGCGACCGTTCGGCCGGGTCACCAGCGACTTCTTCACACCGAGCACGAGCGCCTCGGTCTTGATCCGCACCCAGCGCTGGACGTTCCGTTCGTCGCCGTGCACCTCGGGGATGTTCCAGTGCGACTCGACCGGGACGATCTCGGCGTCAGGCCAGCGCCCGACGATCTCCTGCCCACGCTGCAGTTCGAGGGCGGCCGGCTCGGCGTAGATGCGCCGGACGTCGAGCATCGGGCGGACGCGTTCGTGGCTCATCGACTCCTGTCTACCCGGCACCACCGACGGTGCAGACTCGCACCATGACCGCCGAACCCGACGACCACTTCTTCGTCGTGGACGGCCGACGCTGGCGCCGCACCGACCCCGCCCTGCCCGAGGAACTCGCCGCCGCGCTCCGCTCCCACCTGGGGCGCGGGCGCAACGCTGTGAAGACCGCGAAGCGCGCGGGCGATGACGAGGCCCTGGCGGCGGCGCGGCACCGGAACGGCCTGGCCAAGCACGGGCTGGGCGAACGCGGCCCCGAGTGGTGGACCCGCCCCGAGGCCGACCGGATCGCCGATGCCGAGCAGGCCCTCGCCGACCTGGACGCTCTGCCGTGACGACGATCCGTCCACCGCGCCCGGATCGCATCCTGAACCTCATCGTGTTCGGCCCGGTGATGATCGGGACGGGAGTCGTACTCGCGGGCGTGGCCTTCGTGCCCGGAGCATCGGCGCGGGTGTTCGTCTTCGTCCTCGGTGTCGCCTTCATCGCCGGCGGGACCTGGGCCACGGCCAGGCTCCGACGCGTCGCCGTGCACCTGTGCGACGACACCCTCCGGTACTCCGGCTTCCTCTCGTCCTGGACCGCCCCGCGTGCGGGGATCACCGCGGTGCTCGACGACGCGTTCGTCGAGTGGCGCGACGATCACGGGGCCGAACACCGACGGCAGATCTGGCTGCTGACCCGGGCACGGGAGGACGACGGCACGAAGTTCGCTCCGCTCTGGCGGTGGCGACGCGAGGCACTCCTCGAAGTTCGAGCGTGGGCGGCGGCTCGCGAGGTCCGAAACGTCCCATGACGCCCGCGATGGAAAGCAGAATCGGGCGTACCTGGTCGAAACTTCCGACCAGGGACGCCCGATTCGACCAGGGACGCCCGATTCGACCAGGCCGCGCGCGCGACTAGGCCTCGGTGTGACCCAGGTCGGGCTCGACGAGCAGGCACGCGGTGCGGGACGCGGCGGCGTGCAGTTCGAGCACGACGAGCTCGTTGCGACCGTGGCGGAGCACCGGCCCCGGGATCGCCAGGGTCTGCTGCGGGCCTCGCGACCAGTACCGACCGAGGCAGAACCCGTTGACCCAGGCGACGCCCTTCCGGAACCCGTCGAGCGACAGGTACCGGTCGTCCACGGTGTCCAGGTCGAACGAGCCAGCTGCGAACGTCGGCCCGGCGAGCACGTCGCCGCCGGTCGGAGCGACCTCGGACAGCGCGCTCACGGCGTCCGGCGCGATGGGGTCGAGGGCGAGCGGCGACGCCGTCCAGCGGGCCACCGGGACACCGTCGATCGAGACGCCGCCGATCAGGCCCTTCGGCTCGCCGATGCGGACGCCGTAGTCGACGCGGCCCTGGTCCTCGACGAGGAGCTCGAGCGTGCCGGTCACCGGCGGCAGGGTGATGGCGCGGTCGTGGTGCTCGCGCTCCAGGACCCCGACCACGACACCGTCGGCCGACACGATCGCTCGGTCTCGCACCTCGGTGCCGACGGTCAGCACCCCTCCGGCGGGCAGGTCGACCTCGGCGCGGTAGGCGACGAAGCCGCTCGCGGCTCCGAGGGCGTCGAAGGTCGGCGGCTCGTCGTGCGCGGACCACGCCGTGAGCGTGGGCAGCAGGGAACGGAGCGACGCGACGCGGTCCAGACGGACGGCGAGGTCCGTGGCGGGGGTGATCCGGGCCTCCAGGCCGTCGCCGGACGCGACCACGGGACCGAGGCGACCCGACCCACCAGGCTCCATCGTCGCGGGCAGCGGCGGGACGGGCGCGTAGCGCGCGATCACCGCGCGGAAGGCGTGGAACTTCGACGTCGGCCGGCCGGCCTCGTCGAGCGGGGCGTCGTAGTCGTACGACGTCGCGATCGGGCGGTAGACGCCCTTGTCGTTCGCGCCGTTCGTGAAGCCGAAGTTCGTGCCGCCGTGGAACATGTAGATGTTCACCGAGCCGCCGGCGGCGAGGAGGACGTCGAGGTCCTCGGCGCTGGCGGACGCCGGCGTGGTGTGGTGGTGCTCGCCCCAGCTGTCGAACCAGCCGTCCCAGAACTCCGAGCACATCAGGGGTCCGGTGGGCTGCGCCTGCCGCAGGCGCTCGAGCCGGGCGGCGGACCGTGAGCCGAACGACCCGGTCTTGTGCAGCGAGGGCAGGGAGCCGTCCTCGAGCATGGTGCCCATCGGCTGGTCGACGCTCGTGAAGGGGACGGTCAGCCCGATGTCGCGGTGCATCTGCTCGAGTGCGCGCAGGTACTCGGGGTCGGAGCCGTAGGCGCCGTACTCGTTCTCGACCTGCACCAGGACGATGGGCCCGCCCTGGTCGATCTGCCGCGGGACCAGCACGGGGGCCAGGTGCTGCAGGTACGTCTCGACCGCTGCGAGGAACCCGGGCTCGTTGCGCCGGACGCCCACCGAGCCGTCGGCGAACAACCAGTACGGCAGGCCGCCGTTCGTCCACTCGGCACAGATGTAGGGGCCGGGGCGGACGATGGCGTGCATGCCCTCGGCGGCGACGAGGTCGAGGAAGCGGCCGAGGTCCAGGCCACCCGACAGGTCGAACACCCCGGGCGACGGTGCGTGCGCGTTCCAGGCGACGTAGGTCTCGATGGTGTTGAGGCCCATCAGCTTCGCCTTGCGGATCCGGTCGGCCCACAGGTCGGGGTGGACGCGGAAGTAGTGGATCGCGCCGGAGAGGACCCGGTGCGGCTCGCCGTCGAGCAGGAAGTCGGTGTCGCCGATGGCGAAGCGCATGGTGTGGTTCTTTCGTTGCCGGCCGGGCCGGGCGTCGAGCCGGGCCGGGCGTGGAGCCGGGCCGGGCGTGGAGCGGGGCCGTGCGGACGTGTCCGCACGGCCCCGCGGGGATGCTGTCGAACTACTTCGACGAGACCGTGAAGCCCTGGTCCTTGCCGTACTTGGCGAGGGCCTTCTGCCAGGCCTGCAGGCCGGCGTCGAGCGAGGTGCCGTTCTCGTACGCCTGACCGACGGTGTCGGCGTAGACGCTGTTCGCGTAGACCTGGTACGGCAGGTAGGTGAAGTCGTTGTCCGAGGACTTCGACGCGTCGACGAGCACCTTGTTGATCTGCTGGCCGCCGAAGTACTCCGGCTTCTCGTCGAGGAACGCCGACGAGTCGAGGTCAGCGGTGGTCGACGGGAAGCCGCCGGACTCCATGAAGACCTTCGTGGACTCCTTCGAGGAGTTCAGCCACTTGAGGAAGCCGGCGGCGAGGGCCGGGTTCTTCGACTGCTTCATGACGACCTGGGCGCTGCCGCCGTTGTTCGCGGTCTGGGCGGTGCCACCGTCGTAGGTCGGCATCGGGGCGACGCGCCAGTCACCCGAGGCCTGGGCGACGCCGGACTCCAGGTTGCCGGGCATCCAGGCACCGGTGATCATCGTGGCGATCTCACCGTTGCCGAGCTGCTTGTACCAGTCGTCGGTCCAGCCGACCGTCTTCGACAGCAGGCCCTGCTCGACGAGCTCGTTCCAGGTGCTCGTCCACTTCTTGGTGCCCTCGTCCTGCAGGTTGATGGTCACCTTGTCACCGTCGGTGGTGAAGGGGGTGCCACCGGCCTGGGCGATCATGCTCGTGGTGAAGCCGGCGTCGCCGGAGTCCGCCGCGATGTAGGCCTTCGGGTCTGCCTCGTGCAGCTTCTTGGCCGCGGTGACGTACTCGTCCCACGTCTTCGGCACGGCGATGCCGTGCTTGTCGAAGACCTTCTTGTTGTAGAACAGCGCCATGGGGCCGGAGTCCTGCGGCAGGCCGTAGACCTTGCCGTCGATCGACACCGAGCTCCAGGTGCTCTTCGCGAAGTCCTTCTCGAGCGAGTCGAAGCCGTAGCTCGACAGGTCGAGCAGCGACTCGGACAGGGCGAACTGCGGCAGGGCGTAGTACTCGACCTGGGCGACGTCGGGGGCGCCCGAGCCGGCCTTGATCGTGTTCTGCAGCTTCGTGTACTGGTCGGCACCGGTGCCGGCGTTGACGAGCTTGACCTTCACCTTGGGGTACTGCTTCTCGAACGCGGCGACCTGGGCCTTCGCCGACGGGGTCCACGACCAGTAGGTCAGGGTGCCACCGTCCTGCAGGGCCTTGTCGATGTCGTCGGCCGATCCGCCGGAGCCGGAGCCGCCGGAGGCGCACGCGGCGAGGGCGATCGCGGCGGTGACGCCGATGGCGAGGGCGCTGAGGCCGCGCCGGAGACGCTTGTTCATGGGAGTGCCTTTCACTTCTTCGTGGAGGGGGTGGTGCTGCTGTGTGCCGGACCGGAGGACAGGGGCGGGGTCGCCACGGGCCTCCCGTCCAAGGGATCAGGCCTTGACCGACCCGGCCGCGAGGCCGGACTGCCAGAAGCGCTGGAGGAAGAGGAACGCGACCACGATCGGGATGATCGTGAGGAGCGATCCCGTGACGACGAGGTTGTAGATCGGCTGCGCGCCGGACCCGGTGGCCTGCGCGTTCCACTGGTTCAGGCCGACCGTCAGCGGGTACCACTTCGGGTCGCTCAGCATGATGAGCGGCAGGAAGTAGTTGTTCCAGGTGGCGACGACCGCGAACAGCAGGACGGTTACGACACCGGGCGCGAGCAGGCGGAGCGCGATCGTGAAGAAGATCCGGAACTCACCGGCGCCGTCCATGCGGGCGGCCTCGAGCAGTTCGGCCGGGATCGCTTCGACCGCGTAGGTCCAGATCAGGTACATGCCGAACGGGCTGATCAGCGAGGGCAGGATGATCGCCCACGGGGTGTTGGTCAGGCCGACCTGCGAGAACAGCAGGAAGGTCGGGACCGCCAGCGCCGTGCCGGGGACCGCGATGGCGCCGAGGACGACGGCGAAGACCGCGCGGCGTCCGGGGAACTGGAACTTCGCCATGCCGTAGCCCGCGACGGTGGCGAGCAGGGTGGCCCCGCCGGCACCGACGACGACGTAGAGCAGCGTGTTGCCGAACCACTGCAGGAAGATGCCGTCGTTGTACGTCAGCGTGTCGACGATGTTCTGCCAGAGGTTGAAGTCCCTGCCGAACCACAGACCGAACGTGGAGAGCAGCGACGCCTGCGTCTTCGTGCTGTTCACGAGCAGGTAGAACAGCGGCGCGAACGAGTACACGACGAAGACGACCATGACCGCGGTCAGCAGGCCGGAACGCTTCGGCTTGCGTCCGTCGACGTGCTGGTCTGCCTTCCTGGAGGCGCGGATCGAGCGGGTGCGCGGCGCACGTTGCGTCGTGGTCGCCTCGGTCACCGTGGCCGCTGCGGGCCCGGCGGGGTGCTGGATGGTGCTCATCGGTTCTCCTCGCGGGTGCCGCGGACCTGGACGACGTAGGCGATCACCGCGGTGATCACGCCCATCACGATCGCGACCGTGGCGGAGTAGTTGAACTGCTGACCGCTGAAGGACAGCGAGTAGGCGTACATGTTCGGGGTGAAGGCGCTGCCGATGACGTTCGGGGCGAGCGTCTTGAGCAGGTTCGGCTCGTTGAAGAGCTGGAAGCTGCCGATGATCGAGAAGATCGTGGCGATGACCATCGGGCCGCGGAGCGCCGGGAGCTTGATCGAGAAGACCGTGCGCATCGGGCCGGCGCCGTCGAGCTCGGCCGCCTCGTACAGCTCACCGGGGACGGTGCGGAGTGCGGCGTAGAAGATCAGCATGTTGTAGCCCAGGAACTCCCACGTGACCACGTTGCCGATCGACGTCAGGACCCAGCTCGGGCTGAACGGCTGCAGCAGGTCGATGCCGAGCGCGTCGTTCGCGGCGCCCGTCAGCCCGAACTGGTTGCCGTAGATGAAGCCCCAGATCAAGGCCGCGACGACACCGGGAACGGCGTAGGGCAGGAACACCGCGATGCGGAAGAAGCTCGTCCCCCAGAGTCGGGCGCTGTCCAGGGCGAGGGCGGCGACGAGCGCGAGGCCGAGCATGATCGGCACCTGGACGACCAGGAAGATCGCGACCCGGCCGAACCCGGACCAGAACTTGGCGTCCTGGAAGAGCTGCACGTAGTTGGCGAACCAGACGAACTGGTTGCCGCCGATGAGCTGGTCGCGGAACAGGCTGAGCCAGAGCGCGTAGCCGATCGGCACGATGAGCATCAGGACCAGGACGACGACGAACGGGCCGACGAACAGCCATCCGGTGAGCCGTCCCCGCGGCTTGGGGCGGCGGCCGGCCGGGCGCTCGGCGGTGGGGCGCGGTGCTGCCTCACCGGGGCGCGCTGCGAGCGTGCTCATGTGACTCCTTCGTCTGCTGCGTTCGGGTGGTCGATGTCGGCGGCTCGGCCCGGGCCGGATCAGGGTGTCCGGGCGGTCACCGATGTTGACGTCAACATCGAACGACGCGACGATAGCATGGCAACGTCAACATGCGCTAGCGTCCGGGGAGGCCGACCGTTCGGCCCCTCGATCCGGAAGGAGCGCCAGCGTGACGATGGAGTCCCCCGCCGGCACCCGCCGCGCCCCCTCGATGGCCGCCGTGGCCGAGGCCGCCGGGGTGTCGATGCAGACGGTCTCACGCGTCGCCCGGGGGTTCGACAACGTCAGCCCGGAGACCCGCGACCGCGTCCAGCGCGCCATGGAGTCCCTCGGCTACCGGCCCAACCGTGCCGCCCGCGCCCTGCGCTCCGGCCGCTTCCGAACCATCGGCGTGATCATGTTCACGCTCGCTTCCTTCGGCAACATGCGCACGCTCGAGGCGATCGCCGACGCCGCCGGGGTCGCCGACTTCACGATCACCCTGCTGCCGATGGCCTCGCGCACCGAGGCGGGCGTCCGTTCCGCGTTCTCGCGCCTGCACGAACAGGCCGTCGACGGCGTCGTGATCATCATCGAGTCGCACATCATCGACACCGCCGAGGTCGTGCTGCCCGACGGCGTGCCGATGGTCATCATCGACTCCACGGGCAGCACCGACCACCCCGCGATCGACACCGACCAGGCCGACGGCGCTCGACAGGCCACGCAGCACCTGCTCGACCTCGGGCACGAGACCGTCTGGCACGTCGCCGGGCCGGAGTCGTCGTACTCGGCCGCACGTCGCCTCGCCGCGTGGCAGGACACCCTGACGCGCGCCGGTCGACCGGTGCCCCCGGTGTTCCGCGGCGGCTGGACGACCGAGCACGGCTACGAGGCCGGGCTCGAGATCGCCGCACGCCCGGAGATCACCGCGGTGTTCGCCGCGAACGACCAGACCGCCCTCGGTGTCCTGCGCGCCGCACACGAGTCCGGACGGCCGGTGCCGTCGTCGCTGAGCGTGGTGGGGTTCGACGACTCCCCCGAGTCCGACTCGTTCTGGCCGCCGCTCACCACCGTGCACCAGTCCTTCGACGAGGTCGGCCGCCGAGCGGTCGCGAACCTGCTCGCCCAGATCGACGGCGAGCGGGTCAGCGTCGCGGCAGACCTGGTGCCGGTGCGGCTCGTCGAGCGCGCGAGCACGGCGCCGCCGCCGGCGCGCTGACGCGGCGCGCGTTTCGCGCTCACCGCCACATCACGTGCGCACGGCCCCGTGAACTGTCACCCAGCCCGTGAACTCGCGCACATGCCGGACGGGAGGCCCGGTGCCAGGCCGGCACGGGCCTCCCGTCCGCCGCCGCGACGCCACGGCCCTTTCCGCGAAAGCGACAGAATCGCTCCGAACGTCCGTGGAGAACTGTCGGTTTCGCGGACCTGACCCGGCTAACTGCCGACCACCTGTCGCTTTGGCAACCACATGCCGGACGGGAGGCCCGGTGCCAGGCCGCCACGGGCCTCCCGGCCGCCGCGCGGGCCACGTCACGGGCCCAGCGACAGTCCACGCGCCCGTCACCCCGTGAGGTGTCGCTCACCCCGTGAAGTCGCGCCCGACGTCCTCTGTGCTCACTCGACGCCCGCCGTGGCGTGCGCCGAGGCGCCTTGTCAGCCGATCGAGACGGCGGTCCAGGAGACCGGCGGGAGCTCGATCGTGACGGTGTCGCCCTCGCGGCGGACCGACTCGTTCGTGCGGAGCCCCACGCGCGAGGTGTTCTCCAGGTCGTTCACGGCGTGCAGGTCGTCGTCCCAGACGCCCTCGGCGTGGACGTCACCGGTCGCACCGATGCCGGCCAGGTCGATCGTCACCGTGGTCGGCTCGGACGGGTGGCGGTTGATCAGGAAGACCGCGGCCTTGCCGTCCTCGGACACGGTGGCGG
This sequence comes from Curtobacterium sp. MCLR17_043, assembly GCF_003224215.1. Lineage (NCBI taxonomy): Bacteria > Bacillati > Actinomycetota > Actinomycetes > Micrococcales > Microbacteriaceae > Curtobacterium > Curtobacterium sp. MCLR17_043. The sequence goes on along the minus strand of NZ_QKLH01000016.1, from coordinate 52,482 downwards.
CGGAGTCCACGACCGGGACCTCGCCGTGCTTGCCACCGTCGACCGTGTCACCCGAGGCCTTGACCTGCAGCGAGGTGCCCTGCGCCAGGCGCGAGGTGACCGAGAACGGGAAGAAGGTCGTCTGGCGCCAGGCCGGGCCACCGGGCTCGGTCATGATCGGGCCGATCACGTTGACGAGCTGGGCGAGCGAGGCCGAGGCGACGCGGTCGGCGTGGCGGAGCAGCGAGATGAGCAGGCCACCCACGACGACGGCGTCGGCGACGGTGTAGACGTCCTCGAGCAGACGCGGGGCGACGGGCCACTCGTCGAGCGTGAAGGTCTTGGCCTTCGCTTCCCACTTCTTGATCGACCAGACGTTCCACTCGTCGAACGAGATGTCGATGCGCTTGTCGGACTTCTTCTGCGCCTGGACGTGGTCGGCGGCCGTGGTGACCGTCTTGATGAAGTGGTCCATGTTGGCGCCCGAGGCGAGGAACGACGGCAGGTCGTCGTCCTCCTCGTAGTAGGCGTGCGCGGAGATGTAGTCGACGTCGTCGTAGGTGTGCTCGAGGACGGTGCGCTCCCACTCGCCGAACGTCGGCATCGACGCCCCGGAGGAACCGCAGGCGACGAGCTCGAGGTCGGGCTGGATCTGCCGCATGGCCTTGGCGGTCATGGCGGCGAGCTTGCCGTAGTCGTCGGCGTTCTTGTGGCCGAGCTGCCACGGGCCGTCCATCTCGTTGCCGAGGCACCACATCTTGATGGCGAAGGGTTCCTGGCGACCGTTCGAACGACGGTATTCGGACAGTGCGGTCCCGGCGTCGATGTTCGCGTACTCGAGGAGCTCGATCGCCTCCTGCGTGCCGCGGGTGCCGAGGTTCACGGCGAGCATGAGCTCCGAGCCGACCTGGTCGAGCCAGTGCTGGAACTCGTGCAGGCCGACCTCGTTGGTCTCGGTCGAGTGCCAGGCCAGGTCGAGGCGGCGGGGGCGCTGCTCGACGGGGCCGACGCCGTCCTCCCACTTGTACCCCGAGACGAAGTTGCCACCGGGGTAGCGGATGGCGGAGACGCCGAGTTCCTTGACGAGTTCGACGACGTCCTTGCGGAAGCCGTGCTCGTCGGCGGTCTCGTGGGTGGGCTCGTGGATGCCGTCGTAGACGTGGCGGCCGAGGTGCTCGACGAACCCGCCGAACAGGCGACGTCGCACCGGCCCCACGGTGAACGCGGCGTCGAGGACGAGGTGTGTGCGGGGCATGGATCTCCTTCGATCGTGGCAGTGCGGTTCGTGCGGGGAGCGGGTGGGGCCACGGACGGGAACCGAAGCGGGCCGTCACGAAAGTGAGCGCTCACCTGACAGAAACGCTACCGGGTTCCACGCCGTCGCGAAAGGGGTGGCGGATGCCGGGAGCGAGCGCTAATGTGAGCGCTCACGGAGCACCGGAAGGTCGTTCCGTGTCCGGAGCAGCAGTGCTCCGGGTCCGGAGCAGCGATGCTCCGGCGGGAGCACCGACCCTGTTCCCGAGCCCGGCCCATCCCGATGGAGTGATGCCATGCCGATCCCACCCGCAACACCCGCGTCGCGCCTCTCGCGCCGGGGCTTCCTCGCCGCCGGCGCAGCGGCCGCGACGGTCCTGCCGCTCGCCGCCTGCTCGAGCCCCCTCGCCGCCGGCCTCGCCGGTAGCGCACTCAACCCCGAGACCCTCGTCTTCTGGAACCTGTTCGGCGGCGGCGACGGCGTCCGCATGCAGGCCATGGAGGACGGCTACGCGAAGCAGCACGGCGGCTCGAGCGCGCTGCAGGGCACCACGTTCGCGTGGGGCAACCCGTACTACTCGAAGCTGACACTGGCGACCGTCGGGAACAAGCCGCCGGACGTCGCGGTCGCGCACCTGACCCGCGCGAAGCCGCTCTGGGACGGTGACCTGCTCGACCCGATCACGTCCGACGACCTGGCGAGCGTCGGCCTGAGCGCCGCCGACTTCAACCAGAAGGCCTGGGCGGCGCAGAAGACCGACGGCAACAACATCGCGGTCCCGCTCGACACCCACCCCTTCGTCCTCTTCTACAACGTCGACGTCTGCAAGAAGGCCGGCCTGATCGACGGCGACGGCAACCTCGTCGACCTCAACGGCATGGACAACTTCGAGAAGGCCCTCGCCGCGGTCGCCAAGGTCACCGGCGGCACGGCGCTCAACGTCGCGAACGTGGTGCCGGAGACGGCCACCCCGTGGCGCTTCTTCTGGACGATGTACAACCAGCTGAAGGACGCCACCCCGTTCATCAGCGACGGCGGGTCCAAGCTCACCGTCAACGAGGACGCCTACAACGAGGTCACGAGCCGCACCCAGAAGTGGGTGAAGGAGGGCTGGCTGAACAAGGCGCTCGACTACGCCACCGCGCAGTCGCTCATGTTCGACGGCAAGGCCGGCTTCTTCATGCAGGGCGAGTGGGAGATCAGCACCGCGCAGTCGATCAAGGGCCTGAACTTCGGCATGGCGCCGATCCCGCAGCTCTACGACAAGCCGGCGACCCAGGCGGACTCGCACACGTTCGTCCTGCCGAAGAAGGCCCGCACGCCGGAGCAGCGCAAGCAGCACATGCTCTTCATCAAGCAGATGCTCGAGCAGAGCCTGACGTGGGCCGAGGGCGGGCACGTACCGGCCTACATCCCGACGTTCGACAGCGCGGCGTACAAGAAGCTCACGCCGCAGTCGAACTACGCGGCCGCAGCCGAGACCGCCGTGTTCGACGACGCCGCCTGGTACGGCGGGTCGGGTTCGACGTTCGAGGGCACGGTGGGCGCCCAGCTCGCCCTCGTGCAGCAGGGCAGCTCGTCCCCCGCGCAGGCACTGCGCGCCATCAAGTCGCAGCTCGCGACGTACCTCAACACCCCGAGCCCCCTGTGACCCGGCACGCAACCACCCGGCCGGACCACGCCGGGCAGACGACCCCCGCGATCGCCGTGAACACCGCGCGAAAGGCACGATGACGTGACCACAGCACCTGTCCTCGACCGGCCGACCGACGCGGCCACCGCGCCGCGTCTCCGCCGGAACCGCTCCTACGGCTCCAGCGTGAACCGCGGCCAGGGCCGCAGCGGCTGGCTGTTCCTCGCCCCGTTCGGCCTGTTCTACGTGGCCTTCCTGCTCGGCCCGACGGTCTGGATGATCGTCACGAGCTTCTTCAACACCTCGACCGTCCGCACCGGGCTCGGCAGCTTCGCCGGGTTCGCGAACTACGCCGAGATGCTCGGGCGCAGCGACTTCTGGTCGTCGCTCTGGCACACGCTGCAGTTCACGCTGTACACGACCCCGCCGCTCGTCATCCTGGCGTTCGTGTTCGCCGTGCTGACGAACCGGATGAACCGCGGGCAGTGGTTCTTCCGTCTGGCGTTCTTCCTGCCGTTCATCCTGCCGTCGGCGACGATCTCGCTGATCTGGGTGTTCATCTTCACGCCGAGCACCGGTCTGTGGGCGAGCCTGCAGTCGGCGATCGGCATGACGCCCGGCTCCGGCATGCTGTCGAGCCCGAACACGGCCATGATCGGTGTCGCGATCGCCACCGTGTGGTGGACCCTCGGCTTCAACTTCGTGCTCTACCTGGCCGGCCTGCAGGAGATCCCGCGCGAACTGTACGAAGCAGCCGCCGTCGACGGCGCGTCGAACTGGCAGCAGATCAAGTCGATCACGCTCCCCCTGCTCGGCCGCACGACGACGCTGGTCGTCCTGCTGCAGATCATCGCGAGCCTGAAGATCTTCGACCAGGTCTACCTGATGACGAACGGCGGGCCGGGCATCTCGACCCAGGTCTCGCTGCAGCTCATCACCGGCGTCGGCTTCACCGACAACCGGCTCGGTGCCGCATCGGCCGCGTCGGTCCTCCTGTTCATCGTGATCGTGGCGATCGCGGTCATCCGGCAGCTCGTCGAGCGCGCTGCCGCCAAGCGAGAGATCGGGGCCTGACATGACCGCCACCGAGAGCATCACCACCGGCCGCAAGCTCCGCACCGGCGTGTCGTCCGCCGCTCCGACGAGCGCCGCGAAGATCGGCGTCAGCGGTCGCGGCTTCACGATCGCGTCGGGGATCGTCCTGACGATCTTCGCGATCATCTGGCTCATCCCGAGCGTGTTCGCCCTGAAGACGTCGCTGTCCGACAACGGCGTCGCCGCACTCGGCGCGAACGCGATCCTGTCGAGCTGGAACCCGACGCTGCACTCGTACTCGTCGCTGTTCCAGGCCGGCGACATCTGGAACTGGTACCTCGCCAGCGCCATCACGAGCGTCGTCACGGCGGCACTCACCGTGCTGTTCGCGTCGATGGCGGCGTTCGCGCTGTCGCGGCTGGTGTTCCGCGGCCGCAACATCGCGTTCCTGCTCATCATCCTCGGGATCATGATCCCGACGCAGGTGCTGATCATCCCGATCTTCCAGGAGCTCAACGCGGTCGGCCTGCTCAACACCTACTGGTCGGTGATCTTCCCGCAGGTGCCCGCCGTGATCGCGGTGTTCATCTTCAAGCAGTTCTTCGACGGCATCCCGAAGGAGCTGGAAGAGGCCGCGCGCATCGACGGCGCCGGCATCTGGAAGGTCTACTGGTCGGTCATCCTGCCGCTGTCGCGTCCGGTGATCGCGGCCGTGACGATCCTGACCTTCGTCGGGGTGTGGAACAACCTGCTGCTGCCGTTGTTCGTGCTGTCCAACCCGGACCTCATGACGATCCCGGTCGGGCTCGCCACGGTCCAGGGCAGCTTCGGGCAGCGCTACGCCGACATCCAGGCCGGTGCGATCCTCGCGGCGCTGCCGCTGATCATCCTCTACCTGATCTTCCAGCGGCAGATCGTGGAGGGCGTGACGGGCTCGGGCCTCAAGGGCTGACGCCACCCCACCACGGACGGGAGGCCCGGTGCCAGCTGGCACCGGGCCTCCCGTCCGTCCGGTGGTCGCGTCGCGAGCGCGGCGCGGCTGGTGCTTTCGGGCGTACCTGGCGGGATCGGGCGTACCTGGTCGAACCGGGCGTACCTGGGCAGAAGTTCCTTGGTGGTATGCCCGAAAGCACCAGGCATCGCGGGTACCAGGGGAAGAACCGGGCGTACCTGGCGAGACCGGGCGTACCTGTGCACAGCGGGCATACCTGGCGGAACCGGGCGTACCTGGCGGGATCGGGCGTACCTGGGCGGAAGTTCCTTGGTGGTATGCCCGAAAGCACCAGGCATCGCGGGTACCAGGGGAAGGTCCGGGCGTACCTGGCGAGAACGGGCGTACCTGTGCAGAGCGGGCACACCTGGCGGAACCGGGCGTACTCGGTCGGAAGTTCCTTGGTGGTAGGCCCGAAAGCACCAGGCATCGCGCACGCCAAGGGAAGGACCGGGCGCACCTGGCAGAACCGGGCATACCTGGCGGGAACGGGCATACCTGGTCGGAAGTTCCGTGGTGGTACGCCCGGAAGCACCAGGCATCGCGCGCGCAAGGGGAAGGATCGGGCGTACCTGGCAGAACCGGGCGTACCTGGCGGGAACGGGCATGCCTGGCAGGCACGCGCGGGTCAGGCGGGGACGGAAACCTTCGTCTCGTGCTTCCAGAACCCGGAGAACGTGATGCGCGACTTCGGCAGGCCCGCACGGTGCAGGTGGCGGCGGCCCTCCGTTGCGAGTCTTGACTCCCCCACGACGAACGCGTAGCCCTGATCGTCGGACGGCACGTGCCGCTGCAGTTCGGCGAGGGCGCCACTGCCGGGGACGGCGCCCGGCTGCCGGACGATCCACGTCACCTGCACGCCGGTGGGGGCGTCGAGGTCGCGGATGTCGGCGGGGGTCGGGACCTCTTGGATGATGCGGCCGACGGTGTCGCGCGGCAACGACGCGGCGATGCCGACGACGCCGGGCAGACCGGTCTCCTCGGCCGCGACGATGACCTCGCTGGTGCCGGCCGGGACGTCGAAGATGCAGCCCTGGTCGAGCATCGCGAGTTCCTCGCCGGGGCGGGCGGAGCAGGCCCAGATCGCGGCGCGGCCCTCGAGCTGACCGCGGTGGTCCAGGTGCACGACGAAGTCGATGTCCAGCTCGGCGGTGCCGTCGGCGAGCAGCCGGTACGCGGCGACGGTGTAGTTCGCGCAGTGGGGACGGATGTCCTCGGGGATGCCGAGGAACGTCGGCCACCACTTCTTGCCGTCCAGGTCGGGCATCCGGAAGGCGTGCTGGTCGGGGCGTCGGACGAACAGGCGGAACCAGTGGTCGAAACCGAGGTAGCCGAACTCGTGCAGGTCATCGCCGGTGACGGTGACGCGCTGCATCGAGGGGGTCACCCGCTGGGTCCGGAGGACACGGGCGCGGAAGAGCCGGGGGTTCGTCGGCAGGAGCCGCGGGGTCTTCGCCATGAGGCAAGGCTAACCTAAGATGACTTCCGTGCCAGCCCCCAATCCCGTTCTGGCTTCCGGTCCGGAGGCCCCCGAACCCGTCGCGTCCAGCACCCGAGACGGCGACGCGTCCCGCGCCCTCGGTGTGCACCGGACCGCGATGCGGCGACGGACCGCGGTCGTCATCGGCCTCGTCGTCGCCCTGGTGCTCGTCGCCGTGGCGAGCATGCTGCTCGGCAGCAACCGCATCGGTGTCGCCGAGGTGTGGGCGGGGCTCACGCGCTCCGGATCGAGCACCGACGAGGCGATCGTGTGGGGGTCCCGCATCCCGCGCACGCTCATCGGTGCTGCGGTCGGGGCAGCCCTCGGCATCGCCGGGCTGCTCATGCAGGGACACACCCGCAACCCACTCGCCGACCCCGGCCTGTTCGGCGTCTCGTCTGGTGCCGGACTCGCGGTGGTGCTCGGCGTCTACGTGTTCGGGGTGACGAGCACGAGTGCGACCGTCTGGTTCGCCCTCGTCGGGGCCCTGGTCGCCAGCGTCGTCGTCTTCTCGGTGACCATCGCCGGCAGCGGCACTGCCAGTCCGGTGCCACTCGCCCTCGCGGGGGCCGCGGTCTCGGCGCTGCTCGCCGCCCTGACCTCCTTCGTCGTGCTGACCGACCAGGCCTCGCTCGACGCGTACCGGCTCTGGGTCGTCGGGTCCCTCGCGGCACGGCAGCTCGACATCCTCGGGGCGGTGTGGCCGTTCCTGGCCGCCGGGCTCGTGCTCGCGGTGCTGAACGTCCGCGCTCTGGACGCCCTCGGGCTCGGGTCCGAGCTGGCGAAGGGGCTCGGCGAGAACGTGCTCGTCGCGCGGCTCGTCGGCCTGGGCGGGATCACGCTGCTCGCCGCCGGGGCGACCGCTGCTGCCGGCCCGATCGGCTTCGTCGGCCTGACGGTGCCGCACGTCGCCCGCGCACTCGTCGGCACCGGACACCGCTGGACCCTGCCGGTCTCCGGTCTGGTCGGAGCCGCCCTCGTGCTGCTCGCCGACGTCATCGGTCGCCTGATCGGCGGGTTCTCCGAGGTCGAGGTCGGCATCGTGCTCGCAGTCATCGGTGGCCCCGTGTTCGTCGCCGTGGCCCGTCGCAGATCGCTGGTGTCGCTGTGAGCGGGGCAGCGGTGCGCAGCACCGGCAGCACGCCCGGCAGCACGCCCGAGACCACCACGCCCGGCACGCCCGCCTCGGCTGCACGAACCCCCGGCCGCGCCGGCATCCGCATCGGCCCCGTCGGCCTCGCCTGGCGCCCCCGGGTGTTCTGGTACACGGTCGGGTCGCTCGCCACCGTCCTGGTGCTCATCGTCATCGGGACAGCGGTCGGATCGACGTGGATCGCCCCCGGGGTCGTCATCCGGTCCCTGCTCGGCCTGGAGTCCGGGCCGGACGCCTTCATCATCACCACCCTGCGCCTGCCCCGCGTGCTCACCGGCGCACTCGTCGGCCTGACGCTCGGGGTGGCCGGCGCGCTCACCCAGACCTTCACCCGCAACCCCCTCGGTACCCCGGACATCATCGGTGTCACCGCGGGCGCGAGCGTCGGTGCGGTCGCGGCGATCGTCCTCGGCGGCGGGACGTACTCGGTGTCGTCCCTGGTGCTCGGTGGCGGGATCCCGGTTGCCGCCACGATCGGCGCCCTGGTCGCTGCGGTCCTGGTGTACGGCCTGGGCTGGCGCGGCGGCGTGCAGAGCTACCGGCTCGTGCTGGTCGGCATCGGCGTGAGCGCGACCCTCGACGCGGTGACGAGCTACCTGCTCGTCCGCGCGAAGATCACCGTCGCCACCGCGGCGTCCCAGTGGCTCGTCGGCAGCCTGTCGAGCACCTCGTGGGAGAGCGTCTGGCCGCTGCTCGTGGTGGCGGTCGTCGCGGTGCCGATCGCGCTCGCGACGAGTGCTGCCCTCGGCATCGGGCAGCTCGGCGACGAGGTCGCGACGGGCGTCGGACTCGGCGTCCAGCGGCACCGGCTGCTCGTCATCGCGCTCGCGGTCGTGCTCACCGCCGCCGCCGTGGCCGCCGCGGGACCGGTCGGCTTCGTCGCGTTCGTCGTCCCGCAGGTCGGGCTCCGGCTCGCCGGCACGAACCGGCCGCCGCTGCTGCTCGCCGGTGCCCTCGGCGCCGTGCTCGTGCTCGCCGCCGACCTGCTGTCCCGTTCCGCGTTCCCGTGGCAGGTGCCGGTCGGCATCATCACCACCGTGATCGGGGCGCCGTACCTGATCTGGCTCCTCGTCCGTCACCGCAAGGAGATGTCCCGATGACAGCACCACACCAGGACCAGCACGACACCCCCGTCCTCGAAGCCACGGGCCTGTCCGTCGGCTACGACCGCCAGCCCGTGCTGCGCGACCTGGACCTGCGCATCGAACGCGGCACCGTCACGACGTTCCTCGGCGCGAACGGCTGCGGCAAGTCGACCCTGCTCAAGGCGTTCGGCCGCGTGCTCAAGCCGCAGGCCGGCGAGGTCATGCTCGACGGCACCCCGATCCGCAGGGAGCCGAACCGCCAGGTCGCCCGCAAGCTCGCGATCCTGCCGCAGTCCCCCGTCGCCCCCGCTGGAACCAGCGTCCTCGACCTCGTGATGCGCGGCCGGAACCCGCACCAGTCGTGGGCGAAGCCGTGGACCGCCGAGGACGCGGCCGTCGCCGAAGCGGCCATCGCCGCCACCGGTCTGACCGAGGTGGCGCACCGCGACGTCACGAGCCTGTCCGGCGGGCAGCGCCAGCGTGCCTGGATCGCCATGGTCGTCGCACAGCAGGCCCAGACGCTCCTGCTCGACGAACCGACGACCTACCTGGACCTCGCGCACCAGCTCGAGGTCCTGCGGCTCGTCCGTCGGCTGAACCGCGAGCAGGGGTCGACGATCGTGATGGTGCTGCACGACCTGTCGCTCGCGGCGCGGTACTCCGACCGGCTCGTGGTGCTGCACGACGGCGGGGTCGTGGCCGACGGCACCCCCCACGACGTCCTCACCCCGGCACTGCTCGAGCACGCGTTCGGTCTGCACGCCCGGGTGTTCCCCGACCCGGTGACCGGTGCGCCGATGATCGTGCCCGAGGCGGACGAGCACGACCCCGTCCCGAGCGCCCCGACGGAGCACACAGCCCCGGGCGCCCGGACCGAGCACACCGTCCCGACGAAAACCGAAGACGTGCTGGCGAGTACCGCGAACTTAGGTTAGCCTCTCCTAACGTGAAGACCTCCCGACGTGGCCACCTGCGCGCCGCCCTCCTGACCTCCGTGACCGTCTCGGCACTCCTCCTGACCGGCTGCTCGAGCACCGGCAACTCGAACGACTCCGACTCCGACGGCGGCACCGCCGCGTCGAAGGCATGGTCGTACGAGGACGCCACGGGCGCCACCGTGAAGGTCGACCACACGCCGAAGCGCGTCGTCGTGCTGAACGACATCGCCCTGTCGTTCATCGAGTACGGCCTGAAGCCCGTCGGCACCTTCGGGCAGCTGACGATGGCGAAGGACGCCCGCTTCAAGGGCCTGGACACCGACGGCATCACGCAACTCGGCACCGCCTACGGCGACATCGACCTCGAGCAGCTCGCCGCGCTCAAGCCCGACCTCGTCGTCACCTCGGTCTACCCGACCGACGCCAAGGGCACGCTCGACACGAAGCAGCCCGGCTACGGCTTCAAGGACAAGGCGCAGGAGAAGCAGATCGAGGCCATCGCGCCGGTCGTCCAGGTGAAGTGGGGTGGCAAGGGCGAGGACGTCATCGAGAAGATCGCGGAACTGTCCGAGTCCCTCGGCGCGAAGGAGTCGACGGTCGACGCCGCCGAGAAGCGCTTCGACACCGCGGCCGACGAGCTCGAGAAGGTCTCGAAGGAGCAGGACCTGTCGGTCGTCTCGATGTACGCCGACGGTGACGGCGCGTACGTCACCCGCCCGACCGACGAGCCGTCGCTGCAGATGTACGCGTCGTACGGGGTCGACTTCGTCAACCCGAAGCCCGAGGGCTTCTACTGGGGCATCTACTCGTGGGAGAACGCCGGCCAGATCACCGGTGACGTGCTGCTGCTGTCGCAGCAGGGCTACCAGGTCGCCGACCTCGAGAAGCAGCCGACCTTCGCCGACAACGCCGCGCTCGAGGCGGGCCAGGTCCACAGCTGGACGTTCCCGGCCCTCGACTACGCGTCGCAGGCCGACTACATGACCAAGCTCGCGGGCTGGCTCGAGGACAGCAAGAAGCTGTCGTAGGACGCAACCGAGAACCGGCCTGGAGGCGCGGTGCCAGCTGGCATCGCGCCTCCAGGCCGTTGGTGGTTGCGTTCCGGGCCGTCAGCCGACCGGCAACGCCGCGTTCACCGCCGTCTGCGCGTCGCGCCAGACGGCCGCGCGCGACCCCGCGTAGGTGCCGCCCTGACCGTTGGAGAACGACCGCAGGTTGTGCTTCGCGCCGTCCGTGTTGCCCTGCCAGTAGGCGGTGACGGCACGCGAGGTCCCGCCCACCAGCCACACCTGGTCGGCCGCGTCCGTGGTGCCGGTCTTGCCGAACAGGGTCGCGCCGTCGGGTGTCTGCCCGCCGCTCGCCGTGCCGCCGCGGAACGCGCCCTGCATGACGTCGAACGCGGTGGCCGCGGTCTGCGGCGACACCGCCTGCGTGCAGGTGCGGGGTTGTCCGCCGAGTTCCTCACCGTCGGGGGCGACGACCTGGTCGATCACGACGGGTGCACAGAACCGCCCGCCGTTCGCGATGCCGGCGTAGGCCGACGCCATCGTCAGCGGGGCGATGCTCTCGGTGCCGAGCAGGGACCCCGGGTTCCAGGGCAGCTCGCCACCGGTCGCGAGGTGCACCCCCAGCCGCTCGGCCACGTCGCGGATGTCGCACAGGTCGAGCTGTTCGGCCATCGACTGGTACGCGGCGTTCACGGACTGCGCCGTCGCCGACCGGACCGAGTACGGACCACGCTGCCCGGGTGAGTCGTTCTTCGGCTGCCAGAACGCCGAGGCGGGTCCACCGCAGGCGGTCCACTCGCTGTGCGGGTGCGGTGTGCCGTCGACGACGGTGTCCGGGCTGCGGCCGGCCTCGATCCACGCCAGCAGGGTGAACATCTTGTAGGTCGACCCGGTCTGGAACCCCGTCGAGCTGCCGTCCGCCTGGTCGGTGGCGTAGTTCAGCGAGGTCGCGGTGCGGGGCGCGTCGGACGACCGGTCGTGGTCGGTGTTCTGTGCCATCGTCAGCACACGGCCCGTCCCAGCCTCGACCGTGTTGAACGTGGCCCCCAGCGCCAGCCGCGTCTCGGTCTTCGGGTCGTACTGGTCGAGCAGCCGCTTCTGTTCCGCGTTCAGGTCGAGGTCGAGCGTGGTCTGGATCCGGTACCCGCCGGTGCGCCAGGCGTCCGCCCGCTGCTGCTTCGTCGCGCCGAGCTGCGGGAGCCGCTGGGCGATGGTCTCCGCGTGGTCACAGAAGAACTCCGCGCCCACCTCGACCGCCTCGCACCCCTGCTGCGGTGCCGTCAGGTGGACGGAGTCGGCGACGCGGGACAGCCGAGCCGTGCGGTACTCCTCGGTCGACAGGTGCCCCTGCTCGTGCATCGACCGCAGGATCACGTTCCGCCGCGCGGCGTTGTCGCGGTGGTGGTCCGGCGTCGACAGGTCCCGTCGCTCCGGCCACTGCACGATCGCGATGAGGGACGCCGCCTCGGCCGGGGTCAGGTCGGTCGCCGACTTGCCGTAGTAGTGCTGCGCCGCCGACTGCACCCCGTAGGTCTGGTCGCCGAAGTAGGCGATGTTCAGGTACGCCGCCAGGATCTGCTGCTTCGTGTACTGCTTCGCCAGGCTGATCGCGAGCTTCATCTCGGCGAGCTTGCGCTGCGGTGTCCGCCGGGTCGCGTCCTCGTACGCGGCCTCGCGCTCCTCGGCCGTGGGCAGTTCGCTCGCCTGCTGGATCTTGATGTTCCGCACGAGCTGCATCGTCAGGGTCGAACCACCCGACCCGCCCTCGGTCCCGGACGTGGCGACGCTCACGAGCGACCGGACAACGGACGTCGCGTCGACACCGCCGGTCTCGTAGAACCGCTTGTCCTCGCCGTCCACCGCGGCGTGCTCCAGGTGGTCGCTGATCTGGTCGAGCGTGAGCTCCTGCCGGTCCTGGTCCCACACGTTCGCCAGGTGCACCGGCGCGCCGCCGCGGTACGCCCAGATCTGGTTCCGCTGCGGCAGCTGCCCGATCTCGATGTCCTCCGGCAGCGACTCGAACACCCCGATCGCCGAGGTCGTGCCGACGCCGGCGACCGCGATCACCGGAGTCACCCCGACGCTCACCAGCAGCCCGGCGAGCACACTGCCACCCACGAAGCCGAGCGCGGCTCCCACTGCACGTCGCATCGTCATGTCGTCCGTTCCCCCTCGGTCGCACCGTCTTCGGCGCGGTCCGGAGAGGCTCGCAGTCCTGCTCGGGCGGTCGCCGTGACTTCCCCGCGGAACACCGTCGTGTCCGCTGGGAAAGTGCCGGTGCGATCCGCTCCCCGCCGCCGCGCTACGATCCGGGCATGACCCCGATCGCGCCACGTGTGCTGCACATCCTCTGCACGGCGTTCCTCGTCGTGGCGTTCCTGGCATCGTTCGTCGGTGGGTACGCGAACGCGAACGACTCCGGCGAGGGCGGCGCGAACATCGGTGCCGGGGCGCTGATGTTCTTCGGTGCACTCGCCGGCGTGGTCGGCATCGGGCTCGGCATCGCGGCGCTCGTCTCCGGCCTCGTCGCCGCCCGGCGCAGCGCGGCCTGACCACCGGTCGCGCGCCGTTCCGAGCACCACGGTCGCGGTGGTGGCGGGATCGCCAGGACCGGAGGATCATCGGCCCATGGAGTACTCGACGGCGATGCTCACCGAGGAGACGTGGCCCGACTTCGCCGCGCTCGTGACCCGCAGCAACGGTGTGTGGGGCGGGTGCTGGTGCATCGGTTTCCACCCGGACGGCCCACGCGGGACGCCCGACCCGACGGTGTCCCACCAGGAGGCGAAGCACCGCCACGTGCGGAACGGCACGAACCACCAGGTGCTCGTCTACGCCGACGGCACGGCGGTCGGCTGGTGCCAGTTCGGGCGGCCGGTCGAGCTGCCGACGATCCTGAACCCCGGCGCGTACGCCCGCGACGCCTCGACGCCGCCGGACTGGCGGATCGGCTGCGTGTTCGTGGAGTCCCGACACCGCGGCCAGGGGGTCGCACGTGCCGCGGTCACGACCGCACTCGACCAGATCCGGCGGGACGGCGGCGGGACCGTCGAGGCCTACCCGGAGCAGACGGTCGAGCGGAAGCCGCAGCGCGGTGCCTACCTGCACACCGGGCCGGAAGAACTGTTCACGCAGTTCGGGTTCGTGCGCGACCGCCGCATCGCCAAGTGGCGGTGGGTGATGCGCACGACGGTGTGACCGGCGTACCCGCTCGACGCCGCACTGCCAGCCCGGCGCGCGTACCGTGGGAACCGTGACACGCACCGCTCCGGTACGACCGCACCGCCTCGCCCTCATCGGCGCCGCCGTGGCCCTGGTGATCGGGGTCGGACTGCTCTTCACCCCCTGGGACGGGCCGGTCATCGTGCTCGCCTGGGCGCTCATCGTCGCCGCGGTCGTCCTGGGCGCCATCACGCTCTTCCTGGTGCGGGCCCCCCGCAGCTAGGCCGCGCACACCCGCCGGCGCGACCGTCGGTCAGCCGCGCCGCCGCGTGCCCGCGGAGCGTGGCGGGTTCGCGCGCAGGTGCTCCGCCGCTCCCCCGAGGATCCGCGCCAGGTCGTCGACGTCCGCGTCCGACATCGACGCGAACAGCAGGGTGTGCAGCGCCTCGATGTGTCCGGGGAAGACCGCGGCGAGGACGTCACGACCAGCCCGGGTGATCGTCACGACCGTGCTGCGTTCGTCGTCGGGCGAGGGCCCGCGGGCGACCAGCCCACGCTGCTCGAGCAGTTGCGCCTGGTACGTCAGGCCACTGCGGCTGTAGACGACCCCGTCGGCGAGGTCGGTCATGCGCTGCTGCCCACCAGGGGCGTCTCCGAGCCGGGCGAGCAGCTGGAACTGCACGTAGCTCAGGCCGCCCACGTCGCGCAGCTGCCGCTCGACCGCGTGGCGCAGCAGGCTGCTCACCTCGGTGAAGGCGAAGTACGCCCCGAGCTGCGTCGGGGTCAGGGAGTTCGGCACATCGGTCACGCTTCCCATCCTACCTGTTGCTTCGAGTTCGAAGCAGTGCTAGCGTCACCGTCAGTTGCTTCGAACTCGAAGTACAACGAGGAACACCGACGAAGGGCACGATCATGCAGGCAGTACGGTTCCACGAGGTCGGCGGTCCCGAGGTCCTCCGCACCGAGCACGTCGAGCAGCCCACCCCGGGTGCCGGGCAGGTGCGACTCCGCGTGGCCGCCTCGGCGTTCAACGCGGCGGACAACGGGATGCGGGGCGGGTTCCTGCCGATCCCGGTCCAGCTGCCGCACGTTCCCGGCTACGACGTGTCCGGCACCGTCGACGCGCTCGGCGACGGCGTCGAGGGGATCGCGATCGGGGACGCAGTCGTCGGGTTCCTGCCGATGGAACTCGACGGCGGGGCGGCCGAGTACGTCATCGCCCCGGCGGACGCGGTGGTCGCCGCACCGACGAGCATCCCGCTGGCCGACGCGGCGGCGCTGCCCTCGGTGGCACTCACCGCGTGGCAGGCACTGTTCGACGACGGGCGGCTCGAGGCAGGTCAGCGCGTGCTGATCACCGGCGCCGGCGGCGTGGTGGGCAAGTACGCGATCCAGCTCGCCGTCCGCGCCGGGGTCCACGTGATCGCGACGGCGAGCCCGCGCAGCATCGAGGCCGTCCGGGCAGCCGGCGCCCACGAGGTCATCGACCACACCACGACCGACGTCCGTGCCGCCGTGACGGAGCCGGTCGACGTGCTGCTCAACCTCGCCCCGATCGACCCGCAGGACTTCGCGGCACTCGTCGACGCCGTGCGTGACGGCGGCGCGGTCGTCAGCACCACGGCGTTCATGGCCACGCCGGACGACGAGTCCCGCGGGGTCCGGGCGGCGACGGTGTTCGTCCTGCGCAACCGCGAACGCCTGGCGGAGCTGGTGTCCCTGGTCGACGCCGGGGCGCTCACGGTCGAGGTCACCCGGCGCATCCCGCTGACCGAACTGCCGTCCCTGCACGCCGAGGCGGCCGCCGGACGGATCAGCGGCAAGGTCGTGGTCCTGGTCGGGTGACGGCCGTGGGACCCCGCCGCACCAGCACCACCCGCAGCAGCGCCGGATACGCTCGGCGCATGACGGACCAGGGGTGGCACGAGGACGTGCTCGGAGCACCGTACGAGCGGCTCGAACTGCCGCTCGGCACCGACTCCGAGGGACCCGTCGTCGCCACCCTGGTCCGCCGCCGGCACACCCCGACGGACCTGCTGCTGCACGGTCGCGGGCCCCTGCACGGGGTCGACGTGCTCTACGTGCACGGCTGGTCGGACTACTTCTTCCAGGTCGAGCTCGCCGAACGCCTGGAGCGGCTCGGCGCCCGGTTCCACGCGCTGGACCTGCGGAAGTACGGTCGGAGCCTGCGCCCGTACCAGACCCCGGGCATGGTCGACGACCTGGCGGTGTACGACGAGGACATCGCCGCCGCGCTCGACGCGATCTCGGCCGAGCACCCCGGCTCGGACCGACGCCGACTCGTCCCGATGGGCCACTCCACGGGCGGCCTGACCCTGTCGCTCTGGGCTGCCCGGCACCCGGAGCTCGTGCACGGCCTCGTGCTGAACAGCCCGTGGCTCGAGTTCCAGGCCACCGCGGTCGGCCGGGCCATCGTCGCACCGGTCATCAAGCTCGGTGCCCGTCGAAACCCCCTCGCGCCGATGCCCGCCGTCGACCCCGGCTTCTACACCCGCACCGTCTCGGCCGAGGGCGAGGGGTCGTGGACCTACGAGCAGAAGTGGCGGCCGGAGCGCGGCTTCCCCCTGCACCCCGGGTGGCTCGCCGCGGTGTTCGACGGCCAGGCACAGGTCGAGAAGGGCCTCGGGATCGCGGTCCCGACCCTGGTGATGCTGAGCGACAAGAGCATGCTCCAGCCGCGGTGGGACCCTGGGATGGCGCGGGCCGACGTCGCCCTGAACGTCGACACGGTGGCGCACCGCTCGCTCTCCCTCGGCGAGGAGGTCACGGTCCGCCGACTCGAAGGCGCCCTGCACGACGTCGTGCTGTCCGCGCCGGAGGTGCGGGAACGGGCGTACGACGCGATCGGGCGCTGGGCGAGCACACTCCGGTAGTCCCGCGACGACAGTCCCGCGACGCTGGCGACTCAGTCGGTCAGCCCGGCCACCGCGGTGCGGGTCGCCGCGGCGACGAGCTCGTCAGACGGCTCCGCCCCGGGATCAGCGCGGCTCGTCATGACCACGAGCACGACGGGGTCGCGCCCCGGCGGCGTCACGACCGCGATGTCGTTCCGGACCCCGTAGGACGCCGTGCCGGTCTTGTCGGCCACCCGCCACGACGGGTCCACCCCGGCACGGATCGTCGCGTCCCCGGTCGTGTTGCCGAGCATCGCCTCGCGCAGCACCCGACGGTCGGCAGCGTCGAGGGCGTCTCCGAGCAGCACCGTCCGGAGGTCCGCAGCGAACCGCTCCGGCGTCGTCGTGTCCCGTCGGTCACCCGGGATCGCCTGGTTCAGGTCGGGTTCGACCCGGTCGACGCTCGTCGTCCGGTCCCCGATGCCGCGCAGCCACCGCTCGACCGCGTTCGGCCCGCCCAGCCGTTCCACCAGCAGGTTCGCCGCGGTGTTGTCGCTGGAGCGGAGCGCCGCATCGACGAGCTCGCGCACCGTCATCCCGGTGTCGACGTGCTCGCGCGTCACGGGCGCGTACTCGAGCAGGTCGCCGCGGTCGTAGTGCACGACGGTCGCCAGGTCGGCGTCGGACGAGGCGTCGAGGACCGCCGCCGCGATGAACACCTTGATCGTCGACGCGAACGCGAACCGCTCCCCCGCACGGTGCGCGATCGTCCGACCGCTCCCGGTGTCGATCGCGGCGACCCCGAGCCGTGCGTCGTACCGCCGTTCCAGCGCCGCGAAGGCCCGCGCGGTGGCGGGGTCGGTCGCCGGGTCGGTCGACGGCGCCGCTGCACCCGAAGCCGCCCCAGACGCAGAAGCCGACACTGACGCGGACGACGTCCGCCCGTTCGTCGCACCACCCGGCGCACCGGAGCACCCCACCAGCCCGACCAGCCCGACCAGCACCAGCGCCGTCAGGGCCGCGGCCGTCGTCCTCGTCCCACCTCGCACGCCCCGAGCCTGCCCGACGACCGTGCAACTACCCTGGGCGGCATGCCAGCTCCCGCCGTCCGCCTCACCCGCTTGGACCCCACCGGCGCCGACCGCCAGGAGTTGCTCGCGTTCCTGACGTCCGAGGAGTTTCCGTTCCACGTCCGACGGCGCATCAGCGCGGCCGACGCGGCGAGCGCCGTCGACTCCGGTGCCTACCGCGACGACGAGCACGACACCTCCTGGCTCGACCACGACGAGCACGGGCGGATCGGACTGGTCCGTCTCGAGGACCTGGCGGACCCCGTCCCCCTGTTCGACCTGCGCCTGGCCGGTCGCTTCCGGGGTCGGGGCCTCGGCGTCCCCGCCCTGCGTGCGGTGACCCACCACGTGTTCACGACGATGCCGGCGATCACGCGCTTCGAGGGCCAGACCCGCGAGGACAACACCGCCATGCGCCGCGTGTTCGTCCGCGCCGGCTGGGTGCAGGAGGCCCACTACCGCGAGGCGTGGCCAGTCGACGGCGGCCCGGCCGTCGGGTCGGTCGGTTACGGCGTGCTGCGCCGCGACTGGGAGACGGGCGAGACCACCCCGGTGCCGTGGGACGACGTCGCGCGGTGAGCGGCTGACGGTTCTGGTTCACGATCCTCGGGGTTCGCGAACCGGAACCGTCAGCGCGCGGACACGAACCACCGTCCTGCGCTCGTCACGTGGGCAGCAGGCGGACGGGAGGCCCGTGGCGGCGCCGCCACGGGCCTCCCGTCCGCCGGTCGGTCGCGTCTCAGGACCGCGACAGGCGCGTGACGGTCGCGTGTGCACCGTCCGCGATGAGCCCGTCCAGGGCGTCGCGGTACGCGGCGACGAACCGTTCGTCGTCGCCCAGGTCGCCGAAGACCTGGCGGTTCGCGATGAAGGCGAGGCGGTCGTCGCGCTGGGTCAGGGCGATGCGGTGCAGCGGCTCGGCGAGCCGGTCGACGATCTCGATGGGTTCACCGGACTCGTCGGTGCCCTCGTCGTAGCGGGCCCACGACGCGACGATGCCGGCAGACAGCGTGACGGGCCGACCGGCCGCCAGGTTCTCGCGCACGACGGGGAGCAGCCACTTCGGGATCCGGTCGCTCGACTCGGCGCAGAGCCGGGCGAGGGTGTCGCGCACCTCGGGGTTCTGGAAGCGCTCGATCAGGGTCGACTTGTAGTCCTCCAGGTCGATGCCGGGCACCGGGTGCAGCGTCGGCGTGCCCTCTTCGTCCATGTAACGGCGCAGGAAGGTCGCGATCGCCGGGTCCTGGGTGGCCTCGTGCGCGTAGCGGTAGCCCGACAGGTACCCGAAGTAGCAGAGCCCCTGGTGGCTGGCGTTGAGGAGCCGGAGCTTCATGAGTTCGTACGGCTCGACGTCGTCGACGAGCTGGACGTCGGCATCCTCGTAGGGCGGTCGGCCCGCGGGGTGGTCGTCCTCGAGCACCCACTGGAAGAACGGTTCGGCGACGACGGGCCAGGCGTCGTCGATGCCGAGCACGTCGCGGACCCAGGCGCGGTCCTCGTCGGCGGTGACCGGGGTGATGCGGTCGACCATCGAGTTCGGGAACGCCACGTGCTCGTCCATCCAGTCCGCGAAGTCCGGGTCCTGCAGCCTGGCGTACGCGGTGAACATCGACCGGGCGACGTGCCCGTTGCCCTGGATGTTGTCGCAGGACATCACGGTGAACGGGTCGAGGCCGCGGTCCCGTCGGCGGCGCAGTGCCTCGACCACCAGGCCGAACACCGTGCGGGGCGGGCCGTCGCCGCGCAGGTCGGCCGCGACGCCGGGCTCGTCGGCGACGAACTCGCCGGTGACGTGGTCGAAGTTGTAGCCGCCCTCGGTGATGGTCAGGCTGACGATCCTGGTGTCCGGGTGCGCCATCTTCTCGACGACCGCGTCCGGATCGTCGACGGCGAGCAGGTACTCGACGATGCTGCCGACGACGCGTGACTCACGGGTGCCGTCCGGGTGCTTGAGGACGAGCGTGTACAGGCCGCCCTGCTCGGCCATCGCGGTCGCCATCCGACGGTCCTGCTCGAGCACGCCGACGCCGCAGATGCCGTACTCGCGGGCCTCGCCGCACTGCAGGAGCCGGTCGATCACCATCGCCTGGTGCGCGCGGTGGAACCCGCCGACGCCGAAGTGGACGATGCCGGCGGTGATGCCGTCGCGGTCGTAGGTGGGCACGGCGACACCGCTCGCGGCGATCTCGTCGAGGGTCTCCGGGGACAGGCGGACGGGCATCGGGTACTCCTTCGTACGGCGGCGGATCCGCGGGCGGTGACGCGGCGGTTCGTCCGTCCAGTCTTGCACCCGACACCTCCGGCAGAACAGTGGTGCAGCACAGGCGTTCCGCACCGGGGGACGAACCTGGGGATGCACTCAACCTCGTTGCACCGAGTGCATCGATGCACCTAGTGTTCGATCTCGTGACCATCGCGACCGACCGCCGTGCTGCCCTCAAGGCGAAGCACCGTGCGGCGATCCTGCAGGCCGCTCGCGACCTGATCGACGAGCGCGGCGGCCGCGACTTCAGCGTGGACGACCTCGCCGCCCGGGCCGACATCGCCCGGCGCACCGTGTTCAACCACTTCGCCTCGCTCGACGAGGTCCTGCTGGCCGTGTGCGAGCAGGAGCTGTCCGTCATCATCGACCGGTTCCTCGCCGACATGGCCCGCACCCCGGTGGGCGACGGCAGCCGGGCCTCGATGTTCGACGAGCTCGAGTCCGCCGCCCGCGGTGCCGACCTGGCTCCGGCGATCGCCAGCATGTACCGGATCCTCGGCGACCCCGGCAAGGACGACCCGAAGGCCGCGGTCCTGACCCAGACGGCGTTCTCGCGGGTGACCGAACGACTCCGGCACGAGGTCGCCCGGCGCTACCCGGCCGCCGACCCCCTCGACGCCGCGCTGCTCGTCGAGTCGCTCATGAGCGGCATCGTCGTCATCGCGGAGCACTGGCTGGCGACGTCCGGCCCCGAGCTCGACCAGCCGGCGCTCGACGCCTGGGACGACCTGCTCGCACGACTCGTGCACAGCGTCCGCAGCGGCTACATGGCCGACGGCTGACACCGCTCCACCTCCTCATCCCCCAGGGGTCCACCGGCGCACCCCGCACCACCAGCACCTGACACGAAAGGACCGCAGGCAACCGCATGGCCGGTCTCCTCTACCGTCTCGGACGGTTCTCCGCACGACGCCACTGGCTCGTGATCATCACCTGGGTCGTGATCATGGCCGTGGCGGGCGTCACGTACACGCTCTTCGCCGGCACCATCTCGTCGTCGATCACGATCCCGAACACCAAGACCAGTCAGGTGCAGGACCAGCTCGCCGACAAGTTCCCGTCGGCGAACGGCGGCAACGGCACGATCGTCTTCGAGACGAAGGACGGCAAGGCGTTCTCGTCGTCGCAGCAGTCCGAGATCGACGACTTCCTGACCAGCCTCGAGAAGCTCGACGGCGTCAAGGGCACGACGAGCGGCTTCGACACCCAGCAGCAGCTCGACGACCAGCGGCAGAAGATCGTCGACGGCCGTGACCAGATCGAGTCCGGTCGCGCGAAGATCGAGACCGGCCAGGACCAGCTCGACGCCCAGAAGGCGCAGCTCGAGTCCGGCAAGCAGAAGATCGAGGACGCCCAGGCGCAGCTCGACGCGCAGAAGGCCCAGGCGCAGGCAGCCGGTGGCGCAGCCGTCCCCGCCGCACAGGCGCAGGCAGCGGCCGCCCAGCTCCAGCAGGCGCAGGCGCAGATCGACGCCCAGCAGGCCCAGATCGACGCCGGTGAGCAGCAGATCGCCGACGCCCAGAAGACGATCGACACGAACAAGCAGAAGCTCGACGACAACGAGCAGGAGCTCGAACAGGGCTCGGACCTGCTCGACCTGTCGAAGGACATCCGCTTCGTGTCGGACAACGGCAGCGCCGCGATCGGCACCGTGCAGTTCACGACGTCGACCTACGAGGTCCCCGCGGACACGAAGACCGCCATCGCGGACGACGCCGAGTCGGCCGACATCCAGGGCGTCAACGTGTACGTCTCGAACGACATCGCGCAGGGTGTGCCGTCGATCCTCGGCCCGGGTGAGATCGGCGGTGTCATCATCGCCGCGATCGTGCTGCTCCTGATGCTCCGCACGGTCATCGGTGCCGCGGTCCCGCTCGTCAGCGCCGTGCTCGGCGTCGGCGTCGCCTCGCTCACCGCCCTGTCGTTCTCGAGCGTGGTCGAGTTCATCTCCGTCACGCCCGTGCTGGGGGTGATGCTGGGCCTGGCGGTCGGCATCGACTACTCGCTGTTCATCCTGAACCGGCACCGGACCCAGCTGAAGCAGGGGATGCAGGTGCACGAGTCGATCGGGCTCGCGAACGGCACGTCGGGCAACGCCGTGGTGTTCGCCGGTGCGACGGTCATCGTCGCGCTGCTCGCGCTGAACATCACCGGCATCCCGTTCCTCGGCCTGATGGGCACGGTCGGCGCGGTCGCGGTGCTCTTCGCGATCCTCATCGCGACGTCGTTCACCCCGGCCCTGCTGTCGCTCATCGGCATGCGGATCCTGCGGAAGAAGGAGCGCGCGAAGATCGGCAACACCGACTCCACGCGGATCCCGAACAAGCCGATGTCGAGCTGGCGCGCGGTCATCACGCTCGTCCTCGGCGTCGCGGTGCTCGGCACCATCGCCCTGCCCGCGACCCAGATGCGCCTCGGCCTGCCGAGCGGTTCGTCCGAGGCGGTCGAGTCGAGCCAGTACAAGGCCTACAAGACGCTCGAGAAGGAGTTCGGCGCCGGGCAGAACGGCCCGCTGCTCGTCGTGGCCACCCTGCCGGAGTCGATCAGCAAGAGCGACGTCACCGCGACCGAGGTCACCATCGGCCAGGCCATCGCGAAGAACGACGACGTGGAGGCCGTGCTGCCAATCGGCGCCTCCAAGGACCGTGACATCGTCGCGTTCCAGGTGAAGCCCGCCGGCGGCCCGGACAGCGTCTCCACCGAGAACGTCGTGAAGGACCTGCGCGAGCAGACCGTCTCCACCGACGACGGCAAGGTCACCCTCGGCGTCGCCGGCAACGCGTCGGCGAACATCGACGTGTCCGAGAAGCTGTCGAACGTGCTGCCGCTCTACCTCGTGGTGGTCGTCGGGCTGTCGCTGATCATCCTGATCATCGTGTTCCGGTCGTTCCTCGTGCCGATCACCGCCACCGCCGGGTTCATCCTGTCCGTGCTGGCGTCGTTCGGTGGGCTGACCGCGATCTACCAGTTCGGCTGGCTCGGCTCGGTCTTCGGTGTGCACGACCCGGCACCGATCCTGAGCTTCCTGCCCATCATCGAGATCGGCATCCTGTTCGGTCTGGCGATGGACTACCAGCTGTTCCTGGTGTCCGGCATGCGTGAGGCCTACGCCCACGGCGCGAGCGCGAAGGTGGCCGTCCAGCGCGGTCTGCACGCGGGTCGCGCGGTGGTCACGGCGGCGGCGATCATCATGATCTCGGTGTTCGCGGGCTTCATCTTCTCGGACTCGTCCACCATCAAGCCGATCGGCTTCGGGCTGGCGTTCGGTGTGCTGATCGACGCCTTCGTCGTCCGCATGCTGCTCATCCCGTCGGCGATGCACCTGCTCGGCAAGAGCGCCTGGTGGTTCCCGAAGTGGCTCGACCGCATCGTGCCGGACGTCGACGTGGAGGGCGCGAAGCTCGAGCGCACCCACCCGGTCGCCGGCCACGAGGACACGCACACCGGCACCCACGCGCTCCCCGTGGAGCCGGACGCGAACGCGCACGACTCGGGCCACCCGCCCGCGCACCGCGCGTAGTCGACGCACCCAGTCTGGAGGCCCGGGTCGACCCACACGGGTCGGCCCGGGCCTCCAGGCCGTTGCGCCCACCGCCCCGGGTCGCGAGCACGCATGTTCCGACGTTCCACGCGTCGAACGACGGGTGGAACGTCGGAAGACGCGTGTGCAGACGATGCATCGACTCTTTCGTGCACGAACGAAGTACCCTGGACACATGACCCAGACCGCTCCGGACCCGCTCGCGCTCGACCGGCAGCTCTGCTTCGCACTCGCGGCAACGAGCCGCAGCGTCATCGGGCTGTACCGCGACCTGCTCGAGCCGATGGGCCTGACCCACCCGCAGTACCTCGTGATGCTCGCCCTGTGGGAGCGGGACCCGCGGTCGGTGCGCGAGATCGCCGGCGAGCTGCGACTCGACTCCGCCACGCTGAGCCCGCTGCTCAAGCGGCTGGAGGCCTCCGGCTACGTCCGCCGCACCCGCAGCGCCGCCGACGAACGACAGCTCGAGGTGTCCCTGACGACCGCCGGGCACGCCCTGCGCGACCGAGCCGAGGCGGTCCCGCTCGCCGTCGCCGACCGGCTCGGGTGGCCACTCGCCCGACTCGAGTCCCTGAAGGACGAGCTGACCGAGCTGCTGGAGCGCGTCGACCAGGTGTGATCCGCGGCCATCAGTGCCATAATGGTTCGTGCACGAACGAAAGGATGCACCGTGGGACGCTTCGGCCAGTGGTACGAACGGTGGAACACGACGCTCATCAACAAGATGGGCCCCTCGCAGATCGGCGCCGGTCGCCCCGAGGGCATCGACGACCGGACGATCGACCGGGGCTGCCCCCTGTGCGGCAAGCCCCTCTCCCAGCACCAGGTGATCCGGCCCGAGGGCCAGGTGCGCTCGTCGACGCTCGTGTGCCCGCGCGACTGACCGCACTGCCTGAAGAAGTGCTCCGAGGCGGAATTGCATGGGACAACTCGTCGTTCGCCCTGACGTGAAGCTCTTCGAACCCGCCTCCATCGGCGCCCTGTCCCTGTCGAACCGCGTCGTCATGGCCCCGCTCACGCGCACCCGCGCCGGCGAGCACGGCGTCCCGAACGACCTGCTCGTCGAGCACTACCGGCAGCGCGCCGGCCTCGGCATGATCATCACCGAGGGCACCTGGCCCGTGCAGGAGGGCCGCTCCTACCCCGGGCAGCCCGGCATCGAGACCGACGACCAGATCGCCGGCTGGCGCCGCGTGACCGACGCCGTGCACGCCGCCGGCGGCACGATCGTCATGCAGCTCATGCACGGTGGCCGTGTCTCGCACACCGACATCTCGCAGACCCCGCGCATCGTCGCCCCGTCCGCCATCGCCGCCCCCGGGCAGACGCACCTGGCCGACGGCTCGAAGGCCGACATGCCCGTCCCGCACGAGCTGACCACCGCCGAGGTGCAGGAGGCCGTGCAGGGCTTCGTGCAGGCCGCCCGCAACGCGATCGCCGCCGGACTCGACGGGGTCGAGGTCCACGGCGCCAACGGCTACCTGGTGCACGAGTTCATGTCGCCCGTGTCGAACACCCGCACCGACCAGTACGGCGGCTCCCCCGAGAACCGCGCACGCTTCGCGATCGAGGTCACCACCGCCATCGCCGAGGCCATCGGCGCCGACCGCACCGGCATCCGCCTGTCGCCCGAGCACGGGATCCAGGGCGTCATCGAGGACGACGCCGCCGACGTGCGCGCCACCTACACCGCCGTCGCCGAGGGCCTCGCGCCGCTCGGCCTCGCCTTCGTCGACGTCCTGCACGCCGAGCCGACCGGTGACCTGGTGCAGCACGTCCGCCGTACCGCGGGCGCGCCGTTCATCGTGAACTCGGGCTTCTCGTCGCTCACCACGCGCGACGAGGCCATCGCGATCGTCGACGGCGACCACGCCGACGCCGTCGCCGTGGGCCGCGCCGCGATCGCCAACCCGGACCTCGCGCACCGTTGGGAGCACGACGCCGAGCTCAACGAGCCGCGTCCGGAGCTCTTCTACGGCGCGACCGCCGAGGGCTACACCGACTACCCGTCGCTGGCCGAGGCGCGCGCGACCGTCGCGTAGTCGACGCACCGACAAGCGGACGGGCGCGCCCCGCTCAGCGATGACGCGCCAGCGGCATGCGGGGCGCGCCGACCGAGCCTGCGAGGGAGGGGTGGCGACACCGCCACGGGCCTCCCGTCCGTACCGGGGCCACGTCGCAGGCGTGCGCCGACGGTCAGTGGTCGAGGACCGAGAGCGAACCGACCACCGCGACGGCCAACGGTCCGCTGTAGGACACGCAGACGACGCCCATCCACACGGCCCCCGCACACGTCGCTCGCAGACGGCTCTTCCGCCGGTCGCGGAGCACCAGGCGACGCCCCGCGGCGGCGATCGCGTCGGCGTGCCCGTCCTCGAGCAGCGAGCGGTCGTCCTGGTACCGGGAGGCGGCGCGCACGACACGGGGCACGACCTCGCCCAGGACTGCCTCGACCTGCATCCACGGCGCAGGGCGCGACCAGTCCGCGGTCCCCGGCGCCGAGAAGACCAGCCGGTCGTCGACCATCTCGACGTTCCAGCCGGCCGCGTGGTCGACGAGCGCCGCCATCACGTCAGGGGTGAGGACGTACAGCGCGTCCTGGCCGTAGTCCTCCGGCGCCCACACCCGGAAGTGCCGGTCGAAGTCGCCTTCCAGGGACATCCGCTGCCGGTGGCGGAGCACCACCGGCAGGTCGCTGCGACGACCGTCGTTCGCCGTGGCGTCGAGGAGCAGGTGCGGCAACGTGCCGGGCAGCCGGACGGTCAGGTACGTCCAGTCCCGCGAGACCATCCAGCGCCGCAGGACGCAGCCGAACTCGACGTCCGAGACGCCGTCGACGTGCACGGGTTCGGTGCCGAACCGGGGGTGGACGCGGATGCCGGAGTAGCGCGGGGTGATCGTCGAGTCGAGCGGCTTCGGACGGACCGGACGCGCCGGGTACCCACTGGCGTCCCCCGTCAGCACTGCCCGGGCCTCGTCCGGACGCAGGGTCCGAGGTCGTTCGCCCCGGACCAGGAGCACGACGAGCCCGACCACACCGGCGACGAGCGCCACGAACCAGGCCACCCAGCGGACGACGTCACCGACACCCGCGCCGTTGTGGACGAGCCCGGTGCCCCAGATCACGAGCGCGGACGCGAGCCACGCGAGCGGGACCTCGATCGCCAGGAGCAGCGCGTTCCACCACCACGGGGCCTGTCGCGGGCGGCGCATCCGCGGTCGTCGCGCCGCCTCCGCCGCGAACTCGTCGTCGGACGCGGTCAACCAGCGCAGATCCATCGGCCCCCCTCTGGAGAAGGATCGTAGCGTCCGCGTCGAGAACGCCCGGCGGAGCCGTCCACGTCTCCTAGGATCGACGCAGTGAGTACAGCAACGCCGGGCGAGCGGGGCCCCGCGCACCGAGCGCGCGACACCACGCGGTGGGACATCCAGGGCCTCCGCGCGTTCGCCGTCCTCGCGGTCGTCGTCTACCACCTGTGGCCGGCTGCCCTGCACGGCGGGTTCGTCGGTGTCGACGTCTTCTTCGTGATCTCCGGCTTCCTGATCACCGGGCTGCTGCTGCGGGAACAGCTCGCGACGGGCACGATCCGGCTCGGACGGTTCTGGTCGCGCCGGGCCAAACGCCTGCTGCCGGCCGCGTTCCTCACCATCGTCGTCACGGGCATCGCGGTGCTCGTCGCCGTGCCGAGCGCGCTGTGGGGGCAGTACGGGCGTGAGCTGATCGCCTCGACGGTGTACCTGCAGAACTGGGAGCTCGCGGCGAACGCCGTCGACTACCTGGCGTCGGCGGACGCCCCCTCACCGTTCCAGCACTTCTGGTCGCTGTCGGTCGAGGAGCAGTTCTACATCCTCCTGCCGCTCCTGCTGCTCGGCGTCGGGGCGCTCGCACGCCGTCGGTTCACGCCGCTGGTGACCGCGCGGCTGCTGCTCGGCAGCGTCGTCGTGCTGTCCCTCGTGTGGAGCATCGTGCAGACCGCCACCGACCCCGGCGTCGCCTACTTCTCCACCGGCACCCGCGCGTGGGAGTTCGCACTCGGCGGTCTCGTCGCCACCGTGCACCTGCCCGAGGTCCGCACCGAGGTCGCCCGACGGGTCCGCCTGGTCGCCACCGGCATCGGCGTCGTGGCCCTCGCACTGTCCCTCGTCGTGATCACCCCGGAGACGGCGTTCCCCGGGATCGCGGCGCTGCTGCCGGTCGCCGGTGCGGCACTCGTGCTGCTGTTCGGCGCGGGGACCGAGTTCGAGGATGTCGGGGCACTCCGGCCCGTGGCCTTCTTCGGACGGATCTCGTACGCGCTCTACCTCTGGCACTGGCCGCTCGTCGTCATCCTGCCGATCATGCTGGGCCGTCCGCTCGACTGGGCGACGAGCTCGGCGGTGCTGCTCGTCGCGATCGGTCTGGCCACCGCGACGACGATCTGGTTCGAGGAACCGGTCCGGTTCTCGACGTGGCTGCGGGACCTGCATCCCCGCGGCGTCGTCTCGCTCGCCGTCATCTGCAGCTTCACCGTCGTGACGCTCGGGGCAGCCACCCTGACGGCCGTCTACGTGCAGGAGGTCAACGCGACCACGGTCACGAAGCAGGTCACCGCCGAGCAGGAGGACGACGACGAGTCCTGCTTCGGTGCCGCCGCGCGCATCGGCTTCGCCGACCCCTGTGTCGACCCCGAACTCGCCGACGTCCGTGTGCCCGCTCCGGCCGTGGCCAAGGACGACGACGACAACCGCGCGGAGTGCTGGAGCGGCACGTTCCGGCCCTGCGTCCTCGGCAAGGCGAGCGGCTGGTCGAAGCACCTCATCGTCATCGGCGACTCGCACAGCAACGCACTGATCGGTGCGTACGAGAAGATCGCCGACGACAACGGCTGGCGGATCGACCTGGCCGGCGCCGGCGGCTGTTACCTCACCACCGCGCAGCAGGACTCACTGAGCCCCTCGTCGATGCGGGGCTGCAACTCGTGGAAGCACGCCGCCATCGACTACGTCCGCGAGCACCGCGACGCCGACGCCCTGGTCGTCACCCACTCCACCACGCAGATGCCGGTCAGCCTGCCGCCCGGACCGGCCCGCGACACGGCCACCCGCAACGGCCTGGTCGACGCGTGGCAGCAGGCGGCCGGTGACGAGCTGCCCGTCATCGCCGTCCGTGACAACCCGGTGCCCCGGCCCGACGTCGTCGCCTGCCTGAGCACGATGTCCGGACCGACGACGGACGCCTGCGACCGGACGCGCGCCGAAGCACTCGGGACGACGGACTCGTCGGTCGAGGCCGTCGCCGCGTTCCGGGCAGCCGGGGGCAAGGCAGCGTCGATCGACCTGAGCCGCTACTACTGCACCGACTCCACGTGCCCGGCGGTCGTCGGGGGCGTCCTGGTCTACCGGGACAGCACGCACATCACCGCGACGTGGGCGTCGTCGCTCGAGCCGTTCCTGGAGCGTGCGCTGCAGGACCGGTTGGCGGCGTTCGGCCGCTGAGGCCCCGGTCCCCGACCCCCTGGCTGTCCAGGGGGTCGTGCCTCCGGGCGGCACGCTGTTCGCGGAAGGTCCTGACCGATGGGATCGATGCATGACATCAGCCATCGCGAACCACCCCCTCGTCACGACCGACACCGCCCTCGCCCTGCAGGGTGTCGGTCGGACGCACGGGACCGGCGACGCCAGCATCACGGCGCTGCAGGACGTCACGCTGCGGCTCCCGGTGGGCACCTGGACGGCGATCATGGGACCGTCCGGGTCCGGCAAGTCGACGCTCCTGCAGATCGCAGCCGGGCTCGACCAGGCAGACACGGGTCGCGTGGTCCTCGGGGGCGCCGACATCACCGAGGCGACCGACCGGGAACGGACCGAGTTGCGGCGCAACCGGATCGGGTTCGTGTTCCAGACCTTCAACCTGATCGCGTCCCTCACCGCCGAGCAGAACGTCGCGTTGCCGCTCGAACTCGCCGGCGCGCACCCCTCACGCGCGATGATCCGCGCCGCGCTCGACCGCGTCGGCCTCGGCGACCGTACGCGCCATAGGCCACGCGAACTCTCCGGAGGGCAGCAGCAGCGCGTCGCCATCGCCCGCGCCGTGATCACCGCTCCCGAGGTGCTCTTCGCCGACGAGCCCACCGGGGCACTGGACTCGCACGCGGCACGCGTGATCCTCGCCATGATGCGCGAGATGACCGATGCCGGCCAGAGCATCCTCATGGTCACCCACGACCCGGCTGCCGCCGCAGCGGCCGACACCACCGTGTTCCTGCGCGACGGTCGGCTCGTCGACTCGCTCGTCGGGGCTAACGCGTCGACCATCGCCAACCGCCTCGTCGCCATGGAGACGGCCCGATGAGGCGGGTGGCCCTCCGCGGGTTCGCTGACCGCTGGCCGACGTACTCCGGGGCGATCGCGACGGTCGCACTCGGCGTCGGGCTCGTGCAGGCGTCCCTCCTGCTGCTGCTCTCCGTCCTCGGCACCGGGCCGGCGGACGGCGCGGACGCGCTCGCCACGGCCTCCTTCGAGGGCAACCGGATCGTCGCCGTGACGATCGTGTCGGTCGCCCTCGGCTTCGCCGCGTTCCTCGCGGTCTTCATCATCGCCTCGACGTTCGCGTTCTCGGTCACCGAACGCCGCCGGGACCTCGCGCTCCTGCGCATCGTCGGGGCCGACGTCGGTCAGGTTCGGCGCATGCTGCACGGTGAAGCACTGGTCCTCGGCCTGGTCGGCGCCGTCCTCGGGATCCCGGCAGGCGTCGCCCTGCTGCACCTGGAGACCCGGATGCTCCTCGACGCCGGCTTCGTCGACCACGGGTTCGCCCCGGTCTGGCAGGGGTGGGCGGTTCCTGCCTCCCTCGCGGTCGGGATCGGCCTCGCCTCCGCCGGTGTGGGGGTCGCTGCACGACGCGCAGCCCGGATCGACCCACTCGACGCGATCCGGGCCGTCGGCACCGCGGCGCGTCCGATGACCCGCGCCCGGTGGATCACCGGTGCCGGGCTCGCCGCCGCGACCGTCGCCCTCGTGGTCCTGGCGCCTGCGGGCGGGCTCGCCGGGGCACAGGCCATGGCGATGTCGGCGGGCATCACGGCCGCCCTCGCGGTCACCGCCGCGGCTCCCGGGCTCGTACCGCTGGCAGCAGCCGTGCTGCCGCGCCCCCGTGCGGTGGTGGGGGTCCTGGCCGCCGCGAACCTCCGCGACGCCCGGACCCGGTCGGCCTCCACGGCGGCGCCGCTCGTCGTGCTGCTCGCGCTGGTGCTGAGCCAGCCGATCGCCATGCTGTCGTTCGCCGACGCAGCGACCGCACAGGTCGCCCGCGGGACGCACGCCGACCTGGTGCTGCAGAGCACCGGTACGCTCGCCGCCGACCCCTCGACGCTGGACGGTGTGGCGAACGCGTCCACCGAGTGGATCGTGCCCGTCCGGGTCCAGCCGTCCGGCTCGTCCGTGGCGGGGATGCCGGAGGAACTCGCGGGGACAGCGCTCCCGGTGACGACCGAGGCGCTCGTGGTCGATCCCGACGCCTTCGCAGGGGCGCACCCGAACGCCCGGGGGGCGATGCGGGCCCTGCACGGCGCCGACACCGTCGCACCCGGCCCGGGTGCTGTCGGCCTCGGGCTCGGGGCCGCCGGGACCGTCAGCATCGGTGACGAGGACCTCGGCTCGGTCCGGTTCCGCACGCCGGTGCCCGCGGACAGCGCCGGTCAGGTCGGCATCGTGGTTCCCCGCACCCTCGTGCCGGCCGAGATCCTGGCCGGGAGCCCGGCGACCACGTTCGTCTCGGTGCACCCCGGCGACGACCCGCGCGCCGTCGCGGCCGCGCTCGCACAGTTGGGGACCGTCACCGACCTGCGCACCTGGGTCGACCAGGCAGGCGCAGCCGGGCAGGACCAGAACGCCCGGGTGATGGTCGTCGTCATGGCCGTCGGTGCGCTGTACGCGGTGATCGGCGTGCTCAACGCCGTGGCGATGGCGGCTTCCGGGCGACGGCACGAGTTCGCGGTCGCACGCGCCAGTGGGATGACCCGCGGGCAGGTCCTCACAGCCGCGACACTCGAGACGCTCCTGGTCGGGGGAGCAGCAGTGGGACTGGCGGTGGTGGCGACCGCCGCGACGGTGTCCGCCGTCCTGCTGGGCACGACCCACGGCACGGGACACGCGGTCCTGCACGTCCCCTGGTCGCTCGTGGTGCCGGTCGTGATCGGCGGCCTCGTACTGACCGGTGTCGCCGGGTTGCTCGCGGCGTTCGCGGCGACGACCGAGCGCCCCGCGGCGCTCGTCATGGCGCGAGGATGAGACCGTGAACGATCGACAGCGGCGGGACGCCGACGAACGGCGCAGGACCCCGAGACGGGCCTGGTACCTCCTGACGGCGTTGCCGACGGACCTCGTCGGGTTCGTCCTCGTCGTCCCGCTGCTGTGCCTCGGGCTCGGACTGAGCGTCGTCTGGGTCGGGCTGCCGGTCCTCGTGCTGACGCTCCGCCTCGGCCGGGTGCTCGGCACGCACGCACGTCGGCGGGCCGCTCCGATCGGGTCGCTCCCGGCATCCGCGGACTGGCAGCTGCACACCGCCTGGCCGCAGCGAGCCGGCGGGAACCCGTCCGGCCCGCGGTTCTGGGCACCGCTCGGCGACACCCGGTACTGGGCGCACACCGCGCACGCCGTGGCCAGTTTCCCCGTGTCGGTCGCGACCTGGGTCGCGCTGGTGTCCTGGGGAGCGACCGCCCTGGGAGCCGTCACGTACCCGGCGTGGAGCTGGGCGGTGACCCCGGCGGACGACGTCTGGCTCGCCCGGACGGCAGCGTTGGTGGGCGAGACCGGCCACTGGAGTGGTCAGGTCCTCCGCCCCGTCGTCATGGTCGTCGCCGGTCTCGTCCTCGCCGCGGTGTTCCCCCGGGTCGCGCGCCTGCTCACCGTCCCGCACCTGCTGCTCGCCCGGCTCCTGCTCGGCGAACAGCAGAACGCCCGACTCCTGCAGGGGGCGCAGCGTGCCGAAGCCGGCCGCCGAGCCGCGCTCCTCGCCGAGGACGCGTCCCTGCGGCGGCTCGAACGCGACATCCACGACGGCCCGCAGCAGCAGCTCCTCCGACTGCAGTACGACCTCGCCATCGCCCTCCGGCGCCTCCCCACGGACGTCCGCGCCGCGGAGCTGTTGGTGGAGGAGTCCCTGCACCGCTCGAAGACCGTGCTCGAGACCATCCGCAATCTCTCCCGTGGACTGGCACCGCCCATCCTGCAGGACCGTGGTCTCGCCGCGGCGGTCCACGCCCTGGCCGGCGACAGCCTCGTGCCGGCAACCGTCGAGACCCGACTCGACGATGCCGGGCCCGGACTCACAGCGGTCGAGCGGAGTGCCTACGCGATCCTGTCCGAACTGCTCGCGAACGTCGCGAAGCACGCGGATGCCACGTCGGTGCGGGTCCGCGCGGTGGCCGCCGGGGACGGGGTCCTCGAACTCGAGGTCTGCGACGACGGCCGCGGTGGGGCGCGGCTCGACGACGGACACGGGCTCGCCGGCCTCCGCGACCGAGTCCAGGGGCTGCAGGGCATCCTGACGATCACGAGCCCGTCGGGCGGCCCCACACGGGTGCACGTCAGCATCCCCGTCCCCGCCGACGAGCAGGACCGGGAAGCCCGTACGCTGGCGTCGTGACCACCGATCGACACGCGCCCGCCGGAGCGTTGCGCGTGGTCCTCGCCGAGGACTCGGTGCTGCTCCGAGAGGGCACCGCCCGCCTGCTCGAGGAAGCCGGGTCCACCGTCGTCGGTGCGTACGGCGACGCGGCTTCCCTGCTCGACGACCTGACCTCCACCCGGCCGGACGTCGCCGTCCTCGACGTCCGGATGCCGCCGACGTTCCGCGACGAGGGGGTGCGGGCGGCCGTGCGGATCCGCACGGAACACCCCGGGGTGGCCGTGTTGCTGCTCAGCCAGTACGCCGAGCTCGACTACGCCAGAGAACTCCTCGCCACCGGGGAGCACCACGTCGGGTACCTCCTGAAGGACCGCATCTCGTCGATCGACGACCTGCGCGACGACGTCGCACGCGTCGCACGCGGCGGCCTCGTCCTGGACCCGCAGATCGTCCAGCGGCTGTTCACACGGCGGACCGACCCCATCGAGCGGCTCACACCGCGCGAACGGGACGTGCTCCGACTCATCGCGCAGGGGCAGACGAACCAGGCGATCGCGGACCGGCTCCGTCTCGCGGTCGCATCGGTCGAGAAGCACATCGGTTCGATCTTCGCGAAGCTGGACCTCGAACCCACGCCGGACGCCCATCGCCGGGTGCTCGCGGTACTCGCGTGGCTCCGCGCCGGCGGGGTGTGAGCCGGTGTTCGTGACGGCCCGGATCGACGGCTGCACGGCGTGGACGCGGCTGCTCGTGGTCGCACCGGGCGTCGTGGACTGAGCGCTTCATCAGACGATCGTCTGCCGAATTGCAGGACCGTCCCAAGTTGAGGGACGAAGTTGCTCGGACCATGCCGCGGCCGTCAGCATCGCACAACGCGATCGATGGCCAGCGGACGCTCGAGGCAACTGAAGGGGCACCCCCGTGCACATCTCGCGCCGAACTGCGCTCATCGGCATCACCGCCACCGTCCCGCTCGTCACGACCGCACTCGCGGCCCCGGCCGACGCGGCCACTCCCTCCGGCTCGGCCGGCTCCTCCGGCACCACCGGCACCAGCGGTTCCTCCGGCTCCGCCGACTCGGGCGTGCTGGCCGTGCAGCGCTGGCTCAACACGACCTTCGGGCACCTGCACGGGTGGGTGCACGTGGACGAGGACGGACTCACCGGCAGCGGCACCGTGCTCGGGATCGTGCAGGCCACCCAGTCGCTGCTCGGCATCTCCCCCGTCGTCGCGACGTTCGGGCCGACGACACGGCGGAAGCTCGAACAGCACGGCGACGTGGGTGCCGAGACGGGCGCCGACGCCGCGACCTGGCGCCGGCTCGTCCAGGCCGGGCTCGTCTGCAAGGGCGCCTCGACCGTCTCACTCACGGGTGAGTACGACGGGGCCACCGTCGCGGCCGTGCAGGCGCTCCGGTCCGACCTGGGTGCCGAGCCCGGCGGGCTGCCGCTGTCACCCCACCTGTTCGGCGCGCTCCTGACCGTCGACCCGGTCAAGCTCGCCTCCGGCGGGTCCCGAGCGGTCCGTGCCGTCCAGCAGTACCTCAACCGCACCTACGCCGAGGCGACCGGCGGCGCGTACGGCAGCACGAGCGGAGTCGTCGACACCAGCACGTACTCGGCGGCGATCCGCGCGGTGCAGGTCGCGGTGGGCGTCACGGTCGACGGCGCCTGGGGACCGGGGACGGCTGCTGCGCTCCGTGCCGCGGGGCCGAGCGTCGTCGGGGTCGGGTCCACCGGCACCTGGGTGCTGCTCGTCAAGGCGCTCCTGGTGCTGAACGGCGAGCGCGTCGTGTTCAGCAGCGCCTACTCGGCCGCGGACGCCGCGGTGGTCCGTGCGTTCCAGCAGTTCCAGGCGTTCCCGCCCGCCGAGCAGACCGGGACGTGCGACGCGGGCACGTGGGCAGCACTGGCGGCGAGCACGGGTGACCCGGACCGCGCCACGACCGGTGCCGACACCGCGGTGCGCCTCGACGACGCCCGCGCGGCCGCCGTCCGGGCGTCCGGTGCCACCAGCGTCGGCCGGTACCTCACGAACCACCAGCGTTCCGGGGCACTCGACAAGGCCCTGACCCCCGACGAACTCCGTGTGATGGCGAGCGCCGGGCTCGGGCTGTGGCCGATCTTCGAGGAAGGCGGGTTCGCTGCCTCGTGGTTCACGGAGGAACAGGGCGTCCGCGACGCCCACCGCGCCCACGACGCGGCCCGGAAGCTCGGGATCCCGAAGCAGACCACCGTCTACTTCGCCGCCGACTTCGACGCGACCGCGGCGCAGGACGAGTCGCTCGTGGTCCCGTACTTCCGTGGCGTCGCCGCCGGCCTGCAGGACCGCGGGAACCTGTACAAGGCGGGCGTCTACGGCTCCCGCGCCACGTGCACCGCCGTGAGCAGCGCCGGACTCGCGCACTTCTCGTTCGTCGCCGGGATGTCGCCGGCCTGGGCGGGCAACCAGCTCGAGCCCCTGCCGGGCAACTGGTCCCTCAACCAGATCCAGAACCGCACGGTCGGGTCGGGCAACGGATCCACCGAGATCGACGCCGTGGTGGACTCCGGGCGCGACCCCGGCGTCCCCGCGGCTCGGCTGGTCGGCTGACCGGCTGCCGACCGGGATCGAGCACCGCCGTGACCACCACGACCCCGCGTGACGACGAGCCGCACGCCGCGTTCCCGCACCGTGCCACATACGTCTTCTCGAACTTCGAGGAGGCGATCTCGATGGACTGCTACTGCGACGAGGGCGCCGACCACTTCGGCGTCTACCCGTTCTACGACGAGGTCATCAAACCGATCATCGACGATCTGACCCGACGCGTCCGGCGCCGGTTCGGGAAGGAAACCCCGTGAACACCGCACACCCCACCACCCCGACCACCGCCCGGCACCGCAGCCGTCGGACCGCCGCGACGGCCCTGACCCTCGGGCTGCTCGCGGCGGGCATCGCCCTGCCGACCACGGCGGCGAACGCCGACCCCCTGCCCACGTCCGCCGAACCGACGGGTTCCACGATGACCATCTCCCACGACGGTTCCCGTCCCGCGGCGTCGACGGCGGAGCTCGACACCATCGGCGCGCTCATCCTCCGACGGCTGGAGCTCGCCGACCCGGTGGCCGAGTCGAAGTGGCTCAGCGGCAAGCCGGTCGCCGACCCGGTGCGCGAACAGGCCGTCGTCGACGAAGCGGTGACCCTGGCAGAGCAGCAGGGCGTCGACCCCGCGCTGGTGACCCGGGTCATCCGCGCGCAGATCGCGGCGAGCAAGGTCGTCCAGCGCGGCCTCATCAACCACTGGACGCACAACCCGTGGACCGCACCCACGACGGCCCCGGACCTGACGACCATCCGCCCCCAGCTCGACGCCATCGACACCGACCTGGTGACCGCGCTCGGCCAGGCCCAGACCGTCGCCCAGGACCACCGGTGCACGCACCTGGTGGACGCGGAGCGGAAGCACCTCGACGTCGGACTCGACTCGCTGCACCGGAAGGGGATCGACGTGGCCTGGCACACGTTCTGCGCCGCCTGACGCGGGCAGGGGACGGGCCGTCATCATGAGCGGCCCTAGGATGTGGTGTTCACTGATCGCTCGGCTCCGGGCGAGGAAGGACACCGCGCCAGATGAACCAGCGGCAGCTCGCCATGGAGACCTCTCGACGAGCCATCATCGACGCCGCGGGGCAGCAGTTCGCCGCGTTCGGCTACGAGGCGACCACGTTCTCCCGCGTCGCCGAGGCGATGGGCAAACCGAAGTCGGCGATCGGGTACCACCTGTTCCCGTCGAAGAAGGACCTGGCGACGGCGGTCATCGAGCTGCAGCAGCAGCGCTGGCGTGCACTCTTCGACGCACTCCCCGCGCAGCCGGGCATCGAGCGGCTGACGGTGTTCCTCCTGACCACCGGGATGGACGTCCGCCGGGGCTCGGTCGCGGGCGGCGCGGTCCGGCTCCTGCACGAACTCGGCAAGGCCGGCGTGCCGGTGCCGCGCGGTTTCGACTGGTTCGAGATGACGCGGGGCGAGCTCGTCAGCGCCGGGGTCGCGGCAGCGGACGTCGACGCGGCCGAGGTCCAGCCGTCCGTCCTGCTGCTCCTCAACACGACGCTGGGGATGGTGGACGGTTCGACGCAGCTGACCGACGACGAGCTCGTGGCGCAGCTCAAGGCGCTGTGGGCACCGCTCTTCACGTCGTTCGGCATCGCCGGTGCATCCGAGGTCATCGCGGCGGCCCAGCCGTACTCCCCCGCCACTTCGTGAGCAGGAACGGTCGAGTCCGTCCCCGGGACTCGACCGTTTCTGCTCACCGAGTCGCACGGAGATGACCCGCGCCGGCCGGAACGACGAAGGGCCCCGGTGGAATCCACCGGGGCCCTTCTTCGTCCTGTGCGCTCGAAGGGACTCGAACCCCCAACCTTCTGATCCGTAGTCAGATGCTCTATCCATTGAGCTACGAGCGCGTGGCCTTGCGGCCGTGGAAGACTCTACAACAGGTGCGGCCCGGGCGCCAATCGAGCCCCTCCGGCCCCCGTGCTCGGCGTGTCGCGAACGGTCTCCCACGGCCGCTCCGTCACAGCGCCGCGGGCTCCTCGTCGAACACCTCGGCCAGGAACACCCGGAGCGCCTGCCACGACCGGCGGTCGGCACGCTCCTGGTACTGCGCGCCGTGGTCCGGCGCGTCGGTGCCGGGCACGGCGAACGCGTGCATCGCGCCCGAGTACGTCACGACCTGCCAGTCCACCTGAGGTGCAGCCCGCATCTCGTCCTGCCACGCGTGCACGGCCTCGTCCGGCACGACGGGGTCGACACCCCCAGTGAGGACGAGCAGCTTCGCCCGGATGTCCGCGGCGTCCGAGGGGTCGTGCGCGATGAGGCCACCGTGGAACGCCACGGCGCCGACCAGGTCAGCCCCGGTCCGTGCGAGTTCGAGTGCGGTCGAGCCGCCGAAGCAGTACCCCATCACGACGACGCGGGTGGGGTCGACGTCCGGGTCGGCGAGCAGTCGCTCGAGCCCGGCGGTGGCGCGGGCCCGCAGCAGGGGCAGGTCCTGGTAGAAACCGCCGGCGACCTGGGCCGCCGTGTCGTCACCGGGGCGGACACCGGCGCCGTAGATGTCCGCGCCGAACGCGACGTAGCCGAGCCGGGCGAGCATCGTCACCCGGGCCTCGACGTGCTCGTTCACGCCGTGCCAGTCGTGCACGACGAGGACGGCCGGACGACGGCCCGCGATCGCGGCGTCCTTCGCGAGCACACCGAGCAGTTGGGTGCCCTCGTGGTCGTAGGGGACGTCGTCGACACGGATGTCGGCGCCGGCGGGTTCGGGAACGGTCTGCAGGACGTCGTCGGTGGTGTTCACGGCGCCCGACGCTACGCCGCCACTCGGGCTCAGGCCTCGATGTTGTCCCAGCCGTCGGGGCCGACGGACCCGGCGGCGTACTCGTCGAGGGGTGCCTTGCCGGCCTTCCACGCGTCGAGGAACGGCCCGACGACCTTCCAGCCCTGCACGGCGCTGTCACCGCGGACCGACAGCGTGGCGTCGCCCTCGAGCACGCCGGCCAGCACCTCGCCGTAGGCACTCAGTCGCCCGGGGTTGAACGTCACCTCGAGGCTGGTGTGGTCGATCGTGTACGGGTCACCGGCACCGTTGACGTTGAGCTCGAGCTGCATCTCGTCCGGGGCGATCCAGATGCGCAGCCGGTCGGGCAGCTCGGTGCCGGTGAGCCCCTCGGGCACGTGCGGGGAGTCCTTGAACGTGATGACGATCTCGCGGCGCTGTGCGGCGAGCGCCTTGCCGGACCGCAGGGTGAACGGGACGCCGGCCCAGCGCCAGTTCGCGATCTCCAGGGTGAGCTGGGCGAGGGTCTCGGTGCCGAGCGACGGGTCCACGCCGTCCTCGTCGACGTACGACGGCAGCTGGCGGTCCCCGACGGTGCCGGCGGTGTACCGGGCGCGCTTGCCCGCGGTGACGACGTCGCCGCCCCACGGTCGGACGGCCCGCAGCACGAGTTCCTTCTGGGTGCGCAGGTCGTCGGCCTTGATCGAGGCGGGGGCCTCCATCGCGACGACGGCCATCACCTGCAGCAGGTGGCTCTGGATCATGTCGGTGAGCGCCCCGGCCTTGTCGTAGTAGCGCGCCCGGCCCTCGAGACCGAGGGTCTCGTCGTAGACGATGTCGACGCGCTCGACGTGCTGCGACGAGAGCAGCGGTTCGATGATGCGGTTGGCGAAGCGCAGCCCGAGCAGGTTGAGGACGGTGGAGCGGCCGAGGAAGTGGTCGACGCGGTGGATGCGTTCCTCGGGGATGAACGAGTGCAGCAGGTCGTTCAGGTGCGAGGCACTGTCGGCGTCGGTGCCGAACGGCTTCTCGAGCGCCAGGCGGGTGCCGGCGGGCAGGTCGAGGTGGGCGAGCTGCTCGCAGCTCTTCTCGGTGACCGCCGGCGGCAGCGCGAAGTAGATCGCGGGGTCGTGCTCGCACGCGGCGAGCAGTGCGCGCAGGTCGTCCGGGTCGGTGACGTCGGCCTTCCGGTAGGTCGAGGCGTCGACCACGGCCTGCAGTCGCTCCGGCAGCGACGTCGCACCCGAGGCGCCCTCGTCCTCCTCGTTCTTGGACGCCTGCGCGTTCTCGAAGGACTCGCGCACCTGCGCCTTCCAGTCGGCGTCGGACAGGTCCTCGACCCCGGCGCCGACGAGCTGGACGTCCCAGTCGTCCTTCACCTGGAGCAGGGTGGCGAGGCCGGGCAGGAGCAGGCGCTTGGACAGGTCGCCGCTGGCTCCGAGGATGAGCAGGCTGGTCTGGAGGCTCGACATGCTGCAGACGGTACTCATCGGCCCCGGTGGATGACCGGGCCGCTACGGTGGTGTCAGTCCGGCGCGAGGGAGCACCATGAGCAGTGGGTACGAAGGGCGACGCCTCCGTGTCGCCGTGGTCGGGACGGGCATGATCGCCGGCGTCCACGCCCGGGCGGCCCGGGCCTCCGGCGCCGAGGTCCTCGGTGTGCTCGGCCGGAACGCCGCCCGGTCCGAGCAGGTGGCGGCGCAGCTCGACCTGCCCCGTGGCTACGCCTCCCTCGACGAGGTCATCGCCGACGCCCCCGACGTCGTGCACATCTGCACCCCGAACGACCAGCACCACCCGCAGGCGCTCGCGGTGATCGCGGCCGGCATCAACGTGGTGTGCGAGAAGCCCCTGGCGATCGACCCCGCGCAGGCCGCCGAGCTCGTCGCCGCCGCTGCCGAAGCCGGTGTCGTGGCCACCGTGCCGTTCGTGTACCGCTACCACCCGATGGTCCGCGAGATCCGGGCGCGCATCGCCGACGGGGAGCTCGGCCGGCTGCTCGCGGTGCACGGTCACTACCTGCAGGACTGGATGCTCGACGAGGACGCCTCGAGCTGGCGGGTCGACCCGACCTCGAGCGGGCTGTCCCGCGCGTTCGCCGACATCGGCTCGCACTGGTGCGACCTGGTCGAGTTCGTCACGGGCGAGCGCTTCGCCTCGGTGTCCGCGGCGATCGACATCGTCTACCCGACGCGGCCGGCGGCGTCCGGTCCGTCGTTCTCCGGCTCCCCCGACCCGGACCCGGTGGCCGATGCGGCCGAGCGCGCCGAGGTCACCACCGAGGACACCGCCGTCGCCACCTTCCGCACCGCCACGGGCCGCATCGGGAACGTCGTGATCTCGCAGGTCGCGTCGGGCCGGAAGAACCGTCTGTGGTTCGAGGTCGACGGCACCCGCGGCAGCGCGGCGTTCGACCAGGAGCAGCCCGAGTCCGCGTGGTTCGGCAACGAGCGCGGCGCCCAGATCGTGGTCCGCGACCCGTCGCAGGGGTACCCGGACCAGCGCCGGCTGGCGATCGTGCCGGCCGGGCACCCGCAGGGGTACCTCGACGCCTTCGCGGCCTTCGT
This sequence comes from Curtobacterium sp. MCLR17_043, assembly GCF_003224215.1. Classification (NCBI taxonomy): domain Bacteria; kingdom Bacillati; phylum Actinomycetota; class Actinomycetes; order Micrococcales; family Microbacteriaceae; genus Curtobacterium; species Curtobacterium sp. MCLR17_043. Next base: position 11,541 of record NZ_QKLH01000016.1, on the reverse strand, counting down.
CGCCGACACCTACACCGCGGTCCGCACCGGAGTGGCCCCCGACGGACTGCCGACGTTCGCGGACGGCGCCCGCTCCGCCGACATCATCGAGGCCGTGATCGGCAGCGCGGCCGAGACGACCTGGCGGGAGATCCGGTGAAGCTCGGCATGCTGACCGCCTGCCTGCCCGGCTGGTCGCTCGACCGGATCGCCGGGTTCGCCGAGCAGCAGGGCTACGAGCGGCTCGAGGTCGCCGTCTGGCCGAGCACCGGCGGCCGTGACTTCGAGGCGGCGCACCTGCCGGTCGCCACGTTCACCGACGAGGACGCCCTGGCCACCCGCGCCCTGCTCGACCGCACCGGGCTCGAGATCTCCGCACTCGCGTACTACGAGAACAACCTGCACCAGGACCCGGAGCACCGTGCCGCGGTGCGGACCCACCTCAAGCACGCGATCGACACCGCGCAGACGCTCGGCATCCCGTACGTCGGCACGTTCATCGGGCGCGACACCACGAAGTCCGTCCGCGAGAACATGGCCGAGGGGAACCGGGTCCTGCCCGAGCTCGTCGACTACGCCGGCGAGCGCGGCGTGCGGCTGGTCATCGAGAACTGCGTGATGGAGGGCTGGCACCCCGACGGGTACCCCGGCAACATCGCGTACTCCCCCGAGCTCTGGGGCTGGGTGACCGGTCTGGGCTTCGGGCTGAACTGGGACCCGTCGCACCTGACGTGGATCGGCATCGACCCGGTCGAGACGATCCTGCCGTTCGCCGAGCACATCGTGCACGCCCAGGCGAAGGACCTGGAGCTGTTCCCCGAGCGGCGCAACGCGTACGGGTTCTTCGGCAAGGTCGACAAGGGCGACGACCCGTGGGACATGGGCTGGTGGCGGTTCCGCGTGCCGGGCCGCGGTGTCGTGGACTGGCCGCGCGTCGTCGACCGCCTCTACGAGGCGGGCTTCGACGGCACGCTGAGCGTCGAGCACGAGGACCCGCTCTGGGGCGGCACCGACGACAGGGTGCTCGAGGGGCTGCGCATCGCGCACCGCACGCTGCGACCGCTGATCGCGCAGGAGCACTAGCCGACACACACCGGGCACTGGACTGGAGGCCCGCATCGCGTGACCGACGTCGGTCACGTGATCCGCGCCTCCAGTCCGGTGCCTGTGAACGGACCCGTGCGCGCCCGCGCACGCTGGTGCCATGAGCACGACCGTGAGCGACTTCGTCATCGACCGCATCAAGGCGTGGGGGGTCTCCCGCGTGTTCGGGTACCCCGGCGACGGGATCGGCGCCTTCGACGGCGCGCTCGGCAAGGCGGCGTCGAAGGGCGACGGCCTGGAGTACGTCCGCCCCACGCACGAGGAGATCGCGGCGCTGATGGCGACCGCGCACGCGAAGTTCACCGGCGAGGTCGGGGTCTGCGTCGCGACGTCGAGTCCCGGCGCCTTCCACCTGCTGAACGGTCTGTACGACGCGCAGATGGACAACCAGCCGGTGGTGGCGATCGTCGGCCAGCAGGGGCTCGCGGCGATGGGGTCGTTCACGCAGCAGGAGTCGAACCTGGAGCGCGTGTTCGCCGACGTCGCCTGCTACGTGCAGACGGTGGCCACGCCCGAAGCCGTCGGTGTGGTGCTCGACACCGCGTTCCGCACGGCGTCGCTCCGCAAGCAGCCGGCCGTCGTCGTGCTGCCCCACGACGTGCAGGCGATGGCGTACGACGCGCCGCCGCTCGAGCACTGGGCCTCGCGGTCGAGCGACGTCCCCGCGTCCACCCGGATCACGCCGCCCGCCGACGAGGTCCGGAAGATGGCGGAGATCATCAACGCCGGGTCGAAGGTGACGTTCCTGGTCGGTGCGGGCGCGCGCGGTGCGACGGCCCAGGTGCTCGCCGCCGCCGAGAAGTCGGGTGCGGGGATCATCACGGCACTCCGCGGCAAGGACGTGATCCCGTCCGACGTGCCGTACCACTCGCAGCAGCTCGGGCTGCTCGGGTCGCTGCCGTCGCTGCACCAGATCCGCGACTGCGACACCCTCGTGCTGCTCGGCACGAACTACCCGTACGGCGAGTACATGCCGAAGTCGGGGCAGGCCCGGGGCATCCAGGTCGACATCAAGCCGGAGCAGCTCGGCCTGCGGTACCCGACCGAGCTGAACCTGTGGGGGGACGTCGGTTCGACGCTCGACGCGGTGCTCCCGCTGCTCGAGCAGAAGACCGACAAGTCCTTCCAAGAGACGGTGGCCGACGAGATGCGCGAGTGGGAGTCGGAGATGCGTGCGCAGTCCGAGGTCGCCTACGACGACGGGGTGAACCCGCGCCGGGTGATCCAGGCCGTCAACGACCGGCTGCCCGACGGCGTCACGGTCACCGCGGACGCCGGCACGACCGCCGACTGGTACGGCCACCACATCCGGCTGCGCGAGGGCATGCGCGGCGACATGTCCGGCCGGCTCGCGACGATGCTCGCAGCCATGCCGTACGCGGTGACGGCGAAGTTCGCGTTCCCGGACCGCCCGGCGGTGTGCACGATCGGCGACGGGGCCTTCCAGATGCTCGGCATGAACGAGCTGATCACCGTGAAGAAGTACCTGGCGGCCTGGCCGAACCAGCAGCTCGTCATCGTGGTCATGCACAACGACGACCTCGGCCAGGTGTCGTGGGAGATGCGCACCGAGGACGGCAACCCGATGTGGCGCGGCTCGCAGGACGTCGAGTCGATCGACTACGCCGGGTACGCGACGCTGCTCGGGTTCCAGGGCATCGCGGTGCACGAGGACTCCGAGGTCGAGGCGGCGGTCGAGCGGGCCTTCGCCCACCAGGGGGTCACCCTCATCGACGCGTACGTGAGCCGGAGCGTCCCGCCGCTGCCCCCGCACATCACGAAGGAGTACGCGATCAACACGGCGAAGAGCCTGCTGAAGGGTGACCCGGTCGAGTTCGACGTCGTGAAGGACTCCGCGAAGGCGATGGCGACCGAGGTCACCGAGCGGGTGAAGGGCGCCCTCGGCCGCGACTGAACCAGGTCGGCCGAGCGGAGGGGACGGCCGTGTGAACGTCGTGTGACGAGTTGCGCAGGGGTCTGGCGAGTCGCCTGTGCGTCTTCGTAGGTTCGACGGCGATGAACACTTCCCACACCACCGGAACCGCCGGTGCGACGACCCGACGACGCCTCGGCGCCGGCGCGGCCCTCGCCACCGCCGGGGTCCTGGTCGCACTGTCCGTCCCGTCCGCAGCCGTCGCCGCCGAGGGCGACACGACGATCGACATCATCGACGTCAACGACTTCCACGGTCGCATCGAGTCCGAGGGCACCGCCGCCGACAAGGCCGCCGGCGCCGCGAAGCTCGCCGGCGTCGTGCAGTCGTACCGCGAGGCCAACCCGAACACGATCTTCGCCAGCGTCGGCGACAACGTGGGCGCCTCGACCTTCACCTCGCTCATCCAGCAGGACTCCCCCACGATCGACGCCCTGAACGCCATGGACCTCGACGTCAGCGCGATCGGCAACCACGAGCTCGACAAGGGCCAGGACGACCTGACCGGCCGCATCGAGGACCGCGCCGACTGGCCGTACGTCTCGGCGAACATCGTCACGGCCGGCACCACCGACCCCGCGTTCACGCCGTACTCCATCGTGGAGAAGGGCGGCGTCAAGGTCGGCTTCATCGGTGCCACCACCGAGGACCTCATCCCTGGGCTCGTCAGCCCCGGCGGGGTCGAGGGCCTCGCGATGGCCCCGATCGTCAGCCAGGTCAACCGGTACGCCGAGCAGCTCACCGACGGCAAGGACGACAACGGCGAGGCCGACGTGCTCGTCCTGCTCGTGCACGAGGGCGCCACCACGAGTGCGCTCACCGACGCCACCGGCACCGGCGCGTTCGGCAAGATCACCTCGGGCGTCTCGTCGAAGGTCTCGGCCATCGTGTCGGCGCACACCCACGCGACGTACAACCACTCCATCGCCGGCCCCGACGGCACGAAGCGTCCGGTGATCCAGGCCGGGTCCTACGGGGTGAACCTCGGACACCTGCAGCTCACCGTGGACGCCGACAAGCAGCTCACCGGCATCACGTCCTCGGTCACCTCCGTCAACGAGGACAAGCGTGTCCCCGCCGACACCACCTCGGTCAACGCCGTGAGCGACATCGTGACCGCCGCGAAGGCCGTCGCCGACGTCAAGGGCGGCGAGAAGCTCGGCGAGATCACGGGTGACCTGCGTCGCGCCGTGCAGTCCGACCGCAAGGCCGAGAACCGCGGCGGCGAGTCCGTCCTGGGCAACTACATCGCCGAGGTCCAGCGCAGCGCCACCGAGCGGAACGGCTCGCAGGTCGCCTTCATGAACCCGGGCGGTCTCCGCACCGACATGGTCTACGCGTCCAGCGGCGCCGGCGACCCGGACGGCACCGTCACCTACAAGGAGGCCGCGCTCGTCCAGCCGTTCGCCAACACCCTGGTGACCAAGGACATGACCGGCCAGCAGATCAAGAACGCCCTCGAGCAGCAGTGGCAGCCGGACGGCCTCGAGCGTCCGTTCCTGAAGCTCGGCGTCTCGGACGGCTTCGCGTACACCTACGACCCGTCGAAGGGTCGCGGCGAGCGCATCACCGGCATGACCCTCGACGGCACGGCGATCGCGCTGACCGACACCATCAAGGTGACCGTCAACTCGTTCCTGTCGACCGGTGGCGACAACTTCGCCGCCTTCGCGACCGGCACGAACGTCGCCGACTCCGGCCAGGTCGACCTGCAGGCCCAGGTGGACTACTTCCTCGCCAACCCGAAGGTCACGCCCCCGGTCGACCAGCGCGCCGTCGGCGTCACGGTCACGCCGACCCCGGCCGGTGGCTTCCAGCCCGGTGACGCGATCGAGCTCGACCTGTCGTCGCTCGTGTTCAGCAGCGAGGACCCGGCGAAGGCCGGCTCCGTCTCGGTCACCGCGGACGGCAAGGAGCTCGCATCGTCGGCGATCGACCCGACGATCACCGACAAGAACGACGAGCAGGGTCGCGCGACCCTGACGGTCACGGTCCCCGAGATCGAGGCGCCGGCCGCACGCGCTTCCGCCCGCACCGCCGGTTCCGTCTCGCTCGCCGCGGTGGCCGAGCCGGTCGCCACGACGGACGCACCGCTCGTCGTCACCCTGCCGGGTGGCCAGACCGTCACCCTCGCCGTGACGATCCCGGTCGCCGCAGCGGTCGACCCGACCGACCCGACGGACCCGACCGACCCCACGGACCCGGTCGACCCGACCCCGGCTCCGACCCCGAACCCGGGTGCCGGGGTCATCCCCGGCCCCGGCGCGGGTGACGGTGACGACGCGGGCATCGGTGGCGTCGGCGGGACCGACGACGACCCGCGCGCCGGTGGCGACCTCGCCTACACGGGTGCGGACCTGACCGCTCCGGCGATCGCGGCGGGCCTGCTCCTGCTCGCCGGGATCACGGCGCTCGTGGTCCTCCGCCGCAACCGCGCACGACGTGCCGCGACGGTCCTGACGGACTGACCCCGAGCCTGCGGGCACACACGCGAACGGGCCGTCTCACCCTGGTGAGGCGGCCCGTTCGCGTCGGCCAGGAGGCCCGGCACAGCTCCGGCGCACACCTCGCGCGACCCGGCGGTCACGGTTGCTATCCCATCCCGGTCGATCACTGCGGATCCGCGGATCCGCGGGGTACTCTCGGGGTTGTCGCACCGCGACGCGTCGCGCCGGGTCGCTTTCAGCAAGTCGACGGTGGTTCCGTTCGGCGAGACTCCGCGACGCGGGCGTCCTCCGCCTCCAGGGAAACGGCGGAGGGCGCCCACCCCTTCGGGTCAGCGACTCAGGTCAGCGGAAGAGCTGCTCGCCGATGTACGACCCCTTGCGCGGTGCCGGCGGCACGGCGAACACCGCGGAGCCGATGTGCGAGACGTACTCGTTCAGCCGGTCCGAGGCGCCGAGCTTCCGCTGCAGCCGCGTGAAGTGGTCCGGGTCGTTCACGTAGGCGATGAAGAGCAGCCCGGCGTCGAGCTGGCCGTACTCGTTGAGCCCGTCGGTGTAGTTGTACGGCCGGCGCAGGATCTTCACGCCGCCGTTCGCCTCGTGCGCGGCGAGGGCGATGTGCGACGTCGCGTCGATCTTCGTCGCACCGTCGTCGTCCTTGGCGTGGAAGTCCGGAGTGGTGTGCTCCTGCCCGCCGGAGAGCGGTGCGCCCTGGATCTTCGTCCGCCCGAACACCCGCTGCTGGTCGCTGACGACGTCCGCGTCCCAGGTCTCGATGTTCATGCGGATCTTCCGCACCACCTGGTAGCTGCCGCCGGCCATCCACCCGGCGTCGCGGTCGAGCCAGACGAAGCGGTCGTGGTCGGCGTCGGTCGTGATGTTCCGGGTGCCGTCCTTGAACCCCATCAGGTTGCGGGGCGTGCTCTGGTGCGGCCCGGCCGATGCCCGGCCGAAGCCGAGCACGGTCCAGCGGACGGTCGCGGTGCCGCGGGCCATCCGTGCCAGGTCGCGCACGGCGTGGTACGCCACCTGGGGGTCGTCGGCGCAGGCCTGCAGGGACAGGTCCCCGCCGGTCAGGCCCTCCTGCAGGTTGTCGCTCGGCAGCGTCGGGATGTCGGCGAGCGAGGCCGGACGGCGGTCGGCCAGCCCGAAGCGCTCGTCGAAGACGCCGGGCCCCAGGCCCACCGTGACGGTCAGCGACGCCGGGCCGAGGTCGAGCGCCTCGCCGGTGTCGGCACCGACCCCGTTGCCGTGCGCCGGCTCGACGCTGCCGACGGTCTTGCCGGCCTGCAGCTGGGCGATCGCGGCCGACCAGCGCGCGAGGAGCACCTGCAGCTCGGTCGTGACGGTCGTCGACAGGTCGAACGTCATGTAGACGCAGTACCGCTGCGGGGTGGTGCGGATCCCGCCCTGCGGCTGCCGTGCCGCGGTGGCGTAGAACGGCTGGCTCTGCGACAGGTCGATCGACTCGTCGCCGTTCGTCGCCGCCGTGAACGGGTTCACGCCGGTCGCCGCGGTGGCGCCGCCGATGCCCGCAGCCGCGCCGACCCCGGCGCCGGCCACGGCCAGGCCGGCGCCGAACAGCCCACGGCGGGAGACGTTCGCCCGCGGTGCCTCGTTCGCCCGGGGTGCCTCGTCCGGCTCGGTCACGCGGTCGCGACCTTCTCGGCCAGGCGGGACAGCGGGTCCTGCAGCGCCTGGATCTGCTGCGAGATCGTGTTCGCGTCGGACTTCTTGGTGGCGGCGTCCCACGTCGCGAAGCCGCCCAGGTCGTCGGCGTCGCGGTAGCCGTCCATCATCGTGTTCGTGGCGTCGAACTGCTTCGCGATCTGCTTCGTCAGGGTCGGGTCGAGCTTGGTCAGCCCCGGCTTGAGGTACGCGAAGGCCTGACGGGCGCCCTCGACGTTGGCGGCGAGGTCGACGAGGTCGATGTGGCTGTACGCCTCTTCCTCGCCGGTGATCTTGTTCGACTGCACCTCTTCGAGCAGACCCGCGGCACCGTTCGCCAGGTCCTCCGGCTTGTAGTCGAGCGTCGGCACGAGCTTCGCGAGCAGCTGCACGTCCTCGGTCAGGTCCGCGGCGGTCCGCTTCGTCGACGCGGTGATCTTCCCGGCCTGGAACAGGTCCTTCTCGACGGCGTGGAACCCGCTCCAGCCGACGGCGGGGTCGAGGTTCGAGGCGCGCATGTCGATCAGGTAGTCGAGGTTGCCGGCGTTGTCGGTGGCCTTGAAGCCCTTCTTGACGAAGCCGTCGACGTCGCTCTCGACGTGCTCGTAGAACGGACGGGCGTTCGCGTAGTCGGTCTTCGCCGCGTCGAGGTCGCCGGCGTCGATGTGCTTCTGCATCTGCTCGACCGCGGCGACCATGTCGGTGACCTGGCCGTCGACGTAGGTCGCGTAGCCCTTCGTCCCGTCGCGGAGCAGGGTCGAGGCACTGCTGTTCGCGGTCGACGCGGCCTTGCCGGTGACGGTGAAGTCCGTCAGCTCGGTCTCGGCACCGGGGCAGTACACCTGGTACTTCCCACCGGTCAGCGTGGCGGTGAAGCGGACGGCGTCGAGGCCGGGTGCCAGGTTCTCCTTCTCGCCGAGGATCCGCTGGTCCTGCAGCAGCTCGACCTCGGTGATCGCGGTCGACGACTCGTTCTTCACCGTGAAGGTGACGGGGCCCGCGGGGACCTTCGTCGAGGACACCGCGCAGGCGTCCTGCCCGTCGTTAGTGAGCGTGATGGTGACGCGGGAGACCTTCGCGTCGCCGGAGCCGGAGCCGTCGGCTCCGGTGGACCCGCCGGCGCACCCGGTGAGTGCGAGGGCGGTGACGGCGCCGAGGGCGCCCAGGGTGATCAGGGGTCGGACGGGCTTACCGAAGGACATGGTCGGTGCTCCTTGCAGGGTCCGCGGCCGGAGGGCCACGAGCGGGGACGGGTTCGGGGGTGGGGATGGTGGGGAGTCGCCGGCGACGGCGGTCACGGAGGGCCAGCAGCGCCTGCGCGGCGGCCGCGATGCCGAGGGCGATCGGCAGCCAGGCCTTCCAGAGCAGCAGGTCGGCTGATCGCGAGTCCGCTGCGGCCACCGAGGCGGCCGACCGCTCGACGCGGGCGTCCGGGACGGACCAGACGGTGCGGTCCAGGGTCGTGGTGCGCGCGGACGGGAGGCCCCCACCGCTCAGCGTCAGCACCTCGCGTTCGTCGCGGGTCGCGTCCAGGACCCCACCACGGACGGTCCACAGGGTCACCGTGTCGCGCACGGCCCAGCGCGCCGAGAAGGGACCGGGGTTCGTCGACGGGGAGACCCCGACGGGCAGGCGACCGAACAGGGTGACGAGGTCGTCGAGCGTCAGCGTCGACGGACGGTCGGCGCCGCTCCCCTGCTCACTGGTTCCGTCCTGCACGACGCGCCACCGGTCGGCGGCCACGCCCGCGCGGGTGACGCGGCGGTGGGCCGACGTCGGCAGGGTGATCCGGGCCTCCTGGCCGGTTCCGGTGCCGGCCACGCGGAGGACGCCGGACGCACCGTCGACGCTGGCCGAGACGGAGCTGGCGTCGCCGCTGACCGCGGTGGTGCGGGGCAGGTCGACCCCGCCTGTCGGCACGGCGATCGCGAGTGCCACTGCCGCCACGGCGAGTGCGCCGGCGATGACGGCGCGCACCCGGGGCACGCGGTCCGGCGACGGACGCCAGGCGCGCGGCCAGAGCGTCAGGGCCAGCACCGGGACGACGTAGAGGAACCAGCCGAGCACCTCGATGACCCGCGGGTCCGGCGGGATGCCGAGCACGCCGGTGACCAGGGCACCCTGCACCGAACCGTTCGGCGCGAGCCACGACAGGTCGACGGTGCGCTGCTGGCCGATGACGATCCAGCCGGCCTCGTGCGCGCGGCGGAGGACGGTCAGCACCAGGCCGCCCGCGACGAAGACCAGGAAGACCCCGGTGCCGGTGAAGAACCGCGACAGGTTGAGGCGGACGCCACCGGTGTAGATGCCGAAGCCGACGACGACCGCGGCCGCGATGCCGATCACGGCACCGAGGGCGGCGAGGCCGGTGTCCGACGACGCCTGGAACGTGGCGAGGAGGAACACCGAGGTCTCGAAGCCCTCCTTCAGGACGGCGAGGAACGCCATGCCGGCGAGGGCCCAGGCGGTGCCGCGGCCGAGGGCTGCGGTCGCACTGGCCTCGAGATCGGCGGTCAGGGTGCGCGCGTGCGTGCGCATCCAGACGATCATGCCCGTGACGAAGACGACGGCGACGATGCCGATGACCGCCTCCATGCCCTCCTGCTGGGCCTGCGGCAGCGCCTGCTCGACGGCCTGCAGGCCGAAGCCGACGGCGATGCTGAGCAGCACCGCGAGCCCGACGCCCGACCACATCGGGGTGAGCGGGACGCGGTTGCGACGCAGGAACGCGGCGATGATGCCGACGATGAGCGTGGCTTCGAGGCCTTCACGGAGACCGATGACGAGAGTGGCGAGCATGACGAAGGTGAGGCTAACCTAACCGCCGAACGGCCCGCCAGTCGTGCGACGTGATGTTTGATGGTTCTCATGAACCTGCTGTCCGTCGACGGCCTGGCGTCGGTCACGAACGTGCTCGACCTCGCCGGGGTCTTCGCGTCCGCCCTGCTCGGCGGCTCCATCGCCCGCGCGATGGACTTCGACCTGTTCGGGTTCCTGGTCGTCGGGTTCGTCTCCGGACTCGGCGGCGGGATGCTCCGCGACACCCTGCTGCAGAACGGGCCACCCGTCGCGCTCGTCGACCCGCTGTACGTGCCGGTCGCCGTCGCCGGGGCGCTCATCGCGTTCCTCGTGTCGTTCTCCGAGCTCACCTGGGACCGGCTGTTCACCGTGCTCGACGCCGCCGTCATCGGGTTCTGGGCCGTGGTCGGCGTGCAGCGGACCTACGACGCCGGGCTCGACTGGCCCGCCGCGATCATCATGGGGACCATCACCGCGGTCGGCGGCGGGGCCATGCGCGACCTGCTGCTGCGGCGGGTGCCGGCGGTGTTCGGCGGGAACGCGCTGTACGCCACCGTGGCCGTCGCCGCGTCGGCCGTGATGGTGATCGCCTCGGCGCTCGGGTCGCCGTCGCTCGGCATCCTGCTCGCGATCACCCTGTCGCTCGGGCTCCGCTGGGGAGCGGTCCGGCGGGGCTGGGGACTGCCGAACGGCCGTGACTGGCAGCCGAAGTCGACCCTCGGTTCGCTGCTGCGGCGGGGTCGGAGCCTGCGGCCGGACGCGCTCCGGTTGCTCCGGCGTCCGGGCCGTCGGACCGGTGCCGGCAGTGTCCGAGAAGAGCACGAGGACTGAGGGCTGTCCTCCGCGGCCCCGCGACGCTACGATCAGTACCGCCGGGTATCGTCCTGGCAGTTCTGCCGGGGATGGTCCCGGTGAACGCTGTCCGCACAGCACCGACGCGACCCGAACGCGCCGGTTCCGAGCAGACGTGGGGATGGGGGCTTCGCTGATGCCGCGCGGGATCAGACGCGCGGCGCGGCAGGTCTCCACCACGATGCTCTCCCCGACGACCACCAGCACAGGTCGGAGCAGCAACCGATGAGCGACGACGCTTCCCCCACCCAGCGCATCCCGCGCGCCGAGGTCCGGGAACGCCTGCTCGCCGCCGGAGCCGCGGTCTTCGCCGAACAGGGTGTGTACGGCGCGCGGCTCGACGACGTCGCCGCACGCGCGGGGTTCAGCAAGGGTGCGGTCTACTCGAACTTCTCGTCCAAGGAAGACCTGCTCGCCCAGGTCATGCAGCGGTCCACGAACGTCGTGCTCGGCTCACTGCAGGAACTCGTGCACGCGGACATCGCCGCCGTCGACGTCGGGGACGTCCTGCGCGCCGCGTTCGGGCGGAACGACCAGAGCGAGCAGTTCGCGCTGCTCTCGGCGTTCCGTGGGTACGCCGTCCGGCACCCCGAGTTCCTGCCGGAGTTCATCCGGCAGCGCCGGATCCTGCAGGACGGGGTGCTCGAGCTGGTGCGGCTGTGGCTCGGTGCCCACCCCGAGATCGAGGTCGGCATGACCCCGGAGGAGTTCGCGACCGTGCTCATCGGGGCGAACGTCGGCCTGGTGTTCGACGCGCCGGCG
>NZ_QKLH01000015.1:0-111546 GCF_003224215.1 Curtobacterium sp. MCLR17_043 | reverse complement strand
GAAGCTAAGCCTCTCAGCGCCGATGGTACTGCAAGGGGGACCTTGTGGGAGAGTAGGACGCCGCCGGACTTAACGTAGAAGAACCAGGGAACCCCTGACCATTCGTGGTCAGGGGTTTTCTGCGTTCCCGGCCCGTTTGGGGTCCTTGTCGAAGGGGTCCGGTGAGGCCGTAGGATCAGCCGACGACGGAGGAACGATGACCGAAGCCTGGCCGGCCCTGCCCGATGGCTCCCGACTGGCGCTGCGGGAGATCCTCATCCACGGGGTGCTCTCCCGTGCCGAGATCGCCCGGTCACTCGGGCTCTCGCGGGCGAGCCTCACCCGGGCCATGCGCATCCTCGTGTCACAGCGGCTTGTGGTCGAGGTCGGGACCGATGTGCGTGGCGCCACGGGTCGCCCGTCGGAGCTCCTGCAGGTGAGCAGTGGGCAGTGGGAGTTCGTCGGCATCAAACTCACGAAGGACCGCCTGTACGCCGCGGTCACGGACCTGGGCGGACGGGTCCTCGCCCTGCACGAAGAAGGCATCGACGACACCGCCGCCGAGTCGCTCGCGGAGCAGATCACGGCGGTGCTGGACCGGCTCCGGGATGCGCACCCGGCCATCTGCGCGATCGGCGTCTCGCTGCCCGGTGACGTGATGGTCCGCGCCGGGGAGTCCGTCGTCGCGGCGTCGGTGTTCCTCGGGTGGCACGAGGTGCCGTTCGCCCGGATGCTCGAGGAGCGGACGGGCATCGCCACGTTCACCGCGAACGACGTCCACGCGCTCACTGCGAAGGAGCACTGGTTCGGTGCGGGTGCCGGTCGCGGGTCGATGGTGCTCGTGACGGTCGGTGAGGGCCTGGGCCTCGGGCTCATCGCGAACGGGCAGGTCTCCACCGGGGAGCACGGGCGACTGGGGCGCATCGGGCACCTTCCAGTCCTCGGGGGCGGTCCGGACTGTGGCCTCGGTCACGCCGGGTGCGCCTCGAGCTACCTGCCGAGTCCGGTCATCGTGCGGAACGCCGGCCACGCGGGGAAGACCTACGACCAGGTGGTCGAGCTCGCCCGGGACGGCGACGAGGGCGCCCTCGCAGCGTTCGAGGATGCCGGCCGCGCCCTCGGGGTCCTGCTCGCCACCGCGGTGCACATCGCGGACCCCTCGGCGATCGTGCTGACGGGCGACGGGCTGCCCGTGTACGACCTGGCGCGGGCGACCGTGGACGAGTCGATGCGGGCCGCACTGGCGCCGTACACCGAGCCGGTGACGGTGGAGGTACAGCCGTTCGAGTTCTCGGAGTGGGCACGCGCCGGTGCGGTGCTCGCCATCCGTCGGCTGCTTGGGGAGTGAGCGGCCGAGGCATCAGGCAGAGGTCTCGGCGCGTTAGTTACACACGTTGACAAACACGGACGCAGACGGGAGGCTTGCACGGTCCACACCATCGAAGGAGATGCCGTGACCGCAGCCCCCACCGTCCCGTGGCCGACCGACGGCCTGTCGTTCGGCGGCGACTACAGCCCCGAGCAGTGGCCCCGGGAGACCTGGCTCGAGGACGTCCGCCTGATGCGCGAGGCCGGGGTGAACCTGGTCACCGTCGGGGTGTTCTCGTGGGCACTGCTCGAGCGGTCGCCGGGGGACTTCACGTGGGAGTGGCTCGACGACGTCCTCGCGCTGCTGCACGAGCACGGCATCGCGGTGGACCTCGCGACGCCGACCGCTGCACCACCGAACTGGCTGCTGACGGCACACCCGGAGATCCTGCCCGTGGACGCCACGGAGCGGCGGGAACGACCCGGAGGGCGACTCGGGTGGTGCCCGGCCTCCGAGCTGTTCCGGGAGCACGCGCTCCGCATGGTCGATGCGCTGGCGGAGCGGTACGGCCGGCATCCCGCGGTGCGGCTCTGGCACGTGAGCAACGAGCTCGGCGGCGGCAACGGCCGGTGCTACTGCGAGGAGTCGGCAGCGGACTTCCGGCACTGGCTCGTGGCGAAGTACGGCGACGTCGAGGCCGCGAACGACGCGTGGGGCACGGCCTTCTGGGGGCACACGTACACCTCGTTCGACGAGGTCTCGCCGCCGCGCGGGGTGGGCGGCGCGCCGAACCCCGGGCTCGCGCTGGACTTCGAGCGGTACTCCTCCGACGCGCTGCTCCGCCAGTACGACGCCGAGAAGGCCGTCATCGAGCAGCACTCGGACGTGCCGGTGACGACGAACTTCATGGTGGGCGCCGGGTCGCAGGTCGTCGACTACGCCGGGTGGGCCAAGCACGTGGCGATCGTCGCGAACGACCACTACACGCTCGTCGACGACGCCCGCCGCGAGCAAGACCTCGCGCTGGCCGGTGACCGGATGCGCGGGATGTCGGCTGACCGCCGCCCCTGGCTGCTGATGGAGCACTCGACGGGTGGCCCGAGCTGGCAGCAGCGCAACCGCGCCAAGGAACCGGCCGAGCTCGTCCGGAACGCCCTGGCGCACGTCGCGCACGGGTCCGACGGGGCGCTGTTCTTCCAGTGGCGGGCCTCCACCGCGGGCGCGGAGCAGTTCCACTCGGCGATGCTCCCGCACGCCGGCACCCGCACTCGCATCTGGCGCGAGGTCCTCGCCCTCGGCCGGGCGCTGCAGGACCTCGCCCCCGTGCAGGGCACCCGCGTCGAGCCGGCCCGGGTCGCGATCGTCGTGGACGAGGCCTCCGGGTGGGCCGTGCAGTCGGGGCTCAAGCCGCACCGGGGCCTGCGCTACGGGCGGGAGCTCCGCGCCTGGCACCGCGCGTTCCACGACCGGCAGGTGCTCACGGACGTGGTCCCCGCCGACGCCGACCTGGACGGCTACGACGTGGTCGTCGTGCCGACGATGCTCATCGTCGACGACGCGACCGCCGAGCGGCTGTCCGCCGTGGTTGACCGCGGGGCCACCCTGATCGTGACGTACCTGTCCGGCGTCGCCGACGAGACCGCGCGCATCCGCACCGGCGGGTACCCGGGCGCGTTCCGCCAGGTGCTCGGCGCCTGGAGCGAGGAGTTCACCCCGCTGCAGCGCGACGAACGCTGGACCCTCGACGACGGCGAGGTCGTCACCGACTGGGCCGAGGCGGTCGTGCTCGATGACGCCGAGTCCGTGCTCCGGTACACCGACGGCCCGCTCGCGGGCCGGGCCGCCGTCACGCGCCGCGCCGTCGGCGGCGGCGCCTGGTACGTGTCCGCGATGCTCGCGGACGACAGCATCCAACGGCTCGTGGACGGGGTGATCGCGGAGCGGGGGATCCTGCGGACGGTCACCGGGCCTCCCGGCCTGGAGGCGGTGCGTCGCGTCGGCGACGACGGTTCCGCCTTCCTGTTCCTCGTCAACCACCGCGCTGACGACGTCACGGTCGTCGCGTCCGGCACGGACCTGCTCGACGGGTCCGGCCACGGGCCGGACACCGTCGTGCCGGCCGGACGCGTCCGCGTGCTGCGCGAGGAGCGGGCCTCGTGACCGTCGTGGAGCGCGAGTCGACAGCCGTCGGTGCACGCGATCGACGTGTGTACGTGCTGCGATCAGCCGGGGTGTCGCTGGTGCTGGCGTCCGCGGCGGACGGGCTGCCCGAGGTGCTGCACTGGGGTCGGGACGTCGGGCCCGTCGCGCCGGACGATGCGGCCGACCTGCTGCTCGCACTCGGACGGCCGCTCGGACCGAGTGCGCTCGACGCGCGGTGGCCCCTCACGGTGCTGCCGACCGAGCGCGACGGGTGGGAGGGGCGACCGGGGATCGCGGGGCACGTGGACGGGATGCCGCTCGTGCCGCGTTGGCTCGACGTTGTGGTGATCGGTGACGACGAGCGGATCGTCGTGACCGCCGAGTCGGACTCGGTGGCGCTCCGGAGCGAGTTCGCGCTCGACTCCGCGGGGGTGCTGCGGGTGCGGCACACGGTGACGAACACCCACGCCGAGCCCGTGCACGTGCAGGCGCTCGAGGCGACGCTGCCGGTGGGCGAGCGGATCACCGAGGTGCTCGACCTGGGCGGACGGTGGACCCGAGAGCGCACACCGCAGCGCCGGGGGGCGACGGCCGGGAGCCACGCGCGGGAGAGCCGTCGCGGGCGGACGGGCCACGATTCGCCGACGTTGCTCGTGCTCGGGACGCCCGGGTTCTCGGACGCCGAGGGCGAGCTGTGGGCGGTGCACCTGGCCTGGAGCGCGGACTCCGTGTACCGGTACGACCAGCTCGCCGAGGCGCGACCACTGGTCGGTGCCGGAGAACTGCTGCGCGCCGGCGAGGTCGTGCTCGGCGAGGGGGACTCGTTCGCTTCCCCGGATGCGGTGTTCGTGTGGAGCGACACCGGGATCGACGGGCTGTCCGACCGCCTGCACGACTCGTTGCGCAGCCGTCCGGGGCACCCGCGACGACCCCGGCCCGTGGTGCTCAACACGTGGGAGGCCGTCTACTACCGGCAGGAGCTCGAGCCCCTGGTGGCGCTGGCAGAGACGGCGGCGGACATCGGCGTCGAGCGGTTCGTGCTCGACGACGGGTGGTTCCTCGGCCGGCGGTCGGACTCGACCTCGCTCGGGGACTGGCGCGTCGACCCGTCGGTGTGGCCGGACGGGCTGGCACCGCTCGTCGACCGCGTACGTGCGCTCGGCATGGAGTTCGGGCTGTGGTTCGAGCCCGAGATGGTCAGCCCGGTGTCCGAGCTGGCGGAGGCACACCCCGAGTGGATGCTGCAGCGCCCCGAGGACGACGTCCGCACGTGGCGGAACCAGTACGTGCTCGACATGGCGAACCCACTGGCCCGGCACCACGTGCTCGAGAGCATGTCCCGGGTGATCGGTGAGCACCACGTCGACTTCGTGAAGTGGGACCAGAACCGGGACATCGTGCACGCGGTGCACGCGGGACGCGCCGGCATCGACGCGCACACCCGCGGCGTGTACGCGTTGATGGACGAGCTGCGTGCGCGGCACCCGTGGCTCGAGATCGAGGCGTGTGCGAGCGGCGGTGCCCGGATCGACCTCGGCGTGCTCGAGCGCACCGACCGGGTCTGGCCGTCGGACTCGAACGACGCCTTCGAGCGACTGCCGATCCAGCGCTGGACCGAGGCATTGCTCCCGCTCGAGCTGATCGGCTCGCACGTCGGGCCGGAGATCTCGCACACCACGGGCCGGCACCTTGACCTGGACTTCCGGATGGCGGTGTCGTTGTTCGGCTCGGCCGGCATCGAGACCGACATCACGAAGCTGTCGCCCGAGGAACTCGACCGGCTCCGGGCCTGGACGGCGCTGTACCGACGGGAGCGCGGGCTGCTGCACTCCGGGCGGCTGCGGCACCTGGACCTCGGGGACCCGGGGACGGTGGCGACGTCGGTCGTGGCCGCCGACCGTTCGCGGGCGCTGGTGCGGGTGGCGCGGACGGAGACGGGGCCGAGGTCGTTGCCGGTGCCGCTCCGGGTGCGCGGACTCGACCGGTCGCGGCGCTACCGGCTCGCCCCGGTGTCCGGGCTCGCTGTGCCGCGTGGGCTCGACATGGTGCCGCCGGAGTGGCTCGTGCGCGGACACCTGGAGCTGACCGGCGCCGTGCTCGAGGACGTCGGCGCACGGCTCCCGCTGCTCGCACCCGCGTCCGCGATCGTGCTGGAGCTCCGCGCGATCGACTGAGCGCCGTCAGCCGCGCTCCTTCGGCGGGGGAAGCGTTCCCTGACCGGCGACGTGACGGTTCTGGTTCGCGATCCTCGGGGATCGTGAACCAGAACCGTCACGCGTCGAGAGGAAATGTCCGTCCCGGGGCGCTCGGTGTGGGGTGTCGCGCGGTGAACGAGGCGGCGGTGCGGGACGGCCCCTCCGTCCGCGGGCTGCGGTGCTGCGGGCTGCCGGGTTGCGGGTGCAGCGGAGGTGTGCGGGCGTGCTCGGGTGACGGTTCCGGTTCGCGAACCCGGGGGATCGTGAACCGGAACCGTCAGCGGCGCGAGGGAACGTCGCCGTCCCCCCCCCTAGGGCGCCCGAGTCAGGGCAGCAGCGAACCCGCGTGGCGGAGGACGAGCGGGTGGACGAGCTCCTGTGCAGCGATGCCCGGCGCACCCGTCACCGTGAAGGTCACCGACTCGCCGGGGAGCAGGGACACCAACCCGTCGTCGACGCGGGCGGCCGAATCGACGCGGTCGGGGAACAGCGAGACGTCGCGCGCGTACGCGGTCGCCGTCACGGTGACCGTTGCGCCGACCTCCGTCGCCGACACCACCGTGGACAGGGGCGAGGGCTCGAGTGCCTGGTCGACGACCTCGGCGAAGTCGTGCACGGTGCGGGTGCCGGCTCCCGTGACGACGAGGACCTCGGAACCGGCGTCGCCCGGTGCCGCGAGCGACGACGGCAGCTGCACCCGGTCGGCATCGGCGGGAGCGGCCGCGAGCGTGAACGACGACGACTCGAGCACGGTGCCGTCGAAGGCCACGCGGGAGACCGTGACCTCGTCGGCGACCGGCGCCCCGGACGCGTTGACGAGGACGACGTCCAGACCTCCTTCGCCGTCGCCGTCACCGCCCTGGGCACCGGACGACGGCTGCACGGTGAGCAGCACGGGCTGGTAGGCCTGCCGGACGGCGTACCAGACGGGCTTCCGGATGCCGGCGTGGTCGACGAGGGCCCACGACACCACGGGCCAGTCGTCGTTGAGCTGCCAGACGACCATGCCGGTGTTGTCGGGCGTGCGGGAGCGGAACCACTCCATGCCGAAGCGGATCGCGTGCGCCTGGTTGAGCTGCGCGGCGAAGTGCCAGTCCTCGATGGAGGTCGGCTCGGGCAGGTGCCCGCGCATGCCGTCGGCGAGCTTCCGGTTGCCCCGGTCGGCCTTCTGGTGCACGAGCATCTCGTGGCCGTCCGGGTCGAGGGGCTCGTCGTGCACCACCGCGGTCAGGGTCGACCACGCCGGCGGACCCTGGAACCCGAACTCGGCGACGAACCGCGGCTCCCAGTCGGCGTAGGCGCGGTAGTCGAGGCGGTTCCAGACGTCCCAGATGTGCACGCTGCCGTTCCGCTGGTCGTTCGGCGTCAGGTACTCGTCGAACGAGAACGGGCTGCCGGGCGTGTACGGCCGGGTCGGGTCCAGCTCGGCGACGACCGACGGCAGCAGGGAACGGTAGTAGCCGTTGCCCCAGGTCCGGCCGACGAGCGACGGCCGCCAGCCCCACTCGGCGTAGGCGACGAGGTTCTCGTTGTTGCCGTTCCACACCACGAGTGACGGGTGCGGGCTGAGGCGGATGACGGCCTCGCGGACCTCGGGCTCGACCTCGTCGGCGAGCCAGGGCTCCTCGGCGTAGGCGGCACAGGCGAACAGGAAGTCCTGCCACACCAGGACGCCGAGCTCGTCGCACCGGTCGTAGAGGTCGTCGGACTCGTAGATGCCGCCGCCCCAGATGCGGAGCAGGTTCATGTTCGCGTCGATCGCGTCCTGGATCCGGTCCGCGTAGCGCTCGGGCGTCATCTCGGTCAGGTAGGCGTGGTCGGGGATCCAGTTCGCCCCGCGCACCATGACCGGACGGCCGTTGACGCGGAGCAGGAACGGCGCGCCGCCGGCGTCGGCGGCGG
Organism: Curtobacterium sp. MCLR17_043; assembly: GCF_003224215.1. NCBI lineage: Bacteria > Bacillati > Actinomycetota > Actinomycetes > Micrococcales > Microbacteriaceae > Curtobacterium > Curtobacterium sp. MCLR17_043. The sequence goes on along the minus strand of NZ_QKLH01000015.1, from coordinate 104,019 downwards.
TGTCGAGGGTGACCGTGCGGAAGCCGACGCGGCCGGTCCACACGTCGTCGCCGACCTCGACCCGGACGTCGTACAGCGGCTGGTCGCCCTCGCCGCGGGGCCACCAGACGGCGACGTCGGGGACCTCGAGGCGGACGGTCGCGGCGCCGTCGACGACGGGACGTGCGCCGACGACCCGGCCGGCGGTGTCGGATACCGTGTGTCCTGCGGACGCGGGGTGCGGGGCCAGGGTGATCCGTGCCTCCAGGCCGGTGCCCGCGGAACCGTCCGCGGACGCGACGGGCGCGCTGCCGATGGCCTGCGAGAAGGAGCCGGTGGAGCCGGCGTGCTCGACGTCGACGTGGGCCGTCAGCACCCCGGTGGTGCCGTCGAGGTCGACGAGCGGGCGGACGGCCGCGATGCGGACGCCGCTCCAGGACTCGATGCCGATCGATTTCCAGATGCCGCTCGTGGCGACGTCGACGCCCCAGTCCCACCCGAAGTTCGACGCGTTCTTGCGGAGCGCGTTGTAGGGGTGGTGGTTGACGTGCGGCAGCTCGCCGCCGTGCAGGGCGGACAGGCGCTCGGCGGCGGGGACGGGCGCGTCGAACGTGACGACGAGCTCGTTCGCGCCCGGTCGGAGCAGGTGCCCGACGGGGAACCGGTACGAGCGGTGCTGGTTGGCGGTGGTCGCGACGACGATGCCGTTGAGCTCGATCGTGGCGAGGGTGTCGAGGCCCTCGGCGACGAGGTCGTGGCGGGTCTCGTCCGGCGCGGTCCACTCGAACGTGCGGCGGTAGCGCCAGACGGTGTCGCCGATCCACTGCGTGGCGGCCTCGCCGTCACCGTCGAACGGGTCGGGGATCCGGCCGGCCCGCAGCAGGTCGGTGTGCACGCAGCCGGGGACCTGTGCCTCGACCGGTTCGCGGTGCTCCGCCGACTGCTCGGGCCCGGTCACCGCCTCGAGGGTCCACGTGCCGTCCAGGGTGGTCCGCTCCATTGCGTCTCCTCATCGTTACGGGGCCGTGACCCGACCCCTTGACCGCCTTAGTTTACGCGTGTAACAATCACGCTCACAACGTGGACCCTGCGACGACGCAGACCGAGAGGACAACGATGTTCAACCCAACCCGTTCACGGCTCGCCATCGGCGGCGCCGTTCTCCTCGCAGCCGGCCTCGCGCTCAGCGGCTGCAGCTCCAGCGGCACCGCCAGCACGAACGACGCCGCTGCCTCGACCCTGGTGGCGTACACCGGCCAGTCCGGCGACTACCAGATCAACTTCAACCCGTGGTCGCCGTCCAACATCGGCGGCGTCGGCACGATCTACGAGTCGCTCTTCTTCATCACCAACGTCAACACGAAGGACCCGAAGCCACTGCTCGGCAAGTCCTACGAGTGGAACGACGACGGCACGCAGCTCACCATCACGCTGCGCGACGGAGCCACCTGGAGCGACGGCGAGCCCTTCACCTCGAAGGACGTCGTGTTCACGCTGGACATGCTCAAGAAGCAGAAGGCCCTGAACTCGATCGGCTACGACGGCACCGCGAAGGCCGACGGCGACGACAAGGTGGTCGTCTCGTTCGACAAGCCGTCGTTCGTGCTCGGCCCGAACCTGCTCGGCAAGACCTGGATCGTGCCCGAGCACCTGTGGAAGGACATCGACCCGACCACCGACGTCGTGCGCGAGCCCGTCGGCACCGGCCCGTACACGCTCGGCACCTTCAAGGCGCAGGCGTTCACCCTCGAGGCGAACAAGAAGTACTGGGACGGCGCCCCGGCCGTGAAGACCATCCGCTACCTGTCGCTCTCCGGCAACACCGCCGGCGCCGACGCACTGAAGCAGGGGTCGATCGACTGGCAGACCGGCCCGGTGCCGAACATGGACGACATCCCCGCGAACTACAACGGCTACGACGGCATCACCGTCGGCCAGAACCAGATGGCCCTGCTGACCTGCGCGAACACCGACCTGGGCTGCGCCGGCCCGCAGACCGACCCGGCCGTCCGCCACGCGATCGCCGATGCCATCAACCGCAAGCAGCTCAACTCGCTGGCGTTCGAGAACACCGCGAGCGAGATCTCGCCGACCTTCGCGCTCACCACGACGCAGAAGGACACCATCTCGAAGGACATCGAGCCCGCCGTGATGCCGGAGACCGCCGACACCGATGCGGCCGCCTCGACCCTCGAGGACGCCGGGTGGAAGAAGGGCTCCGACGGCATCTACGCCAAGGACGGCAAGAAGCTGTCCCTGACGGTCGAGGTCGTCACCGGGTGGACCGACTACATCACCGCGATCGACACGATGACGCAGCAGCTCAAGGCCGCGGGCATCGAGCTCAAGGCGCAGCAGTCGTCGTGGAACGAGTGGACCGACAAGAAGACCAAGGGCAACTTCGAGCTCGCGATCGACTCGCTCGGCCAGGGCCCGACGGCGAACCCGTACTACCTGTACAACAACTACTTCACGACGGCCAACACCGCGAAGGTCGGTGAAGCGGCCCCGATGAACATCTCGCGGTACAGCAACCCCGACGTCGACAAGGCCATCGCGAAGCTCGCCACGATCAACCCCGAGGACACCGCGGCGACCCAGCCCGAGCTCGACACGATCCAGGAGCACATCGTCGAGGACCTGCCCTACATCCCCGTGATGACCGGCGGCACGACGAGCGAGTTCCACGCGGCGAAGTTCACCGGTTGGCCGACGGACGACGACCTGTACGCGTTCCCGGCGGTCTGGGCGAGCCCGGACAACGCCGAGATCTTCAAGGCGCTCAAGCCGGCGAAGGGCTGACACCGATGGGATCGCGACCGAGGGGCACTCGACGATGACCTACTTCCTGCGCAAGATCGGTTTCTACGTCGTCGCACTGTGGGCGGCCCTGACGCTGAACTTCATCATCCCCAGGCTCCTACCCGGCAACCCGGTGGACATCCTGCTCGCCAAGCTCCAGCAGCGCGGCGGGCAGGTGACCCCGGCGACCCGGGAGGCGTACGAGCTGCTCCTCGGTGGCGATTCCTCGGAGCCGCTCATCTCCCAGTACGGCCACTACCTGGTCAACGTGTTCCGCGGTGACCTCGGCGTGTCCGTCAGTTACTTCCCGGCCCCCGTCACCGAGGTGATCGGCAGTTCGCTGCCGTGGACCATCGCCCTGGTCGGGATCGCCACCATCGTGGCCGCGATCATCGGCGTCGGCCTCGGGGCCTTCGTCGGGTGGCGGCCCGGCACCTGGCTCGACTCGTTCGTGCCGGCCACCACCCTGCTCGCCGCGGTGCCGTACTTCTGGCTCGCGCTGATCCTGGTGTACTTCTTCGCCACCGGGCTCCACCTGTTCCCGGCGCAGGGCGGCTACGACGTCATCCTGACGCCCGGGTTCAACTGGGACTTCATCGTCTCGGCGGTGCAGTACGGAGTGCTGCCGGCGGTGACGATCGTGCTCGCGTCGCTCGGCGGCTGGCTGCTCGGCATGCGCAACATGATGGTGTCGACGCTGTCCGAGGACTACATCACCACCGCGCAGGCGAAGGGCCTGTCCGACGGCAAGATCCTGCGGACCTACGCCGCCCGGAACGCCGTGCTGCCGTCCGTCGCCGGCTTCGCGATCTCCCTCGGGTTCATCGTGTCCGGTTCCGTCGTCACCGAGCAGGTGTTCTCGTACCCGGGCATCGGGTCGAAACTGCTGTCCGCCGTGACGAACAACGACTACGCGCTCATGCAGGGCATCTTCCTGTTCATCACCCTGGCGGTCCTCGGCGCGAACCTCGTCGTCGACCTGCTGTACGGACTGATCGACCCGCGCACGCGGGCCCGGAGCTAGGGGAGGAGACGACCATGACCAACATCCAGCAGGAGACCGAGCCCACCATCGGTGCGCTGACCGAGGAGGCCGACAGCACCACGTCGATCGCCACCCGGCGCGCGTCGAAGGGCGGGTTCCGCAGGTTCCTCCCAACGCTCACCCCGTGGCTCGTCACGGGCATCGCGCTCGTCGCCGGCGTCACGCTGTTCGGGGTGATCGGACCGCTGCTCGTCGGCGACCCGACCACCATCCGCGACACTGGGCTGCAGGGACCGAGCGGCTCGAACGTCCTCGGCACCACCCAGACCGGTCAGGACGTCCTGGCGCAGCTCGCCTTCGCCACCCGAGGGAGCCTGCAGATCGGGCTCATCGTCGGTGTCCTCGCCACGGTGCTGTCCGCGTTCTTCGGCATCCTCGGCGCCTACCTGGGCGGGATCATGGACGAGGCGTTCTCGCTGTTCTCGAACGTGTTCCTCGTCATCCCCGGCCTGCCGCTCGTCATCGTCATCTCCGGCCTGGTGCCGCGTGAGGCCCGAGGGCTCTGGACCATCGCGGTCGTCCTGGCGATCACGTCGTGGGCCGGGTCCGCCCGGGTGCTGCGGGCGCAGACGATGTCGATCCGCAACCGCGACTACGTGTCCGCCGCCCGGGTCGCCGGCGAACGGCCCTGGCGGGTCATCGCCGTCGAGATCCTGCCGAACCTGCTGCCGGTGCTCGCGTCGCAGTTCGTGTTCGCGGTGATCGCGGCGATCCTCGGGGAGGCGGGGCTGTCGTTCCTCGGGCTCGGGGCGTCGAACTCGTCGACGCTCGGCACCATGCTCTTCTACGCCCAGAACGGCTTCGCGCTGGCGAACGGCGCCTGGTGGTGGTTCGTGCCGCCGGGCCTGCTCATCGCCCTGCTCGGCATGGGCCTGTCGCTGGTGAACTTCTCGATCGACGAGGTCATCAACCCGCGACTCGCGAACGTGCGTGCGCAGCGACGGCGCGACCGTCGTGCGAAGCGTGCGGCCCGCTCGGGAGGCCCGACCCGCGTCGCCACCGCCGGTCACGACACGAAGGGGGTCGCCCGATGAGCGCCACCGACACCGCACGACCGGTCACCTCCGACGCCACGGGCGACGGCCGCCGGCCGGCCGTGCTGACCATCGACCACCTCGACGTCGTCTACGAGACCGAGCACCCCGTGCACGCCGTCAAGGACGTCTCGCTCACCCTGGCGCCCGGCGAGATCCTCGGGCTCGCGGGGGAGTCGGGCTGCGGCAAGACGACCCTGGCGTACGCCATCACCCGGCTGCACCGGCCGCCGGCGAAGGTCACGTCGGGCAGCATCACGTTCCACGACCGGGACGGCACCGACGTCGACCTGCTCGGCCTGCCGCACGAGCAGCTCCGGGCCGTGCGGTGGTCGAAGCTGTCGATGGTGTTCCAGGGAGCCATGAACGCGCTCAACCCGGTCACCACGATCCGCGCCCAGCTCGACGACGCCCTGGTCGAACACCGCAAGGGCCTGCCCCGCAAGGAACGACGGGCCATCGCCGAGGACGCCCTGCGCCGCGTCGGCGTCGACCCGTCCCGCATCACCGCGTACCCGCACGAACTGTCGGGCGGCATGCGGCAGCGCGTGATGATCGCGATGGCGATGCTGCTCGAACCGCAGATCATGATCATGGACGAGCCGACCACCGCGCTCGACGTCGTGGTGCAGCGGGAGATCCTGCGCGAGATCGTCCGACTGCGCGACGAGCTCGGGTTCGCCGTCGTGTTCATCACGCACGACCTGCCGCTGCTGCTCGAGATCAGCGACCGGATCGCGATCATGCTCCGCGGCGAGGTCGTCGAGTGCGACCGAGCCAGCGTGATCCAGCACGACCCGCAGCACCCGTACACGCGGAAGCTGCTGCAGTCGTTCCCGAGCCTGTCCGGAGCCCGCGGCGCGTTCATCCGCACCGGGGTCGAGGACGGCGCCGAACCCGAGACCGACACCCGGGCCGTCGTGGTCCAGGCAGCACAGGAGACGGACCGATGACCAGTGTGACCGTCAGCCACCTCGGCAAGGACTTCCACACCCGCAAGGGCCTGAAGCGCACCACCCTGCGGGCCGTCGACGACGTGTCGTTCGACCTGCTGCCCGGCCGGACCGTCGCGCTCGTGGGGGAGTCCGGCTCGGGCAAGTCCACCATCGCGCGGATGCTCGCCAAGCTCGAGACCAGGACGCGCGGCTCGATCGACGTGCGGCTCGAGGACGGCACCCCCGTCGAGGGCAGCATGTACCGGCGGCACGTGCAGATGGTGTTCCAGGACCCGTTCGCGTCGCTCAACCCGTTCCACTCGATCGAGCACCACATCGCCCGGCCGCTGCAGCTGCACCACCGGGCCCGCGGCGCCGACGAGACCGCCGACAAGGTGCGGGAACTGCTCGGCCGGGTGAACCTCGACGAGGACTTCGCGTCGCGGCGGCCGCACGAGCTCTCCGGCGGGCAGCGGCAGCGCGTCGCCATCGCCCGCGCACTCGCCCCGGGCGCCCAGGTGCTCATCGCCGACGAACCCGTGTCGATGCTCGACGTCTCGATCCGCCTGAGCGTGCTCAACCTGCTCGGTCGGCTGCAGCGCGAGGACGAACTCGCCGTGCTCTACATCACGCACGACCTGGCGACTGCGCGGCACTTCTCCGACGAGATCCTCGTGCTCTACCGCGGCCGGGTCGTCGAGCGCGGTCCGTCGGACGCCGTCATCCTCGACCCGCACCACGACTACACCCGGCTGCTCGCCGAGGCCGCCCCCGACCCGGAGCGCATCGAGCGCCGGATCACCGCGGGGCCGCCGCTCGACCGGACGAAGATCGACAACACCACCTGCTACGACCACACGGTCGGGGACTGGGTGTCGAGCGAGCCCGCACCGGTCGGGGCGCGATGAGCGACGGGTCGACGTTCGTCGACTGGGTCACCGACGGGTTCGCGGCACGGTTCCGGGTCGGTGCGGACCAGCCCGCGGCGCTCGTGTCGTTCGTGCCGGCCGGCGGAGCGTCGGCCGGCGGAGCGCTCGCCGGTGGCACGCTCGCTGACGGGCCGGACGACCCGCAACCGCTCGTCGAGCTGACGACGATCGGGCACGGTCGGTTCCCGGGCGGATTTCGGCACGTGGACTCCACGATCGGTGCGCGACTGCGCCCCGTGTCGCACCACGTGCACGACGACGGGACCGACCTGTGGTTCCGGATCGTGCAGGCGGACGCGGCCACGGGCCTCCAGGCCGAGTCGGTGTTCCGGGCGCGCGCCGGCGTGCCCGCGTTCCAGACGTGGACCGAGGTGTCGGCCGAGCACGGTGAGCACGTCATCGACTCCGTGTCGTCGTTCGCGACCGGGGCGTTCCTGACCGACTCGGGCGCCACCGTCGACGAGCTCTCCCTCGTGCACGCCGACAACGACTGGGCAGCGGAGAGCCGGTGGCGGACCGATCCGCTGCGGTCGATCGGGCTCGCGGCGATCGACCGGGAGGCCCAGCACCACCCGCCCCGCAGCCGCGCCGTCGTGCAGAACCGCGGCTCGTGGTCGACGGGTGAGGCGCTGCCGATCGGGGTGCTGCGGGCGGAGGACGCTGTGTCGTTTCCGTACGCGCTCGTCTGGCAGGTCGAGCACAACGGGCCGTGGCTGTACGAGCTCGGCGAGACCCGTCGGCACGCGTACCTGCTGTTGAGCGGCCCCACCGACCAGGAACACCAATGGACCACCGTTGTCACGCCGGAGCAGCCGTTCACCTCGGTGCCGGTGTCCGTCGGCATCGCCGGGTCGATCGACGACGCCTTCGGGGTGCTCACCCGGCAGCGTCGGGCGTTCCGGCACGTGCGGGAGGCCGACCGTGCCCTGCCCCTGGTGTTCAACGACTACATGAACACGCTCATGGGCGACCCGACCACCGAGAAGCTCCTGCCGCTCATCGACGCGGCCGCCGACGCCGGAGCGGACCTGTTCTGCATCGACGCCGGCTGGTACGCCGAGGGGCACTGGTGGGACACCGTCGGAGCATGGGAGGAAGCGGCTTCGCGGTTCCCGACGGGGCTTGGTGCCGTCATCGACCACATCCGTGCGCGCGACATGCAGGCCGGCCTCTGGCTCGAACCCGAGGTCATCGGCATCCACTCGCCGCTGGCTTCGACCCTGCCGTCGTCCGCGTTCGTCGAGCACCACGGGGTCCGGGTCGCGGAGCACGGGCGGCACCTGCTCGACCTGCGCTCGCCGGAGGCCCGCGCGCACCTGGACTCGGTCGTCGATCGACTGGTCGGGACGCTCGGGGTGACGTTCTTCAAGATGGACAACAACACGATGACCGGGCCGTTCGCCGGGATGCTCGACCACGAGCGGGCGCTGCTCGACTGGCTCGACGCGGTGCAGGAGCGGTACCCGGCACTGCTCATCGAGAACTGCGCCTCGGGAGCGATGCGCGCCGACTGGGCCATGCTGTCCCGCCTGCACATGCAGTCGACGTCGGACCAGCAGGACCCGGTGTTGTCCGCCACGATCGCCGCCGCCGCTCCCGCTGCGATGCTGCCCGAACAGGCGGGGAACTGGGCGTACCCGGCGCCGACGATGGACCCGGAGCTGTTCACGCTGTCGCTCGTGAACGGGGTGCTCGGGCGGATGTACCTGTCCGGGTACCTGAACGAGATGTCGTCGTCGCAGCGGGCGGTGGTCGGTGACGCTGTCGCGGCACACCGGCAGATCCTGGACGTCGTCGAGGCGTCCGTCCCGGTCTGGCCCCTCGGGCTGCCCGCCTGGGAGGACCCCTGGACCGCACTCGGACTGCACGCCGCCTCGGGCGACCTGTACCTGTCGGTGTGGTCGCTGCCCGGTGCGTCGGCGTCGGTGTCGTTGCCGCTGCCGGCGTTCGCCGGGCAGGCGGTGGTCGTCGAGCCGCTGTTCCCGACGGCACTCGGGTCGTGGTCCGTGGCGTGGGACGCCGCTTCGGGCTCGCTCGAGGTCGCGAACGGTGGATCGACCCCCACAGCGCGGGTGCTCCGCGTCCGGTCGCAGGAGGCGGACGCGGGGGCCTGAGCGGGCGCGCGTCGCGATGGCAGGGCGCGTGCTGGAGCGGACGGGAGGCACGGTGCGGGCAGGCACCGTGCCTCCCGTTCCGTCGGTGGTCGCGTCCACGGCGCGGGGGACGCGGGTTCGTGTCCGCGCGGTGACGGTTCCGGTTCAGGATCCTCGGGGATCGTGAACCAGAACCGTCACCGGCGCCGCAGGATGTCTGCTCCCCCGAATCACGCGGTTTCGAGAGCGGCCTTCCACATGTTCGCGCAGCGGTGACGGGCGGACTGCCACACGTAGAGCCAGACGCCGAACACGGTGAAGCCGACTGCGACGACGACCATGCTCGTCCCGAACGCCACCTTCCAGTTCTCCGAGGATGATCCGGCGGCCACCGTCAGCGCGATGGTGGTCATCAGGGCCAAAGCCGTGAGGGCGATGGCGAACATCGCGAGGATGCCGCCAGGGCCGGTCGCGGCATCAGCTCGTACGCGGTTCAGTACTCGGAGCACCGTCTCACCGTCACGGCGGTCGGCGTTGTGGAATGCGGACACGAGGTCCTGGGTCGGTGCTTCGCGACGTCGGTACGCACGGTCGAACTTCGCTTCATCGAAGCAGATCGGTGCCGGTGCGTTCTTGTCCTTGCGAGCCATCGGGGTCCGTTCCTGGTCGAGGTGATGAGCAGGCAGTGACCGGCTCATGAACTCCCATCGACCAGAGGCGGGAATTCGTAGGCGACTTCCGAAGTCGCTCGCAGGTCAGGGAAGGAGCTGGAGCTCCATCGCGCGGGTGACGGCGCGGGTGCGGTCGTTCACGCCGAGCTTCTCGAAGACGTGGCCGAGGTGGGTCTTCACCGTGGCTTCGCTGAGGAACAGCGCGCGGCCGATCGCCGGGTTGCTGTTGCCCTGGGCGACGAGGCGCAGGACGTCGAGCTCGCGCGGGGTCAGCGATGGGCCGGCCGCGGCGGGGAGCGAGCCCGTCGCTCGGCGGACGAGCGCTGCGGCCGCGGAGGGCGCGAGCGCGGTCTCACCCCTTGCGGTCGCCCGGACGCCGGCGAGGATCTCGGACTCCGGGGCGGCCTTGAGCAGGTAGCCGGTGGCACCTGCTTCGATGGCGGCAAGGATCTGGTCGTCGGACTCGTACGTCGTCAGGATCAGGACGCGGACGCCGGGATCGGCGGCGAGGATCTCCGCCGTCGCCGCATCGCCGTCGAGCACGGGCATCCGGAGGTCCATGAGCACGACGTCGGGGCGTTCGGCCAGTGCCACCGTCACCGCGGCGCGGCCGTCGCTGGCCTGGCCGACGACCTCGACGTCGTCGGCGTCCTGCAGCAGGGCCACGATGCCCGACCGGACGATCGGGTGGTCGTCGGCGACCACGACGCGGATCACCGGGTCACCTCTGCCACGGGCTGACGATCGCCGGCCGGGAGGCTCGGTTCGGGTCCGGTGGGCAGGCTCGCGTCGACGACGGTGCCCCGGCCCGGGCTGCTCGTGATGGCGCAGGCACCGCCGGAGAGCACCAACCGTTCGTGGAGGCCCCGGAGACCGTGCCCGGCCGTCGGGACGCCGGTGTCGAACCCGACGCCGTCGTCGGTCACACGGACGCCGACCCGTTCGGGCGCGTGCTGCAGGACGATGCGGACGGAGCTGGCATCGGCGTGGGCACGGATGTTCGCGAGGGACTCCTGGACGACCCGGAGCAGCACGACCTGGGCGTCACGGTCGAGCGCGCCGTCGGTCGCGTCGACGGCGACGGGCGTACCGGTCTCGCGGGTGTAGCGCTCGGCGAGGCGGTGCAGGGCCCCGGCCAGACTGCCGCTCGTGGCACCGGCGACCCCGGCGGCGATGAGGGCGCGGGAGTCCTCGAGCGCCGCTCGTGCCGACTCCTCGAGGACCGCCAGCCGTTCGTCGAGCGCGGCACCGCGGTCGTTCGCCAGGTCCTTGCGGGCACGTTCGGTGAGCATGACGATGCCGGCGAGGTTCTGCGCGACGGTGTCGTGGATCTCGCGGGCCAGGCGCTCCCGTTCGCTCGCGACGCCCGCGCTGCGGTGGGCATCGGCCAGGGACTGCTGGGTGGCGCGGAGTTCGTCGAGGAGCTGGCGGCGCTCCTCGGACAGGCCGGCGACGCTCGAGATCCACACGCCCATCGCGCAGGCACCGATCACGCTGATGCCCTCGATGAGCAGGGTGCTGACGAGGGCGTCCGAGCCGCCGGAGACCTGCAGGCCGGTGCCGCTCGCGACGCCGACCGCGACCGAGAGCAGGACGGCGGTGCGGACCCGTTCGGACTGCACCCAGACGAGGGGGAACGCGATGCACTGCACGAACGCGGTGCTCGGCACGACGGCGGGCAGCACCAGGGCCGCGACGAGGACCAGCGGCAGGAAGGCCGCGGCGGCACGGGGGCTGTCGTAGCCGCGGTGGCCGAACACGGCGTAGGCGACGACGAGCACCACGACCGCGGTGTACGCGGGCCAGCGCATCGACCACGGGGACCAGCCGAACACGGTGATCACGGCGGTGAGGAGCATCGTGCCCGCGAAGAAGACGTGCAACCACCGGTTGCGCATCCACGTCTCGCCGTTCATGTGCCCAGCATCCCACCAGCGGGGCGCCATCAGGCGTCCTTGCGGTTCCACCGGAACGTCAGCAGGCAGGCCACCGTGCCCAGGACCAGCCACGCTGCCAACACGAGGGCTCCGAGGCCGAGGTGCCACGCGCCTCCCGGCTCACCCGACTCGAACGCACCGGGCAGGAAGACCGAACGCATGCCGGACGCCATCCAGCGCAGGGGGAAGACCGACGCGACGTCCTGCAACCAGGTGGGGAGCTGCGTGAAGGGCAGGTAGACGCCGGAGATGAACTGCAGCACCAGCACGATCGGGACGATGGTGGCGGTGGCGCGCCGACCCTCGCGGGGGAGTGCCGAGACCGCGATGCCCAGGACACAGCTGGTGGCGATGCCGAGGACCATCACCCCGGCGAAGACACCCCACTTGCTCGCGTCGGTCGGCAGGTCGACGCCGAACACCAGGCTCGCGATTGCCAGCAGCAGGGCCGTCTGCACGAGCGTGGTGACGAGGACCATGCCGATCTTGCCGACGAAGTACGACAGGACGGGCAGCGGTGTGCCGCCGAGGCGCTTCAACGTGCCGTCGCTGCGCTCGCCGGCGATGTCGACGCCGAGGGACTGCGTGCCGGAGAGCAGGATGCCCGTCGCGACCAGGCCGGGCAGGTAGTAGGTGGCGTAGTCGACGTCGACCGGCCGGCCGTTCGCTGCGATGGCGCGGATCGGGTCGGCGTCCGCGAAGGCGACCGAGAAGAGCGCCAGCATGATGATGGGGAAGAGGAACGTGAAGAACACCGCGTCGGGGGCGCGGAAGTAGGAGCGAATCTCGTAGCCGATGCGGCTGGCGCTCGTGCGCGCTGCGGTGTTCATCGCTGGCCCACCATGTCGAGGTAGACGTCCTCGAGTGACGGGCGGATGACTTCGAGGTCGTGCATGGCCGTGGCCTGGCTCCTGATCAGTGCTACCGGGTCGGTCGAGCGTTCGTCGTGGTGTCCGCCGTCGTCGTCGCGCCAGCGCACCCGGGGCGTGCGCGCCTCCGCGCCGCCGATCTCGTCGATGGGTGCGAGGTCGAGGAGCTTCCCGTCGGCGATGACCGCGGCCCGGTCGGCGAGCTGGGCGGCTTCGTCGAGGTAGTGCGTGGTGAGCAGGATCGTCGTGCCGTCGTGCTGCACCTGGCGCAGGAGGTCCCAGAACTGCCGGCGGGCCTCGGGGTCGAAGCCCGTGGTCGGCTCGTCGAGGAACAGGACCTCGGGCCGGCCGATGATGCCGAGGGCGACGTCGACGCGGCGGCGCTGGCCACCCGACAGCCGGCTGATGCGGGTGTTGCGCTGCGTCTCGAGCCCCGTCGCGGTGAGGAGCTCCTCGACGCTGCGGTGCTTCGGGTAGAGCGTCGCGAAGTGGTTCAGCTGCTCGGCGACGGTGACGTTCGGGGACTCCGCGCTGGTCTGCAGAACGATGCCGATGCGTGCGTTGTGGCTGCGGCTCGTCCGTGCCGGGTCGTGGCCGAGGACGCGGACCTCGCCGGCGGTGCGGGAGCGGTAGCCCTCGAGGATCTCGACCGTCGTGGACTTGCCGGCACCGTTGGGGCCGAGGAGCGCGAAGGCCTCGCCCCGTTCGATCGTGAAGGAGACGTCGTCCACGGCACGTTTGCCGGTGGCGTACTGCTTGCCGAGGTGCTGGACCTCGATGGCGGGGGACTCGGGCATGGGTCCAGCTTCGCCGCCCGGTGGCCGTGGGGGATCGGCCGGGGCGGTGGTCTCGGCATCGTCCGATCGGGGGATGGTGCCGGCGGGGGAGGTGGTTCGGTTTCCGGCCGGTGACGGTTCTGGTTCGCGATCGTCGGGGATCGTGAACCGAAACCGTCACCGTCTCAGTACTGCGGCCGGATCCAGTCCGTCGGCTGCACGAAGCGGGCGCGGGGCAGGACCTCGTCCGGCTCGGCGGTCCGCACGTTCGTGATGATCGTGGTCTGGCCGTACTCGTACGACCGGCGGGCGATGCCGTCGCGCTCGTCGATCACCAGCGTCGTGCGGAACGCCGGGTCCTCGCCGTGCTCGAACGTCACCAGGATCGAGTGCTCGCCGACGTGCTGGATCAGGATCGGGTGGACGTCGTCCGTGGCGCGGCCCCACCGGAGCATCAGATCGGGGACGGCCATCCGGACGACGGGAGACGGGATCATGCTCCGGGCGAACGACACCTCGATCGGGCCGTCGTCCGGCTCGTGCAGCACGCCCTCGCGGTAGGAGACCGGCTTGGCCCGCTGGCGCACGAGAGTCCAGGTCTGCGCGGCCTCGTCGATGTCGACGCGGAACTGCCAGTACTTCTGCCGGGACTCATGGTGGATGCCCTCGAGGACGTACCGGGCGGGTCGGCGGAGAGCGGCGAGCTCCTCTGCGATCGCGGGACCGTCGGACCGGGTGAGGAGCTCGTCGAAACGCACGGTGCCAGCATGGCGCACCACGTGCCGTGGACCGCACCCCCTGACGGGCGGGAGGCGCGGGGCGGGGTGGTGCCGGGCCTCCAGGCCGTGGGGTGGTCGCGTCAGGTTGCGTCAAGCAACGTGCGCGTAGACCGGGAGGATGCAGGTCGTCGGAGTCGAACAGTTCGGAGGGCCCGAGGCCCTCGCCGTCCACGAGGTGCCGGAGCCGCACGCCGGCGCGGGGTCCGTGCGGATCCGGGTGCAGGCGTTCGCCGTGAACCCGACCGACACGGGGGTGCGTGCCGGGCAGCGGGACAGCTCGCAGGCCTCGCCGCCGTACGTGCCGGGGATGGACGCCGCCGGCGTCATCGACGAGGTCGGGCCCGACGTCACCGGATGGCAGGTCGGCGACGAGGTCATGGCGATGGCATTGCCGCTCAGCGCCCACGGTGGCGCCTACGTGCAGGAGCTCGTCGCGCCGGTGGGGTCGTTCACGCGGATCCCTCGCGGGACGTCTATCGAAGCTGCGGCAACCGTGCCCATGAACGGGCTGACGGCGTTGCAGATCCTGTCGCACGCCTCGCTCGCGCCGGGGCAGACGCTCGCCGTGACCGGGGCCGCTGGGCTGCTCGGGAACTACGTGGTGCAGCTGGCGAAGGCCGCCGGGCTGACCGTGATCGCGGATGCTGCCCCCGCCGACGAAGCACTGGTGCGGTCGCTCGGGCCGGACCACATCGTGCCTCGTGGTGATGGGTTTGCTGCCGCGGTGCGCGAGCTCGTGCCGGAGGGGGTCGATGCGCTCGCCGATGCTGCGGTGCAGCGTGGGGTCGTCGTCGATGCTGTTCGAGACGGGGGAGTGTTCTTCGACGTGCGTGGGTGGCAGGGCGACGGGGCTCGCGGGATCGAGTTCGTGCAGGTGATGGTGTTCTCGGAGTACCGGTCGTTCGACAAGCTCGAGCAGCTGCGGCATGCGGTGGAGAGTGGGACGTTGACGCCGCGGGTGGCGGAGGTGCTGCTGGCTGCTCGGGCTGTGGAGGCGCATGAGCGGTTGGAGGCTGGGGGGACGCGGGGGCGGTTCGTGTTGACGTGGTGAGTTGATGACGTCGTGATGGACGGGAGGCGCGGTGCCGGTTGGCGCCGCGCCTTCCGTCGTTCGGTGGCGAGGCTCTCGTGCTTCGCTCACGTCGAGTAGGTGTCCAACTGGAATACGGCCAGACAGTCAGAGCGCGTGGGATCCCGTGGAGGTCAGTTCATCCACGACCGCGCCTGCGCACTCAGCACCGAGCGTGCGGCTTTGAGCGCAACGCGAGAGCTCGCGGCACCCTGGATGTTGATCGGCGGATCCCATTCGCGGATGATGAGCGCCTCCAGCAAGCGGAGAGGAGCAGTCAACTCTGCGGGCTTTGCCCACGCGGACAGCAGGAGGTGTTCGTGCATCCACGTGGTCAGACGGAGATCATCGTCCGAGCGCAGGGCGTAGTTCGGGAAGTGCCCCGGCTTCTCGACGTTCCTCGGGATGGCCCGGAAGCCCAACGACGGGGCCAGAAGTGCTGCGAAGGAGCGGCGCAGCGTGGACGATCCGGTCTTCGACACCGCGGAGCGTCCCGCCGCAAAGTGCGTGTCGATCTCGCGTTTGCGAAGGCTGTCCTCGGCCTTGCCGACGTAGAGCGGAGTGAGCGGTCCCCGCCACTCAAGTCCGAGTTCAGACCACGTTTCCTCGTTGGACCAGACCGCATAAAGGCCCGGACCGGTCGGCATCCGCTCGCCCGACGTGACCGGGAATGGGTCGGCTCTCAGGGCCTGCTTCGCATTGTCCAGATGGACCTCGAGAGAGTCAGAGCTCATGAGGAAATCCTAGGCATTGCCCGCGGCCAGCGGTTGGACGGGCCGATCACGAGATCGAGCGCACGCAGCTGTCGATGGCGCGTGGCTCGTCGGTGCCACTCTTGCGTGATCCCGAAGGGATATCGCAGTTGTGGCGCAGGCGTTGCCTCACTGCTCGGGGAGGGATGCGCGCTCCCATAGGCTCCTGCGGGCCGACTGAATGTCGGTGGCGCGTCTGCGCAGACGAAACGGGGAGAGCATGGCCGACGAGGCTGTTCGGTACGAAACGCGCACGGTCAAGTGTGTGCGGGGGATGGAGTCGCGCACAGCGGCACGATGGGAGCAGGACGGGTGGGAGGTCGTTTCTCAAAAGCAGGGTCGCCTCCAGTCCGAGCTCGAGATTCGGCGGCCGGTGCGGAAGATCTCTCGGCGTGCTCTCGTCATCGGTGGCGGCGTCGCGTCAGCACTCGTTGTCGTGATCGTCCTCGGGGCTACCGGAGTACTCGGGAGCGACAGCAGCGAGAACGACACCGGAGCAGACGGTGCTTCGACGACAGCGACGACAAGTTCGCGGACACCGACGCCGTCCTCCGCTGCAACTCCTGCGGCGGAAACGACCGCTGACGCCGCGGTCGTCACCGCGGCGAACACCCCGCAGTTCGCATCGCTGTTGCAGCTCGGGGAGTACTGCGATTCCTCGATCGGCGCGTTCGCAAACGACTATGAAGGTCGCACAGTTGCTTTCGACGGCTCGGTCCTGAAGATGAACAATCACGACAGCTACACCACGCGCTACGACATCCTGCTCGGTGCTGGCGATTTCAGCACGACCGAAAGTCGCGGGCCGGCCTTCCAATTCGAGGACGTCAATACGACGTTCGACCTGCACTACGTTGGCGACGTGCCCGCCACGATCGGCGAAGGAACGAATATCGCTGTGACCGCGAAAGTCGGCGCCTACAACTCGAACCAGTGCCTGCTCCGGCTTGAGCCTGTCCAGACAGCAATCCGCTGACCGCAGCCGTACAGTGCTCTGGTGAACACGCCTGGGTTGCCGTTCGATCCGTCAGCGCTGTCCGTCCGGCAGCTGCTCGCCACGTCGGTCGCGGTGATCGAGGAGCTGCTGCATCGTGGATTGGTTCGCACTCGGAACTCACCGCTCGGCGACCTCGCGGAGTCGATCGCGCTCCGGGCCTACGGTGGAGTACTGGCTCCGAACTCTGAGAAGAGCTACGACCTCCTCGCCGATGACGGCCGGCGCATCCAGGTGAAGGCCCGGCTCGTCGACCCGACTGACCGACGCAGCCAGCCGTTTTCGGCGTTCCGGTCCTGGTCGTTCGAAGCTGCGCTGTTCGTACTCTTCGACGCCCGGACGTACGACATCATCTGGGCGCGGGAACTGTCCAGTGCTGAAGTGCAGAGTCTTGGTCGGCGTGTAGAACACACCAACTCGTCTGCTGTGCTCGTCCGGCAAGTTGCCTTTGCCGGTCAGGACATGACAGAGGTGATAGCGGCGGCGTTCGATGGGCTCGACGATCCCGCTTGAGAGGCATTGCCCACTCACCACTCACCACTCGCGCGCGGGCGCAGTCAATCGTAGTCTGCGATGGCCCCCATGCCGCAGTTCGACTGCACCTCGATCGACACCCAGGGCTTGCGTTCACCGACATCGACTTGACCGCGTATCCGGTGGTGTCAGCAGACCAGAGCGGCCGACCGTCGTCGATCGCGTCCTGCCGGATGGTCGCGTCGTAGTCGACCTGCTTCCACGTCTTCGCGACCGTGACGTCCTCTTGTCCGCGGGTGATCCGGTCGCCGTCGATGGCGACCTCAGGCCAGGCCTTCGTGTCGACGATGAAGACGCCAGCACGGCCGCGGACGACCATGCCGATCTGGGTTGTGCGGCTACCGGGCCAGCGACGGTCAGCGAACAGTCGGTATCCGATGCAGGCGAGCGGGGCGAGGACGCGGGCGGTCTCGCTCTCGGTGCGTGTCTAGGACTCCCCGATCCTTTGGATCGACTCCTCGACGAAGCCCGACATTACCGCGTCCAGCACGTTCGGCTCGAGCGAGTACATGTCCGCCCATGCAAGGCGACGGCGAACTCGTGCGGTGACGTCGCGAATAATTTTGCGTCGCCCTTCGCCGCTGGCCGTCCGAGAAACAACTGCCCGCGCGATGGCCCGCGCCAGACGCGGATCACCACCAATCCGACGGCGCTCGAGGAGTTGATTGAGGTCGCTTTCGGTGAGCTTGGCAAGGAGCGCGAGATCGCCTTCGAACACAATCGCCTGCCACCATAATCGAGACCACGTGTGACGGTTCGGATCCGACGCGACCCATCGCTCCGAGTTGTCCGTCCCGAATCGCCATGACGTGATGTCGGGCAAAGCGACGAGCGCGAGGAACGACCAAACGTCCCGGGCGGCGGCCTCCGACCAGCTGAGATCCATCTTTGCTCGGATGAGCGGGGCCGCCGCTCGGTCGAATGCGATCCGCGCGGACACCTCGCTCCGATCCGGGAAACCGAAGCCTTCGGCGAGCTGTCGGACACTGGAGGCAAGGTCCGCGACCTCTTGTAATGTCGCACGCCTTCCACCGACGGGGGCATAGATCTGAGCCGGGTGGCTGTCCGCAGGCATTAGGGCACCCCTGCGTGCCTCGATGTACATGGCGGCAGCCACCGAAGCCGTCAGTCGTGGCCACAACGCACTCACGTGAAGCTCCTGCCGTATCCAAGAGAGCGGACGACGCCACTGAGGCGACTCTTAAAGTCGGAAATCGCCTCCGGACCCGAGCCTGGAAGTGAGAGTCCTCGGCTTTCGACGTCGTCAAGCATCGAATTCAGCACCGATCCGACAGTTCCCGGTTCCCAAGCTCCGCCGTCGCGAAGCTCGTTTCGCACCGCGAGGGCGGCTTCGGCAAGGACGCCAGCCACGCCTTCCTCCAACGCGAACACCAGCTGCCGATCCGATGCGTCGGACGACGGCCGGGTAATCGCCCGAACAAGCTCCTCGTCGCGCTCGTTGACAAGCAACTGGAAGACGCCAAGGAACGGTGCTTCGAGATCGCTCGAGACTTCAAGAACCCAGCTCGATTCGACGTCGAATGGCGTCGCCGCGAAATCGATCACCGCGACCGGGAACATCGCACCGTCACCCTGGAGCGCGACCGTGGTGGTTGAGTCCAGCAGGACCGATCCAGGCTCCTTCGGCGCAGCCACGGCTCCGGTATTCCCCGTCGCTCCGAGTGCGAGCGATGTCGTGATGGTGAGAACGCCTCCGATTCGCCCTTGTGGGAGTGTCGCCTCCAGCGTGACGACGCGTTCAGTTACGGGTACGCGATCGATCAAATCGGTCATCTGATTGCTCGAGCTCGACCATGACGCGGTGACCACGAGCGTGGCGCCCAGGTCAAGACCGGACTGTTCGACAATGACTTCGCGGTCAACGTCGATGATCTGACGAACGTGGAGAGCCGTGTCGGCATCCCAATCCTCAAGCACGTCTGGCAACGCCTGCCAGCCGCCGTCCCTAAGGAGCTGCCATTCCCCAACGCGCCAGCTCTCCGATGAAGGCACCCGAAACGGCTTAACCTCATGCGGCATCGTTCGACCTCCTGATAGTCACACGCACGACGGCATCCTCGACATACGTCGCGTAAACCCACCACTCCGAGTCCGCGCCGGGCCCGATCGTGATCGCGCTGCCTCCGACCGAAGGCCCGCCGTCGATGGGCCGCCACTCGACAACACTCGGTGTTCGCGCTCCGGCGAACGCCGCGGACTCGCGACCACCACCGTCGAGCACGACCGACGCCTCGGCACGCCAGGCGCTTTCGGACGTGCCACCGGGGATCGATACGCGCGTTACGACGAACGGACGGTCACCGAAAATGTGAAGGGCGGGGCCGTCGAGGATTCGTGCGCTCCTCGATGGTGCTCCTTCACGACGCCGACCAACCGTGGGGACGGGGCGACCTGAGTTCCGTGTTGCGCCATCAGCGGAGATGCCCGGAGTCAGCCGCGCGAGTCGCGCCGCGACGACCCCGAGTCCTGCGGCACCTCGCGCCTGCGCCTTGACGGCTATGCCGAACTTCTCCTCGAGTGCACGGCGGATGAAATGGCGTGCGTTCTGAACGACACCCCGACTGGTACCGCGGAGACCTGCCTCGACCCAGTCATCGTGAGTTGGAGGCTCAGCCGCGGCGAAGTACTCGTCGGACTCGATCGTGGACCGAAAGACTCCGCCGTAGGAGAAGACTGGATCCGGATGCTCGGGACCAGGAAGGTAGTCGACCACCAGCTCAGCGAGACGCATGCGAGCAACGTGATGCGGCGCTCCGACGAAGGGCCGTGCCCGGTCAACGACGGGCGATGACGGTGCCTCGGCCGCACCAAGTTCGGTTGCGAGCCGACCCACACACCACGGTGCGGACTTTCTTGTATGGAAGATCCCACCATTTGACCGGACGATTCGGAGGGCCTCCGCGAACGGTCGAAGGTGGGGCACACTGAACGGATCTGGGACCTCGATCTGCAGGCCGTCCACTTCCACAGTGAATCGCATTGGCGCCGGCTCCACCTCAGATCGGACGAGTTTGGGCCAGAGGTTCCAGAGGATGGACGAAGCGAGGAACTCTCCGGCCGCCGTTAGTGAGTCGATTTCCAGGTCTGCGGAATCGAGCTCCGCTCCGACTATGACGATGTCGGTCCCGGTACGCCCGTCGGCGAAGCCTGGCAACCCGAGCTCATCGGAGAGCGATGCCGCTTCCTCGCCGAGAACGGGGTCGGGAATGCCGCCGCGAACGTCACCCCACCAGTGCCGACCGGTGTAGCGCCGCTGTTCGTCGTTGTAGAAGCTCGCGCCGAGGGCTGCTCCCATGAGCCGACGTTCCGAGTCGGAGCCGTCGCCGGTGTAACTGTCTACGAGGATCGTCGAAGCACCGCTGAGCCTGTAGAAGATGCCCTTCCCAAATCCGTATGTACCGCCACCAAATTCATTGTCGCGGGTCTCTCCGACGTTGCGCAGAAACTGGACGAAATCGCTCCTCGTTCCATCGGGTGCCTTTGATCCCGCCCGCACAGGTCCGCCGAGGCCGCGAGTGTTCCGGTCCGAAACGATCACGATCACGGACTCGGGTCGCAAATAGTCCGTCAGGGCGGCGACAGCGCCCTCCATGGGCGCAGGTGTCAGTCGTCTCGTCCAAGCGGATGCGAGGTCTCCGAGGCGCGCAACGCGGATGGTGAAGTCGACCGTACTCGTGCCGGTGCGCGCGTCCCAGCTGTTTTGCGCCGCTTCTCGAACGAGTACCGTCAATTCGTCGAGCGCGGGGCGCCCGAGTTGGTTGATGATGCCCTCGGCTGTGGCGGAGCCTTCCTCGGCGAACGGTTGCGACCACCATTGGGCGCTCACTTGATCGCTCGCTTGATCTCGTCCAGACTTACGGTTCGCATTTGCCCGATGACCGCCGCGCGGTCGAGATGGTACGAAAGTCTCGAAAGGCCTTCGGGGACACCGGCAGCCAGGTCGCGTGTGATGATCCGAGGAAAAGCCGCTGTCACCTGGACCATGAATACTTGGCCGAGCGACAATCGAGTGTCGTCCTCGGAGCTGTACCCGAGCTTGTTGACCTTGGCTCGAAGAGCGCCAGACCTGGCGACGGCCGCTTCGGTTTCGGCGAGGACGTCTGCCAGTCTCTCTCCGCCGACGTCCTCCTGGACCTCGGCGATCACGAGGTGCAGGGGCTTCCCGTCCAATTCGTCCAACTGTTCGAGGCCGTGGACAACGATGTGATCCGCCTCCGTTCCGACGCCCTTGACCTCGATCGAGGCGGAGTTGAACTCGAAGTCGTGCGGCGCGGCCTCTGGGCCCGTCCAACTGTCCGCGTCCGCCAGACCCTCCGAAGCGAGTGCTCGCAGGACGTTCAGCTCCGCGAACAACCCAATCCGCTGCTCCGGGCTCAAGGCGCGCGATCGCATGGTTCGGAGGAGCCGTCTCCAACGACCTATCACTTGTGCGCTACGCTCCGCGGCCCGCGACGCACCATCTTCGTCGAATGCTTCAAGGATGTCGGCACAGATTTGATCGAACTCGCGACGCAGGGACGGGTCCTGACACGCGATGTCCACGTAGTTGAGGGGACCGGCGCCAAATCTGAGCGATCGTGAGCTGGTGGTAAGCGCCGAGTGCGGCTCGACGACGAGAATCGAGGCGTCGTCCTTGTGCGGGACGAGGAGATGCCGGCGCCCCGCGCGATCCACCGCAGCGCGTGGTCCGGATTCCCCCGCCCGCTGGTCGAGTACGAAGGACGAGAGTTCGGCGGTGCGCGGCGGGACGAGCACGGCCCAGGCGCGCACGAGCGTCGGCACTGCACTCATATCGGTGGTCAAGACTCGTCGCCCTCCTCCAGGTAAAGGGCTTCCTGTAGGTCCTCACGCTGTTCCCCGTCCTCATCCCAAGCGCTCCCGGACGCCCCAGCTAGGTCGACCGCCATGTGGGTCACCTCGACTGTCGTTCCGCCTCCGACGCTGCCGGGGAAAACGATGCCGTAGCCGATCACCGGAACGACCGCATCCATCGGAATTCGCGCGACGCTTCCGCGCGCGGGAGCCACCGGCTCGCTGCGCGCATCGATGGGATACAGCACGAGCAGGCCACGCGAGCGGTACTCCGTGTCGCGCTCGCGCTGCTGCACGAGTTCATTCTCAGGCTTACCAGCGTCGTAGCTCTCCCACGTCGTTAGATCGAGCAACCGGTCCCGTTTGCTCATTAGGGTCTTGATGTCGGCGATCGAGTCCACGCCTGTGTCGAGTCGCGATCGAATCACGGTTCCAAACGACCGGCCTCCGAGCTCGATCTTCGCCCCGGAGCTCTGGACGACAACGACGGTCCACTTATCGAGCGCCGGCTGCGGACCACCGCGCTGGCCGTCGATATACCGAATGAGTTGACGAGGCATCAGGTCGGCGGAATCCTCGTGCACGTTGTAACGACGGAGAAACGCCACGACGAGGTGTGCGGGCACGTCACGGTAGAGCTCAGCCGAACCGCGCTGCTCCGGCTCGCGGCCGCCGGAAGAGATGTCCTGAACTAAATCGCCAGCGGCAGCGATGTTGTTCTCGAGCCAGGTGCGATTCTCACGTAGGAAGTACCTCGTCTGGAGCCGCCGTCCGGCGTACGACACCTTCGCAGGTGCCGCGGCGCCCATCTTCGCCGTGATCGCTAAAGACGGGTGTGTCCGGATTCTCACCGCGACGTCGGTCGGCCGGAGGTTTTGCCGTTGATACTGGTCGATGTCGTCCCGCATCTCGCGTTCGACGGTTGCAAGGTGGCGGAACGCTCGTTCGAGCGCATGGGTCATCCAAATACGAGGCAGGTCCTCGTATCCGGGACGGAAGCCAAACCACCGTGCCATCTGCAGCAGTGTGTCGTACGCCGACGCAGTCCGGACGAAAAAGCTGACGACGAGACCTTCCAGCGTGAGCCCACGGGACAGGGTGTTGCCTCCAACCGCGATCGCTACAACCGGCCCCGACGAGTAGTCGAGCCGATCTGCACTCCGGTAGTTGTCGAGCACGACTCGTTGCGCTTCCAGAACGTCGCCGAATTCGTGGAGCACGGACTCGAACGAGTTCTGCTGCCGTCCATGCCAGTTCATCGAGTCGACTCGCCCGGTCTCCCTGACCCACAGGTTTCGAAGTGTCTCGATGAACTCTTCGTCTCCGGCTCGGATCGCCGCAAGGGCTCGGGACCGCATGTCTTCGAGAGGGTCCTTGAAAGCTTCCTGCACATCGATCTTCACCGACGTATGAATGAGCATGGTGCTGTGCGAGCGATCGCCCCGGGCTCGCCGCGCCGCGGTCGCCAGCCAGAACCAGCTGACGGCGTCGATCAGATCCGGCGTCATGGTCGGTACGAACCCCAGAGCGTTGGCTTTCCCCGAAGGGCGGAGTAATTGAACGTCATCCTCGGGGACGATGCGGACCATGTCGTAACCGTCGGGAGCCGGACCCTCGTTCTCTCCCTCGACGACGTCGGCTCCGAAGATCATCTCAGTCCCGAAGTAGCCGTCCGGCCGAGGCAAGTTGAGGATGAAGTCCTTCGGGTACAGATCCGCCGATGCGGGGTCGATGAAGACATTTGCGAACGGGGTCGCGGTGTAACCGATGTAGGTGTTTCTCGGGAAGAGAGCGAGCAGGTCGCGAATCAGGGGATTGATTCGTCCGGTGGCGACTGACGCTTGGTCGGCTTCGTCGTCGACGATGAGAACCCGGAGATCCTCGAGCGCGCCGCGCGCCCCACCAGCGCTCAGCCACTTGATGAGTCGCTCGAGCACGGTCGCGTTCTTCTTGACGACCGCGAGCACGACCTTCTCAGTCGACTTGAGAAGGCTGACCGCATCGGAGGCCTGCGGACCGAAGTCGCGGTCCTCGTCAGTCAATGTGATCCAGTGTTCGTTGTTCAGGCCCTTGAGTTGGCTGTTCAAGCGCGCCTGCGTCTGCTTTCGCAATCCGTTATGGATGCCTGAGAGAACGATGACAAATTTGTACTGCTCGTCGGCGAGCTTCGCGATCACCGAGGTGAAGTTCGTGGTCTTGCCGCTTTGGACGTATCCCACAACCAGGCCTCTAGCCTGGTAACGCTGACGATCAGGCCGCGGGGTGTGCGCGACGACCTTGTTCGCCGCCTTTTCGAGGTCGTCCAGGCGTTCCGCGCCCCAATTCTGGGCATCTTGGAAGTGTGCTCGTAGTGGTGGCCAGAACATTGATCCGTCGGTCGAGCCCGAGTACCAGGATTCGTTGCCCGCCGCGACGATCGCCGGGCCGCCGAGTTGTACGGTCTCAAGATCGGCCTCGAACTGCTCCTTGTAGGTTGCCGCAAGCTCCGTTCCGCCGACTGCCGCGAACTTCGCGACGGCAGCGTCTAGTCCGAACTGCTTCGCCCAGGTGCCGAACAGTGGGTACAGGTCCACGATCACTCCTCCGTGATGCCAACGGTCCTTCCTAACATGAGGGGGCGTCGCACTCGAGCATTGGCCACGCCTGTACCCGAACTGGGGTCAATATCGGCTTAGGATTTGTGTATGCGTCCCGTGCCGCACGACGAGATGGTCAGCGAGCGTCTTGCTCGGCAACGTCGTCGTGACACCGGCATCGAAGTCAGGCTCCGACGACGTCTACACGCTCGCGGGCTCCGATTCAGGCTCGTCGTCCCGGTCCCCGGCCGGGCACGGAGGTCCATAGACGTCGCCTTCGCTCGCGAACGTGTCGCAGTCCTGGTCGATGGGTGCTTTTGGCACGCATGTCCACTGCACGGAACGTTGCCTCGAACCAATCGCGACTGGTGGGCGTCCAAGCTGACCGCAAACGCGACCCGCGATCTGGATACACGCTGTGCGCTCGAAGAAGCAGGGTGGGCGGTGATCCGGGTCTGGGAGCATGAGGACCCCGAATCTGCGACGGACGCAGTAGAGGCCCTGGTGCTGGTACGGCGCGCCGGCTGCGCCACCGTCGGTCGCTCGATCTAGGATCACCGCATGCTGGCTTTCGAACTCGTAGACCTCTTCGCTGGATGCGGTGGCATGACGCAGGGGTTCGTGGAGGCGGGCCGCTACTCCCCGATTGCGGCCGTCGAGATCGACCGCATGGCAGCAAAGACCTACGCCGCGAACTTCGGCGACCATGTGTTCAGTGGCGACATCCGTGACTGGCTCCAAGGCGAGCTACCCTCGTCCGCCGATGTCGTGATTGGTGGACCGCCATGCCAGGGTTTCTCGGCCCTCGGGAAGCAAGACCCGCTCGACCCGAGAAACGTGCTCTGGCGCGAATACGTGCACGCTCTCGAACGCTTGCAGCCGACGGCGTTCGTGATCGAGAACGTCCCCCAGTTCTTTCGCTCACCGCAGTTTGAGGATCTGAAGCACGAGGTGCGGCCTGGCGGTGGTCTCTCGAATTACGAGATCGAGCCCTTCGTTCTCAACGCTGCCGAGTACGGCGTCCCGCAGACTCGTCGACGAGTTTTCGTCATCGGCCGCAAGCGCGGACTTTCGCCGCTCGGACACCCGCCCACGACGACCCGCCGAGCCACCGTCGAGGATGCTTTTGCGGGCTTGGTGCGGAGGGTCGTCGACACCGAGCTGCCGCCGGACCGAGCGCTGAGACGGGGTCCGTATCGAACGACGGAGCTGCACCTCACGCGAAATCCCACCAGTACGTCGCTTCGCCGCTATCGAGCCATTCCACCCGGAGGAAATAGGAGGGATCTGCCCGACGAGCTGTCGACGCCAGGCTGGCGAAAGCACAAGACCGGTTCAGGTGATGTTATGGGCCGTCTCTGGCTCGACCGCCCGTCCGTGACCATCCGCACGGAGTTCTTCAAGCCCGAGAAGGGCCGATACCTTCATCCGACGGAACATCGACCGATCACCCATTTCGAAGCTGCGCGTATTCAGGGCTTCCCGGACGATTTTCGGTGGTATGGGAGCAAGACAGAGATCGCAAAGCAGATCGGAAACGCGGTGCCGGTTGGCCTCGCCCGAGCCATCGCGACCCACATTCTGCCCTGGCTGGAGCCTTCCGTTGCCTCGCCGGATACCGAAGTCGGTCTCACGCAGGTTTCGAGCTGAAGTCGTCAGCTCGGTGCGACCAGCCCGACAAACCGCGCCAGCAGCGACAAACGACCATGCGATAACGGTGTTCACCGCTTCTGGCCCTCGCAGACGCCAGGTTGGTAGCCCATCCCGATGACGGACTCGTGCCCCGGCACAGTTCCACCTGACCGGGTCGTCCGTCCATCGTCGCCCGATCACGGCGGCGCGCGACGGACACGATCGTCGCGTCGTCTACGGACGCCGTCGTATTCCCAGCTTGCAGGACCGCGACGGCGTTGTGAGGCTGACCGGTCAATCGACGAAGAACCGTCGCCCTCGGCGGTGCAGTTCACGGCGCAGCGCGAGCTCGGGCGCAGTGTCCCGTCGACCGAAGCGGGCCATGTGCCGCCGGCGAGCGTCGTCTGCGTCCCATTTCTCCACGCTCGGATTCTCACCAAGTATCCGATGAGTTGAGGACCCGAGCGGTTACCTGTGCACCGACCGACGGCGGACTGCGATGTGGGGGAGCGGCTGATCAGCGCGTGGTAGCCGCGGTCGCACCGACCGACGTGACGTGCGCGTCTAGCGGGGCGTCCGGAGCGACGGGATCGCCGGACGGCGCAGGCGACTGTGCCTTCAGGTCAGCCCGCACGGACGCGGACACCCCGAACAACAACGTCGCCACGAACCCCACGACGTAGGCCACCACGAGCCCCGACCCGTACCCGAGCAGCGCCCACCCGTATCCGGACGACCCGTTCAGCAGCGGGATGAGTGACAGGTCCGAAGCCCCGATGGCGATCGCCCCGACGGAGTGCCCGAGCTGGTCGAACAGCCCGACGACACCGCCACCGAACGCTCCACCGATGCATGCGGTGATGAACGGCCGACCGAGGGGGAGCGTCACGCCGTAGATCAGGGGCTCACCGACACCGAGGAACCCGGCCGGCAGCGCTCCGCGGATGGTTCGCACCAGCGAAGCGTTCGACCGGAACCGCACCCACAGCGCGATGCACGCACCGATCTGCCCGGCACCACCCATCGCCAGGACGGGCAGCAGCACGGTCCACCCGGTCTGGTCGATCAGCGTGGTGTGGATCGGGATGAGCCCCTGGTGCATGCCGGTCATGACGAGCGGCAGGAACAGGCCTCCGAGCACGAAGCCGGCGAAGGCCCCACCGTTCGCGAGCAGCCAGGTCGCAGCGGTGCCGATCGCGACCGAGACGACACCGGCGACGGACATGAGCACACCGAGGGTGATCGAGCCGGCGACGAGCACGGTCACGGTCGGTACGACGATGAGCGCGATGACGTCCGGCGTGAACCGGCGCATGAACCGCTCGACGTAGGCGGCGAGGATGCCTCCGGCCAGAGCGCCGAGCACACCGCCCTGCCCGGGAGCCAGGGTTTCGCCGAACACGGTGACGTTCGCGACACCGGCCGCGACGATGATGCCGCCCACTGCGCCGCCGAGGATGGGCGTGCCGCCGAACTCCTTCGCGGCGTTCATCCCGACGAAGACGGCGAGCAGCGACAGGAAGCCGGACGAGAGCACGCCGAGGAACGGCGTCACTCCGGGCACCCACCCCAGGTTCGTCAGGATGCCGTTGATCCCGGCGATGAGCCCGCAGGCGATCAGTGCCGGGATGAGCGGGATGAAGATCGCGGAGATCTTCCGGATCGCGCGCATGGTGCGGCCGTCGGAACGAGCCCGCGCTGCTGCCTTGATCTCGGCTCCGCGAGCCGCGAGTTCTTCAGGTGAGGACCCACCAGCCGCAGCCGACGGGGCGGCCGCGCGCAGGGCCTCCAGGCCATCGGCCACGCGATCGACGAGACCCGGGCCGAGCACGATCTGCAGGTTCGAGCCGGCCGCGATGGCGGCCATGACGCCGTCGGTGGCCTTGAGGTCCTCGAGCGCGACGGAGGAGTCGGACACGACCTCGACCCGCAGGCGGGTCATGCAGTTCTCGACGTCGGCGATGTTCACGGAACCGCCGACGGCGTCGAGGATCTGCTGGGCGAGTTGCTGGGCATCGGGCATGGCGTGCTCCTCGGGGGAAAGGAAACGGAAAAGGGGGAACGGGGTCTACAGCACGGCGCGCAACGAGCCAGCAGCAGCATCGAGGCGCTCACGGGCCGAAGCAGCCGAGGCACCGGTCAGGATCACGGCGATGGCGGTCTTCACCTCGCCGTCCGAGGCGTCGAGCGCCGCCTGGACCTCGGCGGGGGGAGCGCCCGTGACGTCCTGCACGAGCGAGAACGCCCGGGCGACGAGCTTCGCGTTCGTCGCACGCACGTCGACCATGCGGTTGCCGTACGTCTTGTGGCTGCGCACCATCGCGAGCGTGGTGAGCATGTTGAGGACGAGCTTCTGCGCGGTGCCCGCCTTCAGGCGGGTCGACCCGGCGATGAACTCGGGGCCGACGACGACGTCGATGGCGATGTCCGCTTCCCGCCCCGCGGCCGAGTCGGGGTTGCACGCGACGGAGACCGAAAGGGCAGAGCGGCGCCGTGCCTCCAGGATGGCCGCGATCACGTAGGGCGTCCTGCCGGACGCGCTGATCCCGACGACCACGTCGTCGGCCGTCAGGCCGAGCGCGTCGAGGTCGCGGACGGCGGCGGCTTCGTCGTCCTCCGCGCCCTCCACCGCGGTGGTCAGGGCGGGGTCGCCGCCGGCGATCACGCCGACCACCTGGCTCGGGTCGGTACCGAAGGTGGGCGGGCACTCGCTGGCGTCGAGGACGCCGAGCCGGCCCGGCGTGCCGGCGCCGACGTAGACGAGTCGGCCGCCGCGCGCGAACGCTGCGGCGATCGAGTCTGCCGCCAGGGCGATGGCCGGGAGGCACGGCTCCAGTGCCGCAGGCACGCTGCGGTCTCCGGCGTTCATGCGCTGGGCAGCCTCCAGCGTGGAGATCGTGTCGATGTCGTCCAGTGAGTGGTCGGTCGCCTCGGTGGTGAGGGCCGCGAGTTCGTCGCGGAGGGCGTCGTGGGTCTCGTGCCTTGTGGTCATGGTGATGCTCAGTTCCGGTGGTGGGTGCGAACGGCGTCGCGGCTGCGGGCGAGGAGCGGCTGGGAGCGCTCGTCGGTGCGCTGCGCGACGACGATGAACAGGGTGTCGACGATGGCGAGCTGGCTCATCCGGCTGCCCATGGCCGCGGGGCGCAGGGCGCTCTCGGCACCGGCGACACCGAGCAGGACCTGGTCCGCGGTGACGGCGAGCGGGGCGGCGGCGTGGCCGGTGATCGCGACGATCGTGGCGTGCTGGGCTCGGGCGGCGTGGGCGACCTCGAGGGTCTCGACGGTGGAGCCCGAGTGGCTGACGAGCACCAGGACGTCGTGCTCGCCGATCACGCTCGCCAGGGTCAGGGCGTTGTGCGGATCATCGGCGATCGAGCTCACGATGCCGATGCGTTCGAGCTTGAGGTGCAGGTCTCGGGCGACGATGCCGCTCGCGCCGACGCCGTACAGGACGACGCGGCGGGCGTCGCTCACGGCTGCTGCCGCTGCTTCGAGCGCGTGCGGGTCGAGTGCGGCGCGGGTGTCGGCCATCACCGCTCGGACGTCCTCGGTGACCTTCGCGATGACGGTGGCGACGTCGTCGTCGACCGCGACACCGGCGTGGATCTCGGTGGATTCACGCTCGTGGATCCCGCGTTCAACGGCCCGGGTCATGCTGCGCTGCAGGGCGGCGAAGTTCGCGAAGCCGAGGTGCTGGGCGAAGCGGGAGACCGTGGCGGGGGAGACCCCGGCTCGGCCGGCGAGGTCGGTGGCGTTGGTGGTGGCCGCGGCTGCCGGGTCGTCGAGGACGGCGTCGGCGATGGCGCGCATGCTCGACGGCATGCTCGCCGACTGGGTGCGGACGAGGGCGAAGGCGTCGGCGCGCTCGGACCGCTCGGGCCGCTCGGACCGCTCGGGCCGCTCGGTGATCGTCATCCCGCCATGAAAGCGCCTTTCGTCGGCGAGCGCCAGTGCTGAAAGTAAATTGCGTGTTACCTCGTTGTGCCCCACCTGTGTGCCAGCGGACTGACGATGGCGGCCATCACCATGGGGAGGACGAACACCCACGACACCGGGTCGGTGTTCGTCGACACGACTCCGGCCCATCCGGCTGGTTGGTCCGGGGTCCCGCGACCGAACAGCGCTGCGACGAACAGGTAGAGCACGCCCGGCACGGACTGGTACCGGTCGCCGAGTACCGCTCGGCTGACCAGTGCGAGTGCGCAGAACGCGATCGTGTTCCGGGCGGTCGCGACCGCGGCCTCGGGTTCGGCGCCGACCGCGAGGCCGATGCTCGCGGTGACGCTCACCAGCGCGACCACCGCGATGACGGTGGCCAGCTCGAGCAAGTCCGTCCGCCGAGTGGGCGCGGGGAACGGTGCGCGGGTGACCGAAGCGCTCGTCGCGATGGCGATCACCAGCGGGAGCACGGCCGCGACGGGGATCAGTGCGAACGGTGCGCCGCCGCCGAACGAGGGGAAGAGCATGCCGATCGGGCCGAGCGCGATCGAGAGCACCGTCAGGGCGGTCGTGAGTCCGAGCAACGGCAGGGTGCGGTGGACACGCAGCCACCAGATCACGAGGACGGCACCGGGATGTGGCCGACCGAGCAATCCGTCAGGCGGTCGATCGTCGCCGTGACCCACGCGGCCTGAGCGGGGTCCGAAGCACGACGGAGGGCTCGCAGAACGTCGGGGTCGTCCAGCTCGAGGGCGGGCTCCACGTGGTCGGCGTTCACGATGCCCTCGGCGGCGACGTCGATGAGCCATCGGTTGGCGACGGCGGCATCGTTGAGGCGTTCGGCGTCGTCCTCCTCGGTGCCGCAGTACGCCACCTCGGCGTCGCCGAGCAAGGAGGTGGTGATGCTGTGGAGCACGTCGGCGTCGGTCATCCGGACCTGGACGATCATGTTCAGGACGTCGGGCGTCGACGGCGCGTTGCTCGCGCGGATGGTCGACGGCACCGTGATGCCCGAGCGGCCGAGGTTCTCCGCAGCCTTGCGGATGACGGATTCTGAGTTGCCGCTGTCGCGTTGCTCCGGGAAGAGGCAGATCGTCGGCGCCGCGCCGCTGCAGGTCGCTTGCGCTTGCGGGCGGTCGACGATCGGTGCCGCGCCGAGGCCGGAGCCGGCGGTCAGTGCGACGAGGGTGATCACGACGAACGAGCTCGCGCCGATCTGGAGTCCGAACCGGCGCGCACGGTCACCACTCGAGCGTCGGGCGACCGCGATGACGAGCAGAGTGCACCCGGCGAGCAGACTGAACGCCGTCGCGATGACCGGCGCACGGACGTTGAGCGCGGTCTCGACGGAGCAGCAGTCCGCCATCACGAGACCGGCGAGGTACCGGAGCGGGAAGTAGTCCACGGACCAGGTGAAGCCGAGCCAGCTGTACGAGACGAGCAGGCTCAGTGGGATGGACGCCACCGGCGGAAGCCACCGCCCCAGTGCGAACCCGATGCAGCTGTGGAAGAACAGGATCCCCGCGAATGCCAGGCCGACGAGGGGCGACGGGCCACCGGGAGCGCCCCAGGTGTCCCGGCTCATGAGTGCGACCGCGACGAGCTGGAGCAACAGACCGGCAGCCAGTGGTGTCCACAGGTGATCGGTGACGACTGCTGCACTGGGTCGGCTGCTGGACTCGATCACGGGCGCAGCCAGACGGAAGCGCTTCCCTTCCCAGGCGCCGGCCGTGGCCGCCACTCCGCACGAGAACACCAGGTAGATCGCGGAGCCGGCCATCGCCGCGGGCCAGTAGCCGGCGACGGTCGTCTCATCTGCGAACTGCACGCTGTAGGCGACGACGCCGAGCAGCCCAGGAATGAGGAGCCACACTGCTGCTCGGCTGCGCCACGGGATGACCGGGCGCATCAGTCGTCCTCACGCGTGAACCGCGCGTACGAAGCGGTGATCGCCTCGGCGGGCGGGAGGTCTGCGAACGGCTCGGTGAACGACGCGACCGAACCAGCGAACGGCACCCGGCCGTCCACGAGGACCGTCACGTGGTCGTAGGTCGCGGCGACGTCCTCGGTCTGGTGCGTCGAGACGACGACGGACACTTCCGTCGGCAGGTTCTGGATCACCCGAGCGAACCGCGCGCGCTGTGCCGGATCGAGTCCGGCCGTCGGTTCGTCGAGCAGGATCCACTGTGCGCCGGACACCAGCGCGCCGGCAACGCCGAGCCGCCGGATCTGGCCGCCCGACAACGACGACGCTCGTGCGTCGGCTCGGGTGGCGAGATCGACGGCGGTCAGCGCGGACGTCGAGCGATCCCAGGCGTCGGCGCGCGACAAGCCCTTCAACCAGCCGCAGTAGGCGACGTGCTCTCGGGCGGTCAAGCCGGGGAAGGCACCGCTTCGTTGCGGGAGCCACGCGACGCCGCTGCGGTACCGTCGACGGTTTCCGCGCGTGCCCGGTTCACCCAGTCCCTCGATGTTGATCGTCCCGGTGCGGGGACGGAGCGTGTCGGCGACGAGTCCGAGGAGGGTCGACTTGCCGGCGCCGTTCGGCCCGAGCAGGACGCTCCCTCCGGTCGGGAACACCGTCGACAATCCCGGAAGCACCACGTGGTCACGCCGGTACCCGAAGGTGATTTCGTCGATCCGTATGCCCATTGTGCCCCCGTTGAAACCTTGTACTGGTGTTTCACCGTACAGTAGCGTGCAATCGGCTCGGACAGCCCGGGCCGTCACCTCAAGGGGGAAGTGCAATGGTCAATCCCAGTCGTCGTCTCGCGGCAGTCGTCGCAGGGGGAGTCGTGGCCGCCACGGTGTTCGCGGCAGCGCCGGCGTTCGCCGAGGGTTCCTGGTCGTCGAAGCTGACCGGTGTTGCGATCGGCAAGAACTCGAGGAGCTGGCAGGACTCGCACAAAGACAGGGTGCGGACCGCCACGACGTTCGCGAGCTGCCGGATCTCGGGGAACGCCAGCGGATTCCGATCCGCCACCATCCGGCTCTACGACGAGCGCGGCCTGTTGCCGGACAAGAGCATGGGGTCGAAGGTGAACAAGTGCGGCCGAAGCGACTGGGGCGTGATGAACCGGCCTGACCGGTACCACTGGACGATCACGGCGCTCAACGGCTCCTCGTACGAGCCCGCTCTGCGGCTGTCGGTGTCGCGGGTGCGGCAGGCCTACTGAGTCAGCGCTGGCGGGCGGCTGCTTCGGTGGCCGCCTGCACGTAGCGTCGACAACTCCGGGACTGGTGGAGGAAGAGCGGCGTGAAGACGACGGCCGCAACGAGGAGCGTGCCGCAGAGGATCCGACTGAAGACGCTAGAGAAGGGGTCGTCGCCGACGAGGTTCGGGAGCTGCGGGCCAGCGATGCCCAGGCAGAGCAGCAGGAACTGGCCGAGGGCGATCGGTTGGTAAGCGGCTCGGAGACGGGCGAGGTCGAATGCCCGTCGTGCGAGGTCAGAATCGGCCGGTTCGATCGGGGCTTGCTTCGCGATCGCCTGCGAGAGGGTCTTGCGGCCGAAGCGCGAGAGTCCTTCGAGGGGCGCCTGCATCTGCGGAGTCAGGCGGAGGGTGGTGGCGAGCAGCGAGAACGCCCCGGCAAGTCCGCCAACAGCCACCGTGCAGCCGACCACCACGATGGGCCATCCAGGGCCCCGGCGCGCGTCTCCGAGCAGGATGACGACCACGACGCCCACCATGAGGCCGACGATTCCTCCGGCCAAGATGA
Organism: Curtobacterium sp. MCLR17_043; assembly: GCF_003224215.1. Lineage (NCBI taxonomy): Bacteria > Bacillati > Actinomycetota > Actinomycetes > Micrococcales > Microbacteriaceae > Curtobacterium > Curtobacterium sp. MCLR17_043. The sequence continues at coordinate 70,122 of NZ_QKLH01000015.1, read as the reverse complement.
TCCAGGCAGTCCGGCGCCAGGCGCGGCGGGCGATCGCGTCGGGCGTCTCTGGTGTCCTCGTCGCGGTGGTCATACGACGGAGACCGGAGTGTCGGTGCGGCGTTCGTTCTCGGCTGTGGCGGCATCCGCGTAGCGCCGAGCTCGGCGGCCTCGGGTGACCAGCAGCGGCACGAGGAACGCCACTTCGATGACGAAGAGCGCGAGGAAGATCCGGCTGAAGGGCACGCTGCCATCGCCGGTGACGGCTCGGGCGAACTGGGGAGCGGCGGCTCCTGCGAACAGCAGGAGGTTCTGACCGAGGATCAGTCCGTTGAACACGGCGGTCCCGCGGGCGAAGGTGAGCGCGCGGTGCTGCAGTTCCGGGCCCGCGTCCTCCGCGAGCGGAACGCCCGAACGGATTGCCCTCTTGATGATCTTGCGACGGTCTCTCGTCAGGCCCTCGTTCGCCTGCGTGGCGATCGACGACGCGCGTGCACTGGCGGGGAGCAACGAGAGCATCCCGGCCAGGCCGACCAGCACGGCGACGCACGTGAAGATCGCCAGGGCGACGGTCCAACCATCGTCGTCCCGTGAGGTTGCCCAACCTGCCACCGCTCCGGCGACCGCGGCGATCGACACGACCAGGGCGGTACGACGCCATGCACGCCGGATGATTCGTTCGTCTTCCCCCACCCGCTCACCCTACGGGGCGGGGCGCAGCCGCGTTCTGGAGCCGAGCACCTGTCGGACGCTGGCGGTGCGGTCGAGGCGAGGCGGGCCTCCAGGCCGGACGCCGTCAGGCGACGCCGCGCCGCGGGCGGAAGACCCCCGCGCGGACCAACCACACGTAGAGCAGGCAGCCGATGCAGATGTCGAAGACGGCGTTGAGGAACGCGGCGACCAGGGCGACCGCGGCACCGATCGGGGCGGTGTACGGCACGCCGAGCAGTGCGAGGAGCAGGGCGACCGCGGTCACGAACAGGCCGACCTGCTGGGCGAAGGTCGGGGGTTCCGGGGCCTCGAGTTCGGCGGGCGGGGCGAGGCGCGGGCGGACGACCCGTCGGAAGAGTGCGCCGTAGGGGTGGCGGCGGATGCCGGCGATGCCTCCGACGGCGAACAGTACGACGATGACCGCGAGCAGCACGATGCCGGCGACCCACGTCTCGGGGATCAGCGTGAGGACGATCGTCGCGGCGAGGAGCACCGTGGTGATGGCGGCGCCGAAGCGTGGGGAGCGCGGGTCGATGCCGCGGTCGGTGTCGTTCGTGGTGGTCATCGGGACTCCTGGGTGCCGGTGGTTCCTGGGGTGCCTGTGCTGCGTGTGGTGTCCGTGCTGCCTGCGGTCAGGACGGCGTCGAGGGCGGCGGCGAGCTCGGGTGGGCGGGGTGGGCCTCGGAAGCGGGTGTGGACCGAGCGGTCGGCGTCGAGCAGCAGGACCGTCGGCGTCTGCATCACGTCGAAGCGGCGAGCGAGTTCGGGGTGCTCGGCGAGGTCGATCTCGATGCGTCGGACGCCCTCGTGTTGATCGGCGACGGAGGCGAGCTGGCGCCGGGTGGCCGGGCACCGCGCACAGGTCGGCGTGGAGAACTGGACGAACGTGGCGGCGGTGCCGTAGTCGGTGTCGAGCGCGAGGCCGTCTGCGTTCTGCCTCGTCGACGCGGCGCTGCCCGCCGACCGGGCTCGACCGGTCCGGTGGCGGAGCAGGAGACCGAGGACCGTCGCGAGCGCGAGGACCCCCACGAGCACGGCCACAGCGGTTCCGAAGGTCACACGGCGACGGTACGCGCAGCCGACGAACTGCTGTCGAACGTGACCGGATGTGACGCCGGGCTGTGCGCGTCGCGCCGGACTCGGCGGGGACTCAGTCCTCGGGGAGCGTGCGGACCCACTGCTCGAACGCGGTGGCGTCGTCGTCGCTGAAGACGGCGGAAGGCCGCGACTCGTCCTTCGCCGAGTGCAGGAACAGCGTGCCGTCGGCCATCCCCGGCGTCGCGTCGCTGAGGATGGACGACTTCGCCGCGACGCCCTTCCTGGTGAGGAAGGTCAGCTGTTCGCCGTTCGTCGATTCTGCGATCGCCGCTTCACCGTCGAAGAACGAGGCGAGCTCCATCACCAGGAACGCGGTGGCCCCGTCCTGCGTGGTGAGGGCGACGGCCGGCTTCGTCCGACTCTTGCCGAAGGGGTGCTCGACGGCCGTGGCCGTGACTCCCGAGCCGGTCCACGGTCGCACCTCGGTCAGGGGGAGCCTGGCGGCGACCCGCGCCGCGGGTCGTCTCGGCGTGACGACGGCCTGGAACAGCAACGTCCCGATCACGACCGCGAGGAACCAGGCGTACGGCGAGAACGTCTTCGTCGCGATGAGGACGAGGAAGCCACCGAGGAACCCCGCCCAGACCAGGTTCGGCCACCACCTCGACTCCTGACGCAGGCCGAGCGGCCACAGCACGGCGCCGTACACGAGTCCGACGACCGTGGGGACCCAGAAGGCCGAGGGGCGGACGGCGCCGGCGTGGAAGTGCAGCCAGACGTCCGCCCCCGCCATGACGACCGCCATCACGACGAAGAAGACGCGCTGTGCGCGACGGTCCCGCTCGCGCGTGCTCAGTGCGGTCATCTGGTTCCCCCGTGGTGCTCGTTCCCCGTGCTGCTCAGTCAAGCAGAACGCGCGGTCATGGTCCCACCGCTCGGGCCGTACCCTCGGTCGGGTGACTGACGACGTGACCGCGGGCCGCTACCGGCACTTCAAGGGCAACGATTACGAGGTGCTGCTCGTCGCTCGTGACGTGGAAACCGAGGAGCCCGTGGTCGTGTACCAGGCGCTGTACGGCGAACGCGGGCACTGGGTGCGCTCGCTCGCCGAGTTCACGGCACACGTGACACGTGACGGGTACGACGGCCCGCGGTTCGTACCCTTGACCGACTGATCGCGGAGGCCGGACTGTTTGCCGGCCCGCTGAGAGCGCTCATGTCCGGCGGTTGGCGAGGGTTCACTGTCGGCTGGACTGTTCTCGGCGCTCGGGGAACTTTGACGAGCGGGCAGACCTGACGGCGTCGCGCAGATTGGCGCCGTCCCCGACCGGGAAAAGCAGGGTGACAAGGTGACCTACCCCGATCGAGGCGAGAACGACCACCTCGATGACGTGGGTCGCGAAGATCATCGCGGCGGCGCAACACGACGCAACCAGGAGCGGCCCGCTCACCGCGACGACGGCCTCGCGGAGAGGTGGCAAGGAGTTGCGCACAACGTGGGCGAAACCGAGCCTCGCGACGACATGGACGTGCGACCGTTGCGCCGACAGCAGGCCAATGGCGAGGAGATGACCGAGTTCATGGCAGAGATTTGAGACGAGAAACGCGAGCACCGCCAGCAACGGTCCGTACGTCGCTCCGCTGCCGAGAAGCGTCGCCATTGCGAGTGCGGTCGTCACCGTCAAAGGAAGTGCCGCAGAACCGACGACTGCCAGGACGAGGCGCACGTACACCGAGAATCTCTTCGCATCGCCAGAATCCACAAGCGCTCCCGCAGTGAAGGCCGTTCTCCATCGGCTCTCGCCTCCAGCGATGAATCCGTGGTCGATCGCTGCGCGACGCCTCGCGTTCGTGTCGGTCCGGAGCGACAGTGCGAACTCTTCACATCGAACGGCAGGGCCCTCCGGACTACAGCACGGCGGCAGCAGTCGGGAGATCATCGGGACGAGGTCAGTCGGATGCACGTGGTCACCGACCCTGCTACCAGCAGGCAGATACAGCAGATACTTCCGAGCACCTTCAATGGTCCAGCGAGCTGATCCAGATAGGAGATGAGGGAGCTGCATCCCAGGTACAGCACGGTCGTCAGCATCAGGCCGACGCTGCCTGACATGGGCTGTGTGTCGCTCCACGGGACGAGGGCGCCAGCGAGTGCCGCTGACAGGAAGAGCAGCGTCGCACGGAAGACCATCCCCGGGAGCTCGTCGAATTGGACGACGCCCAGGAGGAGGGCTGCGCCGCTCAAGCCTGTCCAGGCAAGGGCAGCGGCGACGATGTGCGCCACTGCAACGGGCGCGAACCACCACGTGCGGCGACGACCGAGCGCGGTGCCGGTCCAAGCCCATGGCAGGACGCGCCCCGGGCCGAAGAGGACGAGAGCACATCCCGCCGAAGGAACCGCCATGGCCAAGCCGTCGCGTACCTCTGCTGGAACGTTCGGCGGGAGCGCCCACGCCGTTGTCGCCAACAAGCAGATTGCGCCAGCAATCGCTAGGGAAGTCTGCGGCGCACGAATCATCACCAGGAGCTGAGAGAGGAAAGGCCCCTGCGGTCCACGGAGTATCCGATCGGCAGGGAGAAGCGCGAACGCGGACGGGACCGCCTTTGAAGTCGAGATCTTGCTGACTGCCCACACGAACACAATCGTCACGACGAAGTAGCTCACGAAGACCGGCCACGCCAGATCAGGCCTCCGGCTGGTCGCGACATCGCTGATCAGCCTTGGGAGGGACAATGCGGGCGCGTCATCGGTAGCCAAACCCGAGGGCACGATGACGCCGGGGCCGAAAGCGACGAGCGCAGCGCCGATCGTCACTGCGCCACTGATCGTCGACGAGACGGCGAAGGGTGTTCGGAGCCAAGACTGCATCAAGCTCCCTACTGCGTGCAGCAGGCCTTGGGCGAGCGCTTCAACGAGAGCGACGCCCGCGAGAAGCGCGACCACGTATCGCGTCGCCTCGCTGAGGTCGAGAACACGACCTGCCACGAGCATCGCCGGGACGCACAGCGCCGTCGAGCCAATTGTGGTGAGCACGGTCAGTGGAAGCGATCTGCCGATTGCTCGAGCGCTGTTCGTCACCGGTAGGAGGCACAGAAGGTGGTCGAGGGCCGAGCCCGCTGGGGCAGTGAGCGCGAGGACGACCGTCACCAGCGCCGCGCTCAGCAAAGCACCACTCGCCGCGGTCTCCACCATGAACGCTGCGATCGGTGCCGGCACTTGGCCGCTCAACGTCGAGACTGCCGTCAACCCGAGGGCAAGTCCGAGTGCAAGGATGCCTGCAACTGTGAACGCAGCGCAGAGGAGGACTCGCCGACGTGAGACGTTGAAGGCTCCAGCGAGTTCTGACATCCAGACCAACGCGGTGGCGCGCGCGACCGTGATGGTCTGACTCACGGGTGGGGGCGAGCGCGAAGGCGCAGGGCGGCGTAGCCGACCGTGATGAGAACGACCGTCACGAGAAGCCCCAACCCGTTCGGCGTGAACTCCACCGATGGCAGCCCGTTCTCCGTGCCGACTGTGGCCGAGAACACGAACGGAATCTCAGCGGGTGTCCCACTGACGGCTGAGGTGGCGATCGTGGCAGCGATGGCAAGGAAAGTGATAGCGATGCCGAGCACGAGCCCGATGAACGTCACGCTAGCGGTCTTCATGAATTTCCTTTTCGTCGGGGGTGAACAGGGCACGGAGCCGGTCGGCGCGGGTAGCCATCGACGAAGCGCTGCTGATCCGCGCGGAGAAGCACTGGCCGACCGAGCCATGGCTGGAAACGATCTCCCGGGTGCGACCTGAAGCAACAATTGCTCCGTTGTGCAGCATGGTTATGGCCTCACAATGCGTCTCGGCGCGCAACAGGTCGTGCGTCGCCATGAGGACCGCTCCGCCTGCCGCGGTGAACAAGGAGAGGCATTCTTGGAGGACTTGCGCTGTGTCCGGGTCCAACCCCCTGAACGGTTCGTCGAGGATGAGGAGCGAGGGACTGTGCGCGAGCGCACACACCAATTGAAGCTTTCGCTTCATGCCGTGGGAGTACGAGGAGATCGGCTTTGAGAGTGCGTTTCGTACCTGGAGGACACGTGCGAGGGACATTGCTCGGGACGAGTCATCGCGGCGACGGAGTGAATCATGCAGGCGCAGGTACTCGCGGCCCGTCAAAGACTGGGGAAGCGGGAGATCATCGGGTGCGAAACCGAACCGCATCCGAGCGACGGCTTGGCTGACCGTCACGCCATGGTGAAGGACTGATCCGCGGTCCGGGTCGATGATGCCCGTGATCACATGCAAGGCTGTACTCTTCCCGGAGCCGTTCGAGCCGAGGAGCCCGTGAATGCTTCCGGGGACGATGGTCATCGAGAAGTCGACCAGTGCAGGGCGCCCGCTGTACGACTTGTCGACTCCGATCACCTCCAGGACAGGATTCACGGGCTCCTCGTGCATGTTCACTTTCGGCAGTACACCTTCCATGTGCCGCCGGCACTGAAGGACGGCATGTCCATTGCCGGGTACATGCCCTTGTTCTGGCAGGTGATCCACCACGCGGTGATGAGGCCGACCGCGAGCAACAGCGCGATCGCGATGAGCACGAGCACAACGACTCGGTCCTGTTTGAGAGCGAGCCGATCACGGATCGATTCGACTCTGTCGGTGATCGCCGATTGTGAATAGAGCGCTCCGTTGAGCACGAGGTTCGACATGAACCATCCCCTTTCTGGTCGAGCGTTAACGTATCACCGACGGAATCTAGTATGTCAAGAGCGAATTCGAGGAACCCGTCCCGTTGTCTGACGCCGCCCCTAGGCTTTCAGCGCACCGGAGAGCAAGGGGGAGCGCATGCAGATCGGCGTCGACGGGCACGTGCTGCTCAGCCCGAGTGACCTGAGCACGTGGTCGGCCTGCGAGTGGGCGTTCCTCCGCCGCCTCGACGCCAAGCTCGGCCGCGGGGAAGCCCTGCCGGACGTGCACGACGACATGCTCGAGCGCACGGCTCGGCTGGGGGACCAGCACGAGCTCGACTACCTCGACATCCTCAAGCAGACCCGCGACGTCGTCGAGTTCGACCGCCCCGCCCCGCCGGACTACGCACGCGCCGCAGCCAAAGCACGACAGGCCTTCGCCGACGGTGCCGACGTGCTGTACCAGCCGACGTTCCACGCAGCGCCGACCGCAGACGCCCCCGGCTTCATCGGCTTCGCGGACTTCATCATCCGCAACGACCGCGGCGAGTACGAGGTCTACGACACCAAGCTCGCCCGCCACGCCAAGATCAGCGCCCTGCTGCAGCTCGCCGCGTACGCCGAGCAGATGCAGGCGCACGGCATCCCGACCGGGCAGCAGGTGCACCTGGTGCTCGGCGACCGGACGACCACCACGCACGACCTCGCCGACATCGCGCCGGTGTACCGCACGCAGCGCGCCGAACTGCAGCGGGTCATCGCCGAGCGCATCGCCGCCGACGAGTCGCTGCGGTGGGGCGACCCGCGCTACTCGAGCTGTGGCCGATGCGCCGTCTGCTCCACACAGGTCGCCGAGCACCGCGACCTCGTCCTCGTCGCGGGCATGCGCCTCGACCAACGGGCGAAGCTGATCAAGCACGAGGTGCGGACGATCGACGACCTGGCGACCCGCACCCGGACAGTACCGGGCTTGTCCCGCGCGACGCAGGATCGGCTGGTACGGCAGGCGAGCCTCCAGATCGAGTCGGAAGACGCCCGACGGACGGGCGCCGACGGGCCGGGCCAACCCGTCAAGCCGCGCTTCGAGGTCCTCGACGCCCGTGCGCTCGACGCGATCCCGGCACCCGACCCGGGCGACGTCTTCTTCGACTTCGAGGGCGACCCGCTGCACACCGAGGACGGCGTGCACTGGGGCCTCGACTACCTGTTCGGCCTGGTCGACGACCGCGCCGAGTTCACCGCGTTCTGGGCGCACACCATCCGCGACGAACGGGTCGCGCTGGAGCAGTTCCTCGCCTTCATCGAGGCCCGGCGGCAGCAGTACCCGGGGATGCACATCTACCACTACGCGGCTTACGAGCGGACGCACCTGCTGTCGCTCGCCGCCCGGCACGGGGTGGGTGAAGAGGCCGTCGACGACCTGCTGCGCGCCGGGGTCCTGGTCGACCTGTACCCGATCGTCCGCAAGGCCCTGGTCGTCGGCAGCCACAGCTACTCGATCAAGAAGCTCGAACCGCTGTACATGGGGTCGGACCTGCGCGAGAGCGACGTCACGAACGCCGCGGACAGCATCACCGCCTACGTCGACGCGATCGAGGAGCTCCGGAACGGCGACGCGGCCGAGGGGCAGCGGATGCTCGACCAGGTCGCCGACTACAACGACTACGACTGCCGCTCGACCCTGCGCCTGCGCGACTGGCTCCGCTCGCTGCGAACAGACGACCCCGACGCGGCCGACCCGGCGCTCGAGCTCGAGGTCGCACCGATCCCCGTCGAACGCGAGCCGAACCCGGTGTACGTCGCCCTGGCCGCGCAGCTCGACGACGTCGACGCCCTCGACCGCACGCCCGACCAGACCGCATTGGCGCTCGCCGCGGCCGCGATCGACTACCACCGCCGCGAGGCCAAGACCTTCTGGCAGGACCACTTCGACCGCCTGCGGAACCCGGTCGACGACTGGGCCGACACGCGTGACGTCCTGGTCGTGGAGCGGGCGTCCGTCGAGCGCGACTGGGACACGCTGCCGCGTGCCCGCTCGCAGTCGCGGGAACTCCGGTTGTCGGGGACGCTCGCTCCCGGCTCGCGGCTCCGGCCTGGAGGCACGCCCCACCTTGTTTACGACGACCCACTTCCGCCCTCGGTCGCCTCACCGGGCCCCGGGTCGAAGGGCGCGTCGTCGCGCGCCGTGATCGTGGACGTCTGGGACAACGGCGATGCCGTCGAGGTCCTCGTGAAGGAAGGGCTGCCCGTCGGCGGCGAACCGCACCACGACTTCCCGGTGGCACTCGCCCCGTCGGCACCGCCCCGAGCGAAGCCCCAGCCGGAGGCGATCGCGTGGTGGGGTCAGGCCGTGCTCGACGAGCTGCCGGCGATGCTGCCCGACCCGGCGCTCGACCTGCTGCGACGGGTGCCCCCGCGTGGCCCGATCGTCCCCGTGCAGGGCGACGACACGGTGTCCGCCGTCGTGTCGACCCTGCTCGGCCTCGACCGGTCCTACCTGGCGATCCAGGGCCCTCCCGGCACGGGCAAGACCTACGTCGGCTCGAACGTCGTCGCCCGGCTCGTCCGCGAGTACGGCTGGCGCGTCGGGGTCGTCGGCCAGTCCCACGCGACGTCGGAGAACTTCCTGACCTCGGTCGTGAACGCCGGTGTCCCCGCGGACCGGGTCGTGAAGGTGCCGAAGTCCGGCGCAACCGAGGACGAGCTCGACGCCGCAGCCTGGACCCCCGTGAAGAACGGTGCCGCGGTCGCCGCGTTCCTGTCTTCGTGCGAGTCCTCGGGCACCGGCGGTGTCGTCGGTGGCACGGCGTGGACGTTCGCGAACGAGTCCACGATCGAGCGCCGTTCCCTCGACCTGCTCGTGGTCGACGAGGCCGGGCAGTTCTCCCTCGCCCCGACCATCGCCTCGTCGGTCGCCGCGACCCGGCTCCTGCTGCTCGGGGATCCCCAGCAGCTGCCCCAGGTGTCGCAGGGCTCGCATCCGGAGCCCGTCGACGAGTCCGCGCTCGGCTGGCTCGCCGACGGACAGCACGTCCTGCCGCCGGAGTTCGGGTACTTCCTGGCCCGCACCCGCCGCATGGAGCCCGCGCTGACCCGATCCGTCTCGGCCCTGTCCTACGACGGGCAGCTCGCCTCGATGGTCTCCGGCCGGCACCTCGACGGCATCGACGCGGGTGTGCACCCCGTGCCGGTCGTCCACGCGGGCAACACGACGTCCTCTGCTGAGGAGGCCGCTCGGGTCGTCGCACTCGTCGGTGACGTCGTCGGCCGCACGTGGACGGACCGTTCCGACACCCGGGCCCTGACCGACGAGGACGTCATCGTGGTGGCGCCGTACAACGCGCAGGGGGCACTGATCCGGCAGGAGCTCGACCGCGCTGGCTTCACCGGCACCCAGGTCGGCACCGTCGACCTGTTCCAGGGCCGCGAGGCCGTCGTGTCGATCGTGTCCCTGGCAGCGTCGAGTGCGGCGGACATCCCACGCGGCCTCGACTTCCTACTCATGCCGAACCGGTTGAACGTGGCGATCTCGCGGGCGAAGTGGGCGGCCTACCTCGTGCACTCGCCGGCGCTGACCACCGGACTGCCCCCGTCGATCGCGGGCCTGTCCCTGTTGTCCCGCTTCATCGAGCTCGTCGAGCCTCGCCCGCAGGCTGTCCGAGCCTGACCGCGAAGGTGAGGGACATGCTGGAGGACTGGGCGAGCCGACCCGCGCCGTGGCGCTCTCGGGCGTCGACGGCGGACCTCGTCGTGACGGTTTCACTGTTCGTCGCGACAGCGCTGGCTGGGATCGCCGCTGTGCTCATCGGGTGGGTCTTCGCCGGACTGTCGCAGTACAGCTGTGACTGGGAGACGTCGACGCGGCCGTGCACGCCGTGGGTCGCCTGGCTCCCGAGCGTGGTCGAGAGCATCGTGCTCGTCGCCGTCTTCGTCGGGGGTGCGGTCGTGGCCGCCCGAGTTCGGCGGACGAGGCCGCAGGGATGGGCGGTCGCTGTCGGCACCGCGACCGTCATGGCGATCGTGGTCTCCGTGACCTGGGTGGTCGTCGCGGAGCACGCCGGCTGAGTCAGCGCTGCGTGACGGTTCTGGTTCACGAACCCCGGGGATCGTGAACCAGAACCGTCAACCGCGCGAAACCACGGACCCACCCGCCGCGCTGTGGCGCCAGAACGAGGGCTGGCCGGACCAGACGTCGTCCTGGAACGGTGGAGGCATGGGGGAGCACACGATCACCGCAGACCGTCCGAGCCCGAAGGGAACGGCGCCGCTGACACTCCGCGCCCGCAAGCCCGGGTACGCCGTGATGCAGCAGTGTCTCGCGGTCCAGGCCGACGGCCGCGCACTGACGACGTGGCAGCGGTTCTGGGGGCACGACCCACTCCGGCCGGAAGCTCGTTCCTGGTTCAAGGGGGCGATCGGCGAGCGGCAGGTCGCGGCGCAGCTCGAGGAACTCGCCCCGGACTTCACGGTCCTGCACGCCGTCCCGATCGGGGCGGGCAGCACGGACATCGATCACGTCGTGGTCGGTCCGACCGGCGTCTTCTCGATCAACACGAAGAACCACTCCGGTCACGCGGTCTGGGCGGGCGGACGCACACTGATGGTGAACGGCCAGCGGACGCCGCACCTGCACCGCGCGCTGGCCGAGGGAGAGCGTGCGACTGCACTGTTGTCGGCCGCAGCGGGCGGTCCGATCCTCGTGCAGCCGATCCTGGTGGTCGCGGCCGCCGAGCTCCGGTTCGGCAAGAAGTCGCCGGCAGCCGTGATCCTCGAGCCCGAGCGTGTGGGCAGCTGGATCCGCGGTCTTCCGCGTGCGCACTCCGACGAAGCCGTGCGCTTCCTGTCGATGCTGGCGGAGGAACGGGGCACATGGCACGTCGACGCCGTCGTCCTCAACGACACACTTCGCCACGTCCAGCGCTTCGAGCGACTCGAGCGCGAGATCGCTGACGCGCGCTCCCGCCGCAGCCTGATGCGCCGGGCTCGGGTCCTCGCGGTCTTGGCCGTTCCGGCGGGTGGTCTGCTCGGCTACTGGTGGGCTGTCGCTGCTGCCGCGATGGCGGCTGCCTGACGACGAACGGTCAGAGTCTCCGACGGATCGGGTCAGTCGTCGCTGGTCGGGACGCCGCCCTGCATCTGCACTCGCATCTCGGCGAGGACATCGGCGTGCAGGAAGTTCGCCTCGGCCGCACTCGTGGGGTCGACCACGATGCCGAACTCCTCGGGGAGCGCGGACACGAGCTCGGACATCGGCACCGGACGCCCCTCGGCGTCGGGCAGGCCGGCGGCGAGTTCGTCCGGGTCGGTGAAGACCGGCACGAACGGCTTGTCCCGGATCATGACGTGGGCGACGCTGCCGGCCTCCGGGGTACCCGCCGCCTTCCAGGGGACCCACGCCGCGCTGCGCAGGAAGCCCGCAGGCGAGGCCGCCATCCTCCGTCGGAGTTCGGCAGCAGCGGTCGGCGGGGCCTTGTCGACGCCTCGGCCGAAGGCTGACCCGTTGGTCTGATCGGTACTCACACCAGCCATGCTGTCACGGTCGGCGGACACGGCGGGGCCGAGCCGCGCCTCCAGGCCGAAACCCGGCGCACGCGGACGTGAGCCGGGCGTCAGAGGTGACGGTCTCAGTACGCGGCCGACTGCCCGCCGTCGATCGGGACGACCGTCGCGTTGACGTAGGACGCGTCGTCGGAGAGCAGGAAGGCGACGACGGCGGCGATCTCGGGAGCCTCGCCGTAGCGCTTCGTCGGGTTGACCTGGATGAACTCCTCGGCGGCCTTGCGCGGGTTCTCCGCATCGAGCTGCTTCATCGAGTTCTCGACCATGGGCGTCCAGATGGCGCCGGGGGCGATGGCGTTGATGCGGATGCCGTAGCGGCCGTACTCGACGGCCGAGTTGCGGGTGAGCCCGACGACGCCGTGCTTGGCGGCCGCGTACCCGGACTGGTTGCCGATGCCGCGGATGCCGCCGACGCTCGCGGTGTTCACGACCATGCCGGAGCCCTGCTCACGCATGACCTTGAGCACCTTCTCGAGGCCGAGGAACACGCCGCGGAGGTTGATCGACACGACGCGGTCGAACTCGGCGGCGGTGAAGGACTCCGTGGGGTTCTGCTTGCCTTCGATGCCGGCGTTGTTGAAGAAGCCGTCGATGCGGCCGAAGCGCTCGGTGGTGGCGGTGACGTAGGCGTCGACCTGGGCCTCGTCGGACACGTCGGCGACGGTCGTCAGGACCTGCGCGTCGGGGGTGGCCTCGAGCACGGCGGCCTTCGTCGCCTCGAGTCCCTGCTCGGAGACGTCGACGAGGGAGAGCGCAGCGCCCTCGGCGGCCAGGCGGACGGCGGTCGCGCGGCCGAGGCCGGAGCCACCGCCGGTGATGAGGACGACGCGGTCGGCGAAGCGGGTGGTGCCGGTGGTGGTTTCGGGCATGGTGGGAGGCCTCCTGAGGTCTTCGACGGTGAAGGGCTCGGGGTCCGCGGTGGGGCAGCGAGTCCGATCGATGCATCTGCATCGAGATGCCTAGACTACACCTGTCGTTTAGCGGCGGAGTCAGCAGGCGTCCAGCACCCGCACCATCGCGTCTCGCTCCGCCGGAGCCACCCACAGGCGGTACTTCGCCTTCACCGTGACCTGGTGCTCGATGTAGGTGCAGCGGAACGCCTTGTTCGCGGGGAGCCAGGTCGCCGCGTCGCCGGAGCCCTTCTGCGAGTTCGAGCGGCCATCGACCGCGAACAGGTTCACCGGGTCGTTCGCCAGTGCCTGCCGCTCGGTCTCGGTGAGCCGCTGCGCCCCGGTGCGCCAGGCGTTCTCGAGGGCGACGACGTGGTCGATCTGCACGAGCGTCGAGGTCGTGTTGCCGCGCACGAAGTCCACCGTCGCACCCGTGTACGGCGAGACGAGGGTGCCGGTGAGGACCTTGCAGCGGCCCTCGCGGGTGATGCCGGCGAGGTCGCGGGCGAGGACGTCGTTCCGGGTGTCGCACCCGTTGTGGTCGACGTCGAGCCAAGCGCTGCCGAAGTCGCCGGTGCGGTCGTAGCCGGTGCCGGCTGCCTTGCCCTTCACGGGCAGGTCGGCCAGCTGGGTGCGTGCGCGGACCGCGTCGGCGTCGGTTCCGCGACTGACGGTCGGACTGGAGGCGGGGCTCGCCCCCGACGACGCCTGCTGCGGTCCGATCGTGGTCGTCTCCCCGGCCGTGGGGCCGCCCGCAGCGGTCGTGCCCGCCGCGTCGGCGTCCGGCCCGAGGACACCGGACGCGTCGAGTGCGTACCCGCCGACGGCGAGGGCCAGGACGACGAGGACGGAGGTCAGGGTGATGCGGCTGCGGCGTCGGCGGGACGTCATGCGGTGGGACTCCAGGTGGTGCGGGGCGGAACGGTGGTGCGGGTGTGGATCAGGTCAGCAGGGAGCGGATGTCGTCGGCGGTCAGGTCGTCGGCGAACAGCGCGTCGTCGTCGATCATCGTGGCGAACAGCTCGGCCTTGCGCGCGGCGAGGGCCAGGACCTTCTCCTCGATGGTGTCCTCGGCGATGAACCGCTGGACGCTGACCGACCGGGTCTGCCCGATGCGGTGCGTGCGGTCGACGGCCTGGGACTCGGCTGCGGGGTTCCACCACGGGTCGAGCACGAACACGGTGTCCGCCTCGGTCAGGGTGAGCCCGAAGCCGCCGGCCTTCAACGAGATGAGGAACGCCGGAGCGGTGCCCTGCCGGAAGCGCTCGATGACCTCCGGGCGCTTGCGGGTGGAGCCGTCGAGGTACTCGTAGCCGATGCCCCGGGCGTCGAGGGCGTCGGACACCATCCGCAGGAACGAGGTGAACTGGCTGAACACCAGGGCGCGACGGCCCTCTGCCGCGAGCTGCTCGAGTTCGTCGAGCAGCAGGTCGAGCTTGGCGGAGGGGATCGGCGTCGATCCCGACGTGACGTCCGAGTCTGACGACGACGACCCGGACGACACCAGCGCCGGCGACAGCGCGAGCATCCGCAGCAGCGTCAGCGACCGGAACACGATCATCCGGTTCTTCGACAGGTCGTCGATCAGGTCGAGGACCTTCAGTCGCTCCCGGTTCAGGGTGCGCTCGTACAGCTCCCGGTGCGCCGGGTCGAGCGTGACCCGGACGACCTGTTCCTGCTTCGGCGGCAGGTCGGCCGCGACGGCCTCCTTCGTGCGGCGGAGCATGAGCGGCCGGATCCGTCGGCGCAGCCGCCCGGTGAGTTCCTGCCGGGCCTCGCCGCGGAGCTCGGGCGAGGCGAGGGGCTTCACGTAGTCGTCGCCGAACCGGGTCCAGGTGGACAGCAGCCCGGGCGCGACGATGTGGAACAGCGCCCACAGGTCGGTCAGGCCGTTCTCGAGCGGCGTGCCGGTGATCGCGATCTTCACCGGTGCCTGCAGCTCCGAGGCCACACGGTGGGTCTGGGACTGCGGGTTCTTCACGAACTGGGCCTCGTCGAGCACCAGCGCCGACCACGGCAGGTCGGTCCAGGCGCGGGCGTCGAGCCGCAGCAGCGCGTACGAGGTGACGACGACGTCCGACGCAGCGGCGGTCCGGGCGACGAGCCCCGGGTCCTTCAGCGACGTCGAGGTCACCGTCGCGACCCGCAGCGACGGCACGAACTTCGCTGCCTCGGCCGCCCAGTTGCCGACGACCGAGGTCGGTGCGACGACCAGGAACGGGGGCGCGTCGGGCTCCGCGGCGCGACGGGCGGCGACCATCGCGAGCACCTGCAGGGTCTTGCCGAGGCCCATGTCGTCGGCGAGCACCCCGCCGATGCCGTGTGTCACCAGGAACGACAGCCACGCGTACCCGGCGTGCTGGTACGGCCGCAGGTCGGCGTGCACGGTGTCCGGCACGGGGACGTCACCCGGGGGAGTCGCCCCGAGCAGCCCCGAGGCGATCGCCTGCCACCGCTCGTCGTGCGAGGTCTCGTCGGCCAGCAGGTCGAACTCGGTCCACAGCCCGGCGTGCAGCGGCGTGACGGCGATCGGCTGGTCGGGCTCCCACTCGTCCAGGTCGCGGGCCTCGTCGATGAGCTCCTTGAGTCGGTCGAACGCGGGGTCGGCCAGCGACAGGTACGAGTTGTCGACGAGCTTGAGCCGTCGCTGCCGACCCGCGAGCGCGGTGAGCAGCGGCGTGAAGGGGATCTGCTTGCCGTTGACGCTCACGATGATGCCGAGGTCGAACCAGTCGTGCTTGTCCGACGGCATCGTCGTGACACGGATGTGCGGCCGCCCGCTCAACCGCTCGTAGTCGAGCCGCTCGCCCTGCACGACCGTGCGGACGCCGAGCGACGGCAGCTCGGGCAGGAACTCGTTCGCGAACACCGCGACGTCGGCCCCGTCGATGGTGCCGTCCTGGAACCAGTCCAGCCCGCCACCGGGTCCGGCAGGGCGGACGGGAGGCCCGGCCTGCGTCGCGTCGTCGTCCGGCGTCGTCGACGTGGTCGGCTCCACCGCCGCGGCCGGGTCCGCGACGGGAGTGTCGTCGGTGCCCGCCGGATCGTCGGCGGCACGGAGCCCGGACAGGTCGGGGAGTGGGCCGTGCAGGGACACCGGGTCCTTCCTGCCGTCGACGTGCCAACGCCAGTGCAGGTGCACGCGGTCGTCGGTGCGCGGGGCGCGGGCCGGCTCGAAGGTCGCGGTGAGCACGAGCTCCGGCGGGGTGCGTTCCGGCAGCTCCACCGAACCGTCGGAGCTGACCAGCCCGAGGGCGCCGCGCAACCGGGGCGACCAGTCGGCCAGGAACTCGTCGACCTCGGCGGTCGGCACGGTGATGCGGCTGCCCTCGACGAGCATGCGGCGCTGGTCCTCGGGCACTGGCGCCGGGGTCGGTGCGACGGCGACCGTGAACTCGGGGCTCTCGCGGAACACGTAGACGCCGTGGTCGCCGATCATCCGCGCTGCTCCGGGCACCACGGGCCGGCCGTCGAGCACGGCACTCGCGCCGATCACCACGGCGTCGTCGTGCCGGGCGACGTCGAGCAGCACCTGGGCCTGCGTCCCGAGCGCCGCACCGCCCTCGCGCTTCCCGGTGACGAACGCGATGTCGAGCGCCGCGGCCTGCTGCAGGAGCGGCCAGAGCAGGGGGCTCCGGAAGTCGTCGAGGTGCAGCCAATCGCTCTCACCCGGCAGGCCCGCGAGCTGCCCGGCGCGGTGCAGGGCGGCGAGCTGCAGGAACCAGGCGTGCTGCTCGGCACCGACGCCGAGCCGGTTCTGCGAGTAGGGGAGCGTGCCCCAGGTCAGCTGCCCGCGCACCCAGTTGCCGGCGTCGCTGCGGGTCACCGGACGGACCCCGAGCCGCACGCTGCGGGACGGCGCCGGCAGGGCGCGGCCGGCGGCACGGGCGCGCGAGGCGAGCTTGGCGGGGACCGCGTCACGCAACTCGAACTGCAGTCCCATCCGGGTGCCCTGCGGGGTGGGCGCGCGCTCGTCGTCACCGGCGAGGCGGGCGAGGTCGTGCCTCCAGTCCGAGGGCGGCGGAGCCGGCGTTTCCGGGCGTGGGCCGGCGTTCGCGGCGAGGGCACGCGCGTTGATGGTGAGGAGCGCGGCCGCGACGTGCTTGCAGTCGCCGCCGAGCGGGCAGCTGCAGGTGCTGCGGACCGGGCGGACGAAGTCGCCGCGCGCCGGGGTGGTGTCGACGCGGAGTTCGTACGGGTCGTCGGCGGTGCCGGACACGGCCGCGGTGACCGTGCCGTCGTCGTCGTGCCAGGTGGCGTCGTCGACCAGGCCGGCGCGGACGACGTCGCGTGCGCGGCCGAAGGTCTGCGGCCCGACGAAGCGGATGACGTCGACGGCGTCGATCATCGGGGCAGCAGGCACGGGACCATCGTGCCAGTCACCACCGACGATCTCAGCCGCCACCCTGTGCGACGAAGATCTGGCAGGACTACCGTCCAACTCGGAGCGCGACGACAGCGGTCCACGGAATCGATTGGAACTTCATGCCGGACCGACTGCGGTGGGTACGCGACTCAGCCGACCACTGGAACGGGTGGATCGACGCCGAGGTCGTGTGCGACATCACCCGGACCGACACGTACACCGTCGATTCCCCGGACCACTCGTTGACCGGCGGGCACTCGTCCTTCGAGAGCGCGGCGGCTCAGGTGCACGGCTGGGTTCGCTGGACCGGCCGTTAGGCCGCAGAGCGCAACCCGGTTGTACGTCCACCCGCTGCTCCCTAGCGTGAGAGAGCAGGCCGGGGGTCACCCGGAGGTGACCACACCGCTCTGCTCCAGGAGAGAGAGGTGTTCCCATGACCGACACGACCGAGTCGCAGGCGCCCGCTCCGGGTTCCGATCCTGCCGCACGCCCCGCTTCGCCGCGTTCGCTCGTCGCCGTGGCCGGCCAGGACACCGACGATGCCATCAGCTCGCTCGCCGGTATGTACGCGGGCAAGGCCTGGTACTCCCGGGCCCTCGACCAGGACTACTGGTTCAAGTACGTCGGTGTCGGTGACGAACGACTGAGCGTCCGCCGTTCCCAGATGCACGGCTACCTGCGCGGCGACGTCGCCACCGAGGGCGAGGTCGTCGTCCAGTGGCTCGAACGCGGCGAGGCCCGCGTCGACGTCGGCCGCGACGAGGTCCGCATGCAGCCCGGCGTCCCCACGCTGTTCCCCGTCGAGCGCCGGTTCGAGATGGAGTACCAGGACTGGGACCAGCGCCTGGTGCACCTGCGCCGGGACCTGGTGCTCGACGTCGCCGCCGAGGACCACCTGGTCGACGGCACCATGGCGTTCGACACCACGACGGCGCCTGACTCCGCAGCCCTCGGCCTGTGGCGGACCGCCGTGTCCGGCGCGCTCCGTGCGCTGCGCGAGGAGGGCGACGAGTCCCTCGCCTGGCACGAGGCGCAGCGTGACGTCGCCCGGGCCCTGTTCCGCATGTACCCGCTGCAGGCCGAACGGTTCCCCGCGGGCTACGGCACCCGCAGCGACGGACGGCTCCGGGCCGCGGTCGAGTTTATCCAGGCGCACGCCCACCAACCGCTCACCGTCGCCGACATCGCGCAGGCGGCCGGGCTGAGCATCCGCGGGATCCAGGAGTCGTTCCAGCGGGCGTTCGAGCGCTCGCCGATGACGTACCTGCGCGAGGTGCGGCTCGGACGGGTGCACGAGGAACTGCGGATCCTCGACCCGCAGGCAACTTCGGTGGCGGACGTCGCCCGGCGGTGGGGCTTCGCGCACATGGGGCGGTTCGCCTCGGTGTACGCGAACCGGTTCGGGGAGTACCCGCGGGAGACGTTGCGGCGTTGAGGGGCGCGGGCGTCGGCTGTGCTCGGCGCTTCCTCGGCCGTGCTCAGCGCTTCGCCGGCTCGGCCAGCTTGCTGTGCTTCCGTGAGTACCCGAAGTACACACCGAGCCCGATCGCGAACCAGATCGCGAACCGCACCCACGTCTCCCACTGCAGGAACGTGACGAGCCACAGCGACGCGATGACGCCGATGATCGGGATGACGGGCATGAACGGCAACCGGAACTGGCGGTCCAGGTCGGGCTGCCGGTAGCGCAGCACCACCACGGCCGAGCACACCACGACGAACGCGAGCAGGATGCCGATGTTCGTGAGCTCGGCGACGACACCGATCGGCAGCACCCCGGCCAGGATCGCCGATGCGATGCCGAGGATCCAGGTCACCCGGGTCGGCACGTGCCGCTTCGGGTCGGTCTTCGCGAACCACTTCGGCATCAGGCCGTCGCGGCTCATCGAGAACCAGACGCGCGAGGCACCGAGCATGAACGTCACGAGCACCGTGACGATGCCGACGATGGCACCGATCGCGATGACGTTGGCGACACCGCCGAGCCCGACGGACGCGAACGCCGACGAGAAGCCCGACGCCGGGTCGATGTCGGTGTACTTCTGCATCCCGGTGAGCACGAGCGTCGCCAGGACGTACAGCACCATCGAGATGCCGAGGGACAGCAGGATCGCCTTCGGCATGTGCTTGCGGGCGTCGGTGGACTCCTCGGCCGCGGTGGACATGGCGTCGTAGCCGAACACGGCGAAGAACACGGTCGCGGCACCGGTCATCACGCCGCCGAAGCCGAACGGGAAGTACGGGGAGTAGTTGGCGCTGTTGATGTGGAACACGCCGAGCACGACGATGAGCACGACGAGCGCCACCTTGATGCCGACGGCGACGAACTCGAACCGGGCGGCGCTCCGGATGCCGCGCGTGAGCACGAACGCGGTGAGCAGGCACAGCGCGATCGCGAAGACGTCGATCACGTGGCCGTCACCGGTGCCCGGGGCGCCGAGCATCCACGCGGGCAGGTCGATGCCGAACTGACCGACCAGGAACCCGACGTAGCCGGAGATGCCGATCGCGACCACCGCCACGATCGCCGTGTACTCGAGCAGCAGGTCCCAGCCGATGAACCACCCGACGATCTCGCCGAGCACCGCGTAGCCGTACGTGTACGCGCTGCCCGCCTTCGGGATGAGCCCCGCGAACTCGGCGTACGACAACGCGGCGGCGGCGCTCGCGACCCCGGCGACCAGGAAGCTGATCAGCACCGCGGGCCCGGCGACGCCGTTCGCGACGGTGCCGGCGAGGGTGAAGATGCCGGCGCCGATGATGCCGCCGATGCCGATCGCGGTGAGCTGCCACAGACCGAGGTGCCGTTTCAGGCCGCCCTCGCCCCCGGCCTCGTCATCGATCGTGTCGATGGGCTTCCGTCGAAACAGGGTGCGTGTCGTCGTCGTCACCCGCCCATGGTGCACCCGGAGGCGATTGCGCGCACGCACGCGGCTGCACCGCAGGCACCGGGCGTACACCTGGAGCATGCGCCACCCGAAGAGGACCGAGCCCGGCCCCGGCCAGGAATCCGTCTGGGACTACCCCCGCCCACCCGCCGTCGAGCGGGTCACCGCCCGCGTCGTCGTCCGTCTCGGCGGCACGGTCGTCGCCGACACGACCGACGCCGTCCGCGTGCTCGAGACCTCGCACCCGCCGGTCTACTACCTGCCGATCGCTGACCTGGCCGAGGGTGCGTTGGTCAAGGCGCCGGGATCGAGCATGTGCGAGTTCAAGGGCCTGGCGCGCTACTTCGACGTCGTCGGTGGTGACGGGACGGTCGCGAGCCGCGCCGCCTGGAACTACCCGACGCCCGTGCCCGGCTACGAGTCGCTGCGGGAACGCGTCGCGATCTACCCGTCGGCGATGGACTCGTGCGAGGTCGGCGGCGAACGGGTCCAGGCGCAGGACGGCGACTTCTACGGCGGCTGGATCACGGCGGACATCGTCGGGCCGTTCAAGGGCGCGCCCGGCACGCTCGGCTGGTGACCCGGCGTCGTCAGGCGGGGCGGCCCTGACCCGGGCCGACCCGTTTCGCGAGCGACGGGGCGGACGCGACCCGGGCCTCCCGGCCGGACCGCGTCAGCGGTTGGCGTACGGCGACCAGAACGGCGGCGGGAACGCACCCCCGGTCACGATCACGAGCACCTGCCAGACGAGCATGACGAGCCCAGCCGTCCCGATCACGATGCCGATCCACGACCAGACCTGCACGGCCCGGCGACGACCGGCGATCCGGATCGCCCGCCAGCCACTGAGCACGCACACCAGCCCGAACACCGCACCGAGCAGCACGTGCTGCACGGTCGACTGTGCAGGCACGATGATGCCGAGGTAGAACGCGACCGGTCCGAGCGCCACCGCGAAGGTCGCCGGGGCTGCCGGCGGTTCGTGGTCTCGAGCGACTGCTCCCATGGACCGCATGTTAGCGAGTGAACCTCGCTTCGAACACGTCCGAGTCGCGCAGCGCGGGCGCCCGGTCGCGGGAACGGGCACCATGGAGGCATGCGTTCCTTCTTCCGCGTCCTGCTCGGCCTGGCCCTCGTCGTCGCGGGCACGAGTCACCTCACCTTCGCGCGCAAGGAGTTCACGGCGCAGGTGCCCGACTTCGTCCCCCTGGACGACGACACGACGGTGCTCGCGTCGGGGGTCGCGGAGATCACGCTCGGCTCGGCCCTGGTGCTCGCCCCGAAGCCGGCCCGCCGCTTCGTCGGCTCGGCCGCGGCGCTGTTCTTCACGGTGATCTTCCCCGGCAACCTGTCGCAGTGGGTGAACCGTCGCGACGCCTTCGGTCTGGACAGCGACGAGAAGCGCTTCGTCCGCCTGTTCGGTCAGCCCGTCCTGATCGCGCTCGCCCTCTGGTCGACGCGCGGCCGGCGCTCCTGATGGGCGCGCCCGCGCGGCAGAGTGGCCCGGCCCCAGGGACGGGTCCCGGGTCGGGTCACGGGTCGGGTCCTGTGTCGGGTCCGGATCCGCTCGGGTCCGGCCCGGCGCGCTTCGGTCGGGAGGCCCGGCACCCCCTGGCAGGACGCGCTCGGGTCGCCGACGTGGTCGCCTCCACCGCCCTGCTCGTCGTGCTGACGGTCGGCGCGTTGGCAGCGGGTTGGGGGATCAGACTGATGTCGCTCGCGTTCGTGTCCTGCGCGGCGCCGGGCAACACCTGCAACGAGACGCTGGGGGACTCGGTCGTCGTCGTCGGACCGATCATCGTGGCGGCGGTGCTGGTCGCGACGATCGCCGTCTGCGTCCTGCGGCTCGTGCGGCGTCGGCTGACCTGGCCGGTGGTGCTCGTCGGCATGGCGGCGATCGTCGCGGTGTTCTTCGCCTCGCTGCTGCTCGTCGACAGCTCGGTCACGCACGGCATCTGAGGGACTCTTCCTCCACAGGCTGGGTTCGTGGAGCGGCTCTCCACAGAACCCGGACCGCGCCTCGGGTGGGGGCTTCCGGTTCGCCACGCTGGAGCCATGCCTGACACCGAGATGCTCGACCGCCTGATCCGTGAACCCGTCCGCACCGACGACGACGTCGTCCGACTCGTCGAAGCCGTCGTCGAACGGCCGCTGCGCCGGCAGTGCTGGGTGCTGTTCCTCGACGACCGCGGGATGTCGATCCCGTTCCTGTTGCCGATCGCCGACCTGCCGTACTCCCCGGACGAACACGTCGACGACTTCGCGGCCCTGATCGCCGACATCGTGGCGCAGCTCGGGGCCGTCGACGTCGTGCTCGCGTGGGAACGCCCCGACGCCGACCGGCTCTACCCGGTGGACTGGGAGTGGGTCGACGCCTGCGCCTGTGCCCTCGACGAGCAGTCGGTCCGGCTCCGCGCCCAGGTCGTCGTGCACTCCGGGGGAGCCGCGATCGTCGAGTTCGACGAGGAGACGCAGGCGGTGGCCTCGTGAGCGGTCAGCCCTGGGGAGCGGCGTCCGGCACGTCCTGGCCGGTGAGCTCCTCGACGATCGCCTTCGCCTGCGGCCACGACTTCGCGTAGTGGTCCGGATCGGAGTTGATCTGCACCGCGTGCGCCATCTGCGTCGGGCTCATCGTCTTCCAGCCGGGGACCTTCACGAGCTTCGTGTAGAACATCGTCGCGGCCGTGTACGGGTCCATCCGCTGCTCGTACGTGCCCCAGGCGCCGTTGTCGCGCTGCTGGAACAGGCCGCGGCTGTCCGGGCCCGCGGCGTCGCCGTGGTCCAGGTTCACCAGGCTCGACTCGCCGATCGCGGTCATCACCCCGACGGCCTGCGTGTGGGGGCCGATGCCGAGCGCCTGGGCGGCTTCGATCACGTGTGCGGCGTTCACCAGGCGGTTCTGGCAGAAGCCGCCGACGGGGCCGGCCGGCACGACCATCCCGCCGATCGTCTTCGAGGCGACGGCCGGGCACGCGGGCGTCGGGGTGGCGGCGCTCGACTTCGCGATGCCGGCGAGCGAGTTGACCGCGATCACCACGAGGACGACCACGCCGATGCCGACCGCCACGATCCCGGCGCCGAACACCGAGGCGAGGGTGATGCCGACACGGCGCATGACGGGACCTCTCGAGGGGCTGGGCGGGTGCTGGGCGGGCGGAGCGGGAAGAGCAGCACGAGCGTACGGGCGCCTCCTGGGAAGCCTGCGGCGGCCCGCCGTGATCGCCCGTTCGGGGGTTCGGCGTTCGGCGTTCGGGGTTCGCCGCGGGTTGCTCGCCGCGGGGAAGGTGCCTCCCCGGCAACGAGTGACGGTTCTGGTTCACGAAGCGGGGGCTTCGCGAACCAGAACCGTCACGGGTCACTCGGGCGCGGCGGTCACCGGTCGCGTCGGTCGGCCCGTCGACCCCGACGCAGGCGCCAGCCTCCGGCGGACAGCGACAGCGCGGCGATCACCGCGATGACGACGGTCCAGATGACACTGGTCGCGTCCATCAGACGTCGCGGTGGTCGTGCGGCGGGCGCTGCACCTTCGTCGGCTCCGTCACGAGTCCGGTCGGGGCCTTCTCGGCCTGCTTCCGTCCGTGGGTGAACCAGGTCAGGATCCAGAGCAGCACGCCCAGGGCCAGCAGCGCGCCGGCGATCTGGTACTGCTGCGGGTCACGACCGGACGAGAACGGCAGGACGAGCCACAGGCACGTGATGATGCCGATGACCGGGATGATGACGCCCGCGCGGAAGTGCTTGTGGTCGACCTTGTCGCGGCGCAGCACGAGCACGGTCACGTTCACGACGGCGAACACCGTCAGCAGCAACAGCGAGGTGGTGCCACCGAGGACGACGACGATGGGGGAGTCCGGGTCGAGCGAGACCCACCCGATCAGCAGCAGCGAGATGAGCGTGGTGAAGACGATCGCGGTCGACGGGGTGCGACGGGCGGGGGAGATGCGGGACAGGAAGCCCGGCAGCACGCCCTGCTTGCTCATGCCGTAGAGCAGGCGCGACGCCATCATCATGTTGATCAGGGCCGTGTTGGCGACGGCGAACATCGAGATGAAGGGCAGCAGGTCGGCGATCGGGAAGTCCGGCGCGGCGGTCTGCACGACGGTGACGAGCGGGGTCTCGTTGCCGGCCAGTTCACCGATCGGCACCACGGCCACGGCGCAGATCGACACGAGCACGTAGATCACGGCGGTGATGCCGAGACCGGTGAGCATGATCTTCGGGAAGATGCGCGAGGGGTCCTTGGTCTCCTCGGCCATGTTGACCGAGTCCTCGAACCCGACCATCGCGAAGAACGCCAGCGACGTCGCGGTGCTGATCGATAGCAGCAGGGACTTGTCCTCCGGCGTCTCGAACATCACGACCCGCGAGAAGTCCGCGTTGCCGCCCGCGATCGCCCAGAACCCGATCAGGATCACCATGACGAGACCGGACAGCTCGACGAGCGTCAGCACGACGTTCGTCTTGACGCTCTCGCTCACCCCGCGGAAGTTGATGAACATCACCGCGAGCATGAAGCCCATCGCGATGAGCATCACCACGCCGTTCGGCAGCTCGATGCCGAACCCGGCGCCGAGGTTCGCCGCGAACGCCCGCGATGCCGTCGACGCCGACGTGATCCCGGAACACATCACGATGAACGTCACGATGAAGGTGACGAAGTGGATTCCGAACGCCTTGTGCACGTAGAGCGCGGCACCGGCGGTCTGGGGGTACTTCGTCACGAGTTCGAGGTACGAGAAGGCCGTCAGCAGCGCGACCGCGAACGCGATGAGGAACGGGAGCCACGCTGCCCCGCCGACCTCGGCCGCGACCTGGCCGGTGAGCGCGTAGACACCCGTGCCGAGGATGTCGCCGACGATGAAGAGCAGCAGGAGCTTGGGACCGATGACCCGGCGGAGCTCGTGCTGCTCCTGCTGTGGGCGGTCCGTCTTGGTGGTGGCCATGCGTCACCCTTGCGCGCGGAATGCCTTTCTGTCCAGTCCCACAGGAAGGTTTCTCGCGATCGCAACACGGTCGCTCGGCGACGGATACGCTCCGGCCATGGACCAGCAGTCGAACACCACCGAGGAGCCCATCGAGTTCGCGGACTTCAACGCGAAGCTCCTGGTGCTCGACGTCCTCTGCTACGACCTCGACGTCCTGGACCCCTACGACCCGGACGCCGAGGACGAGACCGACGAGGACCTCGACGTCGACGGGCAGGACGACCGGGCGCGCGAGTACTACGACGACCTCGACCTGCTGCCGTCGCACCTGTCGCTCGTCACCGAGATCACCGTGGACTCCGACCTCGAGGTCCTGCAGGACGTCCACCCCGGCTGGGACGGCTCGGACGACCGCTTCGACCCGCAGAACTGGGACGACCTGCTCGACCTGCCGGAACTCCGCACCGTGTACGCCGCCGCACCACTGCCCGCCCACGTCGCCGAGCGGCTCGCGGCCAAGGGCGTCGAGGTCCGATCCGCCTGAGCGGGACGCGACCGGGACGGACCGGGCGGACCGACGGCTAGCGGTCCAGCGCTCGCAGCTGTTCGGTGAACTGCTTCGCGCCGCCCTGCGCCGGGTGCCGCACTGCGGTCGCCTCGATGCCGGCCAGCGCGAGCGCTCCCTGCGCCTTGCGACCGACGGCGACCACCCGGACCCGGTCCATACCGCCGAGGGCCTCCAGCAGCGCGAGGGCGACGGGCGCGCCCGAGCGGACCTCGGCGGGCCGCGGCGTGCGGTTCGTCAGCCGGTCCGGCGCCACGAAGGGGTGGTGCGGGAAGATCGCCCACGCAACGGGGAGCGCACCGCGCCAGCCCTCCAGCGCGGCGTGCACGACGCGCGACGAGGCCTCCCACGGTGCCGTCGGCTCCAGCGGGACGCCGTACTCGGGTCCGAGCTCGCGCATGCTCGTGAACGGCACACCCGTGTTCGTCATGCCGCGCCACCCCGGTGCCTCGGCCACGAGCAACGTGTCGGCCCCGGGCCCGGACTGCTCCAGGTACCGCGTCAGGTTCGCCCGTCGCAGTCGTCCCTCGGGCGTTCCGACGTCGTAGAGCGCCTCGGCGTCCGACTCGACGGGCACGGCGTCGAGCGCGGCCCAGAACGCCGCGAACCGCCCGCCCGTCCCGCTCACGAGCGCCCGAGCACCCGGCGGTAGACGTCCTCGAGTCCCGCGGCCGACCGCTCCCAGCTCAGGCGCTCCGCGTGCTCCCTCCCCGCCGCGGCGAGCCCGGCAGCGTAGGGCGCATCGGTCAGGATCCGCTCGATCTCGTCCGCCCACTCCTGCGGGTCACGCGACTCGAGCACGACGCCCGTCTCCCCGTCGACCACCGCCTCACGCAGGCCCCCGGCAGCGGCGGCCACGACCGGCACCCCGGAAGCGGAGCCCTCGAGCGCGACGAGCCCGTACGTCTCGGAGTGGGACGGCACGAGCACGGCTGCCGCGCCACGGAACAGGAACGCCAGATCGGCACGCGACTGCGGCCCGATGAAGGTGACGTGGTCGGCGATGCCCCGCGCGTCGGCGAGCCGACGCAGTTCGTCCACGTAGTCGCCCGCCTCACTCGAGACGTCGCCCGCGATGACCAGGGTGGGGCGGGCCTCCAGGCTGATGTCCGCGATCGCCTCGATCGCCAGGTCCAGGCCCTTGAGCGGCTGCACGCGCGCCGCCGCGACCACGTAGGGGGTGGCGGCGCGGCGCGCACCGACGGCGGCCGGGCGGAAGACGGACCCGTCGACCCCCGGCGGCACGATCCAGATGCGGGCGTCGTCGCCCCCGAGCCGGGTGCGCACGGTCGAGGCCTCGGCCTCGGACACCACGACGACGGCGTCCGACTCGCGAGCGAGCAGCTCCTCGCCGGCGATGCGGCCGGCGGACTCGGGGCGTTCGCCCTCGGACAGCGGCGTCGCCGGGTCGGCGGCGATTGAGTGGAACGACTGCACGTGGGGGATGCCGCGCTCGCGGGCGACGGGCAGCGCGGCGGCGCCGGAGAACCAGTGGTGCGAGTGCAGGACGTCGAACGGCCCGAGCTGCTCCAGCTCGTGGCGGAACGGTTCGATGAACGCGTCGTGCTCGCCCTTCGGCACCGGCTCGGCCGGCCCCGCGGACAGGAACCGCAGGCACACGCCCGGCACGAGCGACACCGAGTCCGGCTGCGTCGGGGCGGACCGGCGCGTGATGATGTCCACTTGGTGGCCCAGGTCGGCCAGCGCCTCGGCCTGGTGCCGGACGACGACGTTCATGCCGCCGACCTCGCCCGAACCGGGTTCGTCTCCGGGGGAGGTGTGCAGCGACACCAGCCCGATGTGCAGGGGTTCGGTCGTCGCGCTCACCGCTCAACCCTAGCCGCGCGGCCTCCGCTGCGACGGGCGTGCGGGTGCCACCACGACGGGCCGTCCTGGCGGGTCTGGAACACGTGACCGCCCCGGCGTAACATTGGTGCATGCCCAAGCGAATGGTTCGGACCGTCTCCGGCTCGGAGCGCGTCAAGCGGACGCGCGCCGTCGCCGCGGTGATCCACTCCGGGCGACTCGAAGGATTCAAGGACAACCCCGAGTGGATCCGGTACATGGACCGCTTCGCGAAGGGCGAGATCAGTCGCGAGGAGCTCCGGGCTTTCGCGCACCGTCGGTGAGTCTTCGACCCGACGGCGGGTACTACGACGACCAGTACGTCCTCCGCAACAAGTTCGGGGCCACGAGCCGTGACCAACTCGCGGAACTCGAGGTCCCCGAGGTGCAGGACCGGGAGTTGGACCTCCTGCTCGGTGAGGTTCCCGGACTCGCGGGGCTCCTGCCATCGGAACGGGTGCGCCGTATCCACGCCCATCTCTTCCAGGACGTCTACGTCTGGGCAGGCCAGTACCGGCTCGACGGCATCGCGAAGAATCCTGACGAACCGTTCCTGGCGCCTGAACTGATCCCCGTACGGATGGCCCGGCTGGACGATGAGCTCGCTTCGCCCAGGATGCCGGAGCGTCCTCTGGACTTCTTGACCGAACAGTTCGCGACGCTCAACTACATCCATCCCTTCATGGAGGGCAACGGGCGAACCCAGCGGGAGTTCTGGCGCGAGTACGCGGCCGAACGTGGTGTCGTGCTCGACTGGCGGAGGGTCACGACAAATGAGAACCATCACGCCGCCCGCCGGTCGATGCTCGGTGACCTGCAACCCCTTCGCGAACTCCTCACGAAGGTGATCTGCACGGCGGCTGCAACGGGCGAGATCTGATCCTTCTCGCGCCGTCAGCGCTGCGACGGGCGTGCGGGTGCCACCACGACGGGCCGCCGGCCCGCCTCGTCCAGCGGGTCGGTGGGGAGGGCCGGATCACCTCCCAGGATCTGCACGCGCTGGTCGCCGTGTCGCTCCCAGAACGCCGCCGTCCACGCGCACAGGGCACCGTCGAGCAGGTCCTCGCGGTGCTTGTGCGTCGGACCGTGCAACACCGACGGGTCGGCGAGCCGCTGCGTCAGCGGATGGGAGTCGAGCAGCAGCGGCGGGTCGAGCGGGGTCTCGCGCAGCCGCCGGACCAGCTCGTCGAAAGCCTCGGCGCGACGGGCACGTGCCTCGGCGGCGGGGATCCGGAGGTCGAGCCGCTTGTACCGGGGTCGTTCCACGTCGTAGCCGAACTCCTCCACCCCGACCAGGGTCGTGTACGGGTAGCACTCGAACATCGCCGGACCGGTGCGTCGTCGCATCGACTCCGTGTCGGAGACGTACCCGATGCCCTGCGTGGTCAGCCGGTCGAGCAGCGCTGCGCCGGCGCTCGCCGCCGACGCCTGGTTGGTCGGGTTCGCCGCGACCTTCCACCGGCCGTACCGCTGCCCTGACCTGCCGCTCGGACTCGCGGATGCCCGTCGGGTTCGTCACGACGAGTGAGGCGTCCACGGCGATCAGGGATCGTGGCCCGACGTTCCCGGCGATCCAGTCCATGACGGCGTCGACCCCGCGGGCCCAGCCGGCGTCGGTGATCGTGCCATCGTGGTCCATCGCGACCAGCCCGGTCTCGTTCGCGGCCTTCCGTTCGGAGCCGAGCCCCCACGCGAGGTCGATGCCGAGGTACGCGTTCACCCGCCCATCCTGCCCGGTGGACGGTTCATCCTCACAGCGCGGCTGCCCCGGAGTGGGGGTGCAGCGGTCGACGGAGCACGGGGCACCCTGGATCGTCGTACCGAACTCGAGGGGATGTCGCAGGATGCGCTGGTCAGCACTACCGACGAAGGCGAAGGCTTCGGTCGTCGTCGCGATCGCAGCGGTGATCTGGGTCGGGGGCGTGGGTACCGCCGGTGCTGTGGTGGGCGCCGCCGTGACGAGTGCGAGCCAGGACTCTGCTTCCCCGCGAGCCGTCGCCGACGCCACGACGACGACCCCGACACCCAGTTCGACGCCGACGCCGACGCCGACTCCGACGCCGGTCGTCGAGGTGTCGGAGGTCTCGAAGGACTTCCCGATCCACTTCCGGAAGACCACCATCGACGATCCGGCCCTCGCGAAGGGTCAGACGCGGCTGCAGACAGCGGGCGTCGACGGCGTGCTCACACGGACGTACCGCGTGACCACCACCGACGGCGTCGAGACGGACCGAGTCCAGGTCTCGAAGACCGTGTCGACCGCCCCGGTGACCGAGGTGACCGCGGTCGGCTCCTACGTCGAGCCGGCTCCAGCCCCCGCGGCTCCCGCGCCTGCGCCAGCCGCTCCCGCCCCTGCTCCCGCGCCCGTCGAGCAGGCGCCCGCGCCGTCGCACGACTTCATCACGCCCGGGGCGTTCTGCGCCGATGGGCAGGCCGGAGTCGTCGCCCAGGCCGCGAACGGCAACTCGTACACCTGCGGCGGCAAGGGCCCTGACGCGAACGGCCACCTGCACTGGAACGTGATGTGAAGTCTGCCCGCAAGACACCGGTGTCCGCGCGCTGAACACCGCCCTGCGCGTGTTCGACCGGCGAACACCGGTGTTCTGCGGAGGTGCACACCCGGCTGCGGGCGGGCGGCCGGCACGCGTGTACGGTCCGCTGCATGGCGAGCGAAGCGACGACGGTGCGGGTGCCCGGTCCCGACGGTGACCGCGAGGTCCGGATCAGCAGCCCCTCTCGGGTGCTCTGGCCCGAGGCAGGCATCACGAAGCTCGACCTGGCGGAGTACCTCGTCACGGTGGGCGACGCCTTCGTCCGGGCGAACGGCGACCGGCCGATCTCGCTGCAGCGGTTCCCGGGCGGCGTCGACGGCGAGCAGTTCTTCTCGAAGAACCCGCCGAAGGGAGCCCCCGACTACGTCCGCTCGGTGACAGTGACCTACCCGAGTGCCCGGTCGCACCCGCAGCTCGTGATCGACGAGCCGGCCGTGGCGGTGTGGGCCGCACAGATGAACACGGTGGTCTTCCACCCGTGGGCCTCTCGTGCCGAGGACAGCGACCACCCGGACCAGCTCCGCATCGACCTCGACCCGCAGCCCGGCACCGACTTCGGCGACACCGTGCCGGTGGCCGAGGAACTCCGGAAGGTCCTCGACGAGGTCGGCCTGACCACCTGGATCAAGACGAGCGGCAACCGCGGCCTGCACGTGTTCGCGCCGATCCGCCCCGAGCACGAGTTCCTCGAGGTCCGGCACGCGGTGATCGCTGCGGCGCGCGAGCTCGAACGCCGGATGCCCGACCGGGTCACGACGGCGTGGTGGAAGGAAGAGCGAGGGCAGCGCATCTTCGTCGACTTCAACCAGGCGAACCGCGACCGCACGATGGCCGGCGCCTACAGCCCCCGTGCCCTGGCGCACGCGTCGGTGTCCACGCCGATCGCCTGGGACGAACTGCGCACCACGGACCCGACGACCTTCACGATCCGCACGGTGCCGGAGCGGCTGCGGACCACGGGCGACCCGTGGGAGTCGATGGGGGAGCAGCCGGGCAGCATCACACCGCTGCTCGAGTGGTGGGAACGGGACCTGGCGAACGGCGAGGGTGAGTTGCCGTTCCCGCCCGACTTCCCGAAGATGCCGGGGGAGCCGCCGCGCGTGCAGCCCTCACGGGCAAAGAAGCCGAGCTGACGGCGAGCAGCCGAGCAGCCGGGCCGAGCGGAGCCTCAGGCTGCGGAGGAGACGTCCCGCTGGCGGTCCGGGTCCTCGACGCGCGTGGTGTGCGTCGGCAGCCCGATGCTGGCGGTGTGCAAGCGGGTGAGCCGCGACCAAGTGCCGCGGTGCACGTCGGTGATGCCGTCGACGATCACGAGCCGAGTCCGACCGTGACGAGTGCGAGCGCGGTGGCGGTCACGCCGGCGATGGCGCTGATGACCGCGCTGAGCTGCAGGACGCGCTGGCGACGTGCCTCTCGGACTTCTGTGAAGGGGCTCCGCCGAGGGTGGCGGACAAGCGTGCTGGTGCTCATGTCGATCCGCTCCGATCCGGGCATCCAGACTGGACGCCTCGTGCTGCTGAGATCATCCTGGCACGGCTTCGCTAGTTCGGCTAACTACTTTTCCCCGAACGTGACAGAACAGCGACAAACGGACACCGCAGTGCGTTCCGTCGTCAGGACAGCACGTTGTTCAGGTCGTACGCACTCGGCACCTCGAGCTGCTCGAACCCGCACGACGTCGCGTCACGGTCGGGCCGCCACCGCTCGAACTGCACGGTGTGCCGGAACCGGTCGCCCTCCATCTGGTCGTACCGGACCTCGAGCACCAGCTCCGGCGCCAGCCGGACGAACGACGTGTCGCGACCCGACGAGAACCGCGACCGTTCCCCGTCACCGGTGACGGGCCTCCCGTCCGCATCGCGGAGCACGACGGGCTCGAGCTCGTCGATCAACGCGGCCCGGCGCTTGTCGGAGAAGGCGGAGACGCCGCCGACCTGGCGGAGCTCGCCGTCCGCGTCGTACAGCCCGACGAGCAGCGACCCGACGCCGGAGCCGCTCTTGTGCACGCGGTAGCCGATGGCGACGACGTCGGCGGTGCGGTGGTGCTTGATCTTGAGCATCGAGCGCTTGTTCGGTTCGTACGGCCGCGCTCGGGGCTTCGCGACGACGCCGTCGAGCCCGGCGCCCTCGAAGGTGGTGAGCCACTCGCGCGCCTGCTCGACGTCGAGCGTGGTGCGGGTGACGAAGAGCGGGTCGGTCATGGCGTCGCCGAGCTGCTCCAGGCGCTCGCGACGCTCGTCGAAGGGTCGGTCCACCAGCTCCTCGCCGTCCACCGCCAGCAGGTCGAAGGCCACGAACTGCGCCGGCGTCTCGGCGCTGAGCTTGGCGATCCGTGAGGCCGCCGGGTGGATGCGCTGCGACAGCGCCTCCCAGTCCAGGCGCTCGGCACCGGGCTCGCCGGAACGCAGGATCACCTCGCCGTCCAGGACGACCGGGTGGTCACGGCCGCCGAACTGCGCGCGGAACGCCTCGACGAGCTCGGGGAAGTACCGGGTGAGCGGCTTGGCGCCGCGGCTGCCGATCTCGACGTCGTCACCGTCGATGGTCACGATCCCCCGAAAGCCGTCCCACTTCGGTTCGTACCGCAGCCCGCCCTTCGTGCTGTCCGGGTCGGGGACGGTGGTGACGGCCTTGGCGAGCATCGGTGCGATCTCCATGGGTCCTGTCTACTCGCGGGAGTCGGCGGGGCTGCGCACTTCGTGAGCAGGAATGGTCGGGTTCGGCTCGACGACCCGACATCTTCTGCTCACGATGCGCGGCCGGGAGGCCCGGATCACCCCGGGCAGGTCGGCCAGCGTCGGTAGGGTGGCCGGCGTGACGACCGTGCCCCCGCCGGCAGCGCCGGCCCCGGAACCGATCAGCCCCGTGCAGGCCGCCGCGCTCCGCGACGGCGTCCTGCCACCCGTCGAGCAGGTCCGGCCGGGCATCTGGACCCTCGCGGTGCCGTTCCGGTTCGGGGTGCCCGACGCGACCCTCGTGTACGTCGTCGAGGGGGCGGACGGCTCGCTCGCGGTGATCGATCCCGGGTGGTCGGCCGACGGCGGGCTCGCCGAGCTGCGGGACGGTCTCGCCACGATCGGACGGAACTTGGACGACGTGTCGCTCGTGGCCGTGACGCACCTGCACGCCGACCACCTGGGTGCCGCGGCGGCCATCCGCCGGGCGACGGGTGCACGTGTGGCGATGCACGGCCTCGAGGTCCGTGCGCTCGAACGGGAACGCGCCGACGCCGAGCGGAACGACGCCGACATCGCGACGTGGGGGCTGCCCGAACACCTGCGGGCCGGGGTCGTCGAGGCGTGGGGCAGCGGACGCCGGATCGGGATGGGCCGGATCGAGGCGCCGTACGCCGACGTGCTGCTCGAGGACGGCGACCTGCTGCCGATCCCCGGTCGGACGATCCGCGCGCTGTGGACCCCGGGGCACACGAGCGGGCACGTGTGCTTCCTCGACGAGGCCGACGGCCTGCTGTTCTCCGGCGACCACGTGCTGCCGCGGATCAACTCCGGCATCGGCCTCGGTGGCCGGACCGGGACGAACCCGCTCGGCGACTACCTGGCGTCGCTCGCGCGGCTCGGCCCGTACGCCGATCTCGAGGTCTGCCCGGGGCACGAGTACCGGTTCCGTGACGTCGTCAGCCGCGCGCGGACCCTGACCCGGCACCGGGAGGAACGCTCGCGCCACGTCGCCGCGGCCCTCGACGCACTGGACAGTCCGACGCTGTTCGAGGTCGCCGCCCGGGTGCCCTTCAGCGGCGGGATCGAGTCGATGACCGGGTTCCTGCTCGCGAGCGCGCTGACGCAGACGGCCTTCCACGCGGAGCTGCTCGGGCGGGCCGACGAGGTGCGACCCGCCTGACGAGCGCCGCAGCCGCGCGGGTCAGCCGAGTGTCGTCGCCAGGCGCTCGATCGTCGTCTTCGCGTCGGCGAACTCCGCGGCGGCGTGGTCGGCCAGCGGTGCGAGGTCCGGCAGCCGGTCGGCCAGGGTCGCGCTGACGGTGATCGGGTACAGCTTCATGCCGAGCGCGGTGCCGAGCACGATGTGCAGGACGGGGGAGCCGTGGTCCCAGCCCTCGGTCGGGGTGCCGGCGTCGTAGGTGGCGCCGCGGCTCACCACGGTGACGACAGGGCGTCCGGCCAGGGGCTGCACGCCGCCGGTCAGGATGCCGGGCACGTGGATGCGGTCGATCCAGGCCTTCAGGGTCGACGGCACGGTGTAGTTGTACAGCGGTGCACCCACCACGACGACGTCGGCGGCCAGGAGCTCGTCGATGACCTCCTGACGCAGGGCCTCGGCCTCAGACGCGACGGCCTCCTCGGCGGTGCGGTCGGCGGCGGCCCAGTGCAACGCCGAGGTCTCCAGGTGGGGGAGCTGGTCGACGTGCAGGTCCCGCCGGACGACCGTGTACTCCGGGCCGCGGGCGCGCCAGGCGTCGGCGAAGGCCGCGGTCAGTGCGCGCGAGCGGGAGTGGGACAGGTCGGCCGAGGAGTCGATGTGCAGCAGCGTGGGCATGTCGCCAACGCTACCGGCGCGGACCCGGCCGGGCGCGGATGCGAAACGGCCCCGCCTGCTCCGGTGGAGGAGCAGGCGGGGCCGCCACGGGCCTCCCGTCCACCGCGCGGGCACGCGACGGACGGGAGACGTCTCAGGGTGTCAGCGCTGGGCGCGACGACGACGCGCGAAGCGGGCGCCGATGAGGCCGGCACCGGCGACGAGCAGGCCCAGGGCCCACGGCAGTGCGTCGGTGGTGTCCGAACCGGTGTAGGCGAGCTGGCCGCCGGTGTTGACCGGGGCGACCGGGGCTGCTGCTGCCGGCGGAGCCGGGACGGGCGCGACGATGCCGGTGACGGTGGGCTGGACCTCGACGGCGAAGGACGTGCTGAACGAGCCGAACGCGACGGACAGGTTGTGCACCGAGGCGTGCGGGAAGGTGACGCCGACGACGCCGAAGTCACCGAGCTCGGGGTCCGGAGCGATCACGTCGCTGGCGATGTCCGACGTGACGGTCGGCAGCACCACCTCGTCCTCGTCGGCCAGGACGTCGTTGCCGAACCGGTCGACGAGCCCGCCCTGGACGACGAGCGTGCCGCCCTGCTTGACCGTCGGACGGCCACCCTCG
Source organism: Curtobacterium sp. MCLR17_043 (assembly GCF_003224215.1). NCBI lineage: Bacteria > Bacillati > Actinomycetota > Actinomycetes > Micrococcales > Microbacteriaceae > Curtobacterium > Curtobacterium sp. MCLR17_043. Next base: position 35,014 of record NZ_QKLH01000015.1, on the reverse strand, counting down.
GTGAGCTCGACCGAGAAGGAGTCGTCGGTGGACTCGGAGTCGACCGTGTAGACCGAGCCGTCGGGCGCGATGATCCACGTGCGCTGCTTGTCAGCGGTCAGCTGTGCGCGGTCGATCGTGTAGACCTGCACCCCGAGCGGTGCGCCGGCCTCGACGTTCAGCGACACGTACTGGGTGACCGACTCGGTGCCGCTCGTCGCGGTGACAGCGAAGGTGTACTCCCACGCGTCGGTGGCGACGCCGCTGAGTTCACCGGTCGAGGCGTCGAAGGAGACGCCGTAGGGCAGCTGCTCGTCAGGCTCGGGGATGTACTCGTCGCCGTTCTCGTCGAAGTACGTGGTGTCCTCGAGCTCCTCGTCGTCGAACCAGGCGAGGCTGTACTTCGGCTCCGGGAAGCCCTGCGCACGGAAGGTGTGCGAGAAGGCGTCACCGGCGGCTGTGCTCAGCTCGAGCGGGCTGTCCTGCGTGGCACCGGCCTTGGTGGGCTGGCCATCCTCGCCGAGGAACGCCGGGGTCTGGGTCACGGCGGCGGTGGCCTCGGACTCGACCGTGGAGGTCTCGGTCGCGCCGGGCAGCGTGCCCGTCACGGCGACCGTGATGGTCTTGCGGACGTCGGTCGGGTCGACGACGTAGCTCGCGGCCTTCGACAGGACGTTGCCGTCCTGGTCGGTCCAGGAGTACTTGTACCCCGCCTCGTCGTCGAAGCCGGTGACGACGGCGACGAGTCGGGTGCCGACCTTGGCCGTGCCCTCGATGGTGACGGCGGCGTCGGCGGCCTTGGCCGTGACGTCCGGCTTCGGGGTCTCGGTCGGCTTCGGAGCCTCGGTGGCGGCCGGCGCGGTGGTCTCCGGCGCGGCGGGCTCGGTGGCCTCGGGGGTGGGCGCCGGGGCTTCCTCGGCCGGAGCCGGGGTCTCGGGCGCGGTCTCGACGGGCGGGTCCGTCGGCGTCGGCGTCTCGCTGCCCTCGGCCGGGGTCGGGGCCGGCGTCTCGGCGGCCACGATCGGCTGCGTGGTGACGAGCGTCTCGGCGTTGGCGGCCGTCGCGGTCATGATGCCGAGGCCGGTGGTCAGGCCGACCAGGGCAACGGTGGTGCCGACGGCGCAGGCGCGACGGACGGTGGAGGTGCTGCGGTGCACGGGATCCCCCAGGGATTCGGTCCGGGCTCATCGCCCAGATCATGTGAATTTGCCGAGAATGTCGGCGTTCTCGGATCGTAGCGGGATGACGTTGCCGGGCTGTGACGATTCACCGGAATGTGACCCGGGTTGGGGGTGCGTGCGGGAAACCGCCGGACCCCCGCACGCCCGGCGCGCCCTGTGGGCGTGGGAGGACGGACGGGAGGCGCGGTGCGGGCCCGCACCGCGCCTCCCGTCCGTCCGGGGCCGCGTCTCAGGCGCGACGGCGACGCAGCCGGTGGACCAGCAGACCGCCGCCGGCGGCGAGCAGGCCCAGCGCCCACGCGAGCGGCCCGGAGGCGTCAGCGCCCGTGTAGGCGAGGTGCCCACCGCCGCCGGCCGTCGGGGTCGTGTCGCCGACGGTCGCGACCGACGGCCGCACGTCCACGTCGAACGTGGTCGAGACGTCACCGAGGGCGACCGTGATGGTGTGCGGCGAGGCGTGCGGGAACCCGACGCGGGGCTCCCACTCGCCGTACGGCAGCGTCACTTCGTCGCTGGCCACGCTGCTCGTCACGACGGGCTGCGCGCCGTCGGACTCCTTCGTGCTGTTCCCGAACGCGTCGAGGGCCGTCACCCGGACGACCATCGTCGCCCCCTGGGCCACCGGGACGGCGTCGACCGGGATCGACTTCGGGCTCTCCGCGAAGATCTCGCGCAGGCCCTCGGCGTCGCGGAGCCAACCCTTCGGCGACCCGATCGTGCCGACGAGCAGGCTGAGTTCCTCCGTCGCGGCGGGACGGATGGACAGGTGGACGTACTGGGTGGCAGCGCGGGACCCGTTCATGGCCATGACCTGGAAGTCGTACTCGCCGGCCACCGTCGGGGCGCCGCTCAGGACCCCGCTCGTGTCACCGACGGCGAGGCCGAGCGGTGCGATCGGGTGTTCGTTGCCCGGGACGGGGAACGCCGTCGGGCCGGTCAGCAGGACGTAGTGCAGCTCCGTCGACGACCCCGTCGCGGTGAAGGTGCGCTCGATCTGCTCGCCCGCGGTGGTCTCGATGCGGATGGGTGACTCGGGCGTCGAGGGCTCGGTGAACGTGATGGTGTCCGGGGCGGCGGGCTCGTCGGTGTCCTCGGCGCCGACCACGACCTCGAACGACGTGGAGACGCCCCCTTCGGAGACCGTCACGGTCCGGGTGCCGGTGCCACCGAAGGTCACGGTGTTCGAGGAGTCCCCGTCGTTCCACACCGCCGAGTCGGAGTCGTCCGTGCTCGTGACCGTCGACCGGGGGTAGTCCGGGCCCGGCGTGGTCCGGTTGCCGTACGCGTCGACCGCGAGCCCGGCGAGCGTGAGCGGGGTGTCCTCGGCGACGGGGATGCTCGGCACGATGCGGACGCGGCCCTGACCGGCTGCCTGTTCCCAGATCGTGCCGTCGGTCTCGACCTGCCACAGCCCGTTGTAGTCGGGGGTGGCGACGCCGAACGTCACGCCCACGGGGTCACCGGGAGCGACCGTCAGCTCGACGTACTGCGTGACCTCGGTCGAGCCGCTCAGGGCGACGACCTGGAACCGGAAGGTCCCGGCCTCCTTCGGGTCGCCGCTCAGGACGCCGGTGTCGACGTTGACCCAGTAGTCGGAGGACGGGGCGTCCTGGATGGCGTAGCCGACGGTGCCGTCGCCGCCGGTGGTCTCGAAGGTGCGAGTGAAGGGCGTGCCGCTGGTGGCGGTGAGCTCGATCGGGTCCTCGGCGGTCGACGGTTCCGTGAAGGCGAGGTCGCTGCCGTCGTCGGCCGCGGGTGCCGCGGGTGCCGCAGGTGTCGTCGGTGTCACCGGTGCGGCGGGTGCCGTGGGCTCTGGTGCCGCCGTTTCCGGGACCGCAGTCGGCGTCGTGCCGGTGGACGGGCCTCCCGGCTGCTCGTCGGTGTCGACCGTCGTGACGGGCGCGGCGGGCGTGACGGGCTCAGCCGGCGTCCCGGGTGTCGCCGTGCTCGTGGCGGTCGTGGGCTCGGCCGCGACGGCGGTCGCGGCGCCGATGCCGAACGCCGACGACGCGGTCACGATGGCGACGGCTGCGCCGATGGCAGCGACCCGTCGCGTGGTGGAGGTGCAGGGCTGGTTCATGGGATCCCCCTCGGATGCCGGTCGGGGCACCGGGAGGTGCCCTCATCCAGGAGATGTCTGCGTCGACGAGATCCTGACGGATGCACAGGTCTCGATCCGGTCACGGCGCCGTCTCGCGTGCGCGCTGGCTGGCGTGCGCGTCGGCTGGAGTGCGCCGGATGGCGTGCGCGCTGGCGGATCAGTCGCCGACGGCCGCCGCCGCACGCTCGAGCGCGTCACGGAGTGCGCGGACCGCCGGGGACGACGACCCCGCGGACCGCACCACGGTGAAGATCGTGCGTCGGGGGCCCTCCGGCAGCTCGAGCAGTCGACAGGTCGTCGTCCGGCCGGTCCACATCAGGTCCGGCATCAGGCCCACCGCGTTGCCGGACTCGACCAGGCGGATCTGCGTCTGCAGGTCCGCGGTCTCGTACCGGACGTCGGGCTCGAAGCCCCAGCGCCGACAGACCTGCTCGGCGAAGTGCCGCGACGCGGTGCCGCGGGGTTCCATCACCCAGGGCATGGTGCGGGCGTCCTCGAGCGACGACACCGGGCGCAGGGCCGTGTCGAGCGGGGGCAGGGCGAGCCGGACGGCGTCGGTCGTCAGGTCGGAGCGGTCGAGCCCGGGCAGGTGCGGAGCGGCGTGCGCCGGGTACTGCTCGGCGATGACCATGTCGAAGTCACGAGCCCACGTCTCGTTCAGTGCGGTCTCCGGTTCCCGCTGGACCATCTCGACCCTGACGTCGGGGTGTTCCGTGGCCATCTCGTGCAGGGCGCTCGGCATCAGGGCGAGAGCCGCGGACTGGAACACCGCGACCCGCACACGCCCCTGCACGGACGACAGGGTGTCCTCGACCTGTGACTGCGCGTGCTCGAGGACGTCGAGCACCTGGCCCGCTGCGGCCACCAGCACCTCGGCCTGCGGGGTGAGCTGGAGCCGACGACCGGCTTTGCGGAGGAGCTGCACGCCGGCCTCCCGCTCCAGGGCGCTCAGCTGCTGCGAGACCGCCGACGGGGTGAAGTTCACGGCCTCGGCGACGGCTGCGATCGTGCCGCGGATGGACAGCTCACGGAGGAGCACGAGACGGCGGACGTCGAGCATGGTCCGACGCTAGCCGGATCAGGACCGGAACGGTAGCGGAACTGAACGGTATCCATCAGGAACGCTCACTTCCGCTACCGCATCCCCGACCTCCACACTGAACCCATGACGACGCTGCACGAGGACTCCGCCATCGACCACGACGCCCTGGCGGACCAGTCCGTCGCGCTCGTCCGACAGTGGCTCGCCGAGGCCGAGTCCTACCCGGTCGACGGCTCCGCGAAGCAGCTCGCCGGCGTGCTCGCCGACCCCGCCGGACTCGACTTCGCGGTCGGGTTCGTCGACGGGGTCGTGCGACCGGAGGACCTCGCCGTCGCCGCCCGCAAGCTCCGCCAGATCGCCCCCGATGCCCCGGGGTTCCTGCCCGCCGCGCTCCGCGGACTCGTCCGGCTCGGCGGCGGCATGGCCCCGATGCTGCCGAACGTCGTGGTCCCCATCGCTCGACGCGTCCTCCGGAACATGGTCGGCCACCTGATCGTCGACGCCACCGACTCCAAGCTCGGCCCGGCCATCGCCGGCATCAAGCGCGACGGCGTCCGCCTCAACGTCAACCTGCTCGGCGAGGCCGTCCTGGGCGAGCGCGAAGCCGCCCGCCGACTCGAGGGCACGCACAAGCTCCTGGCCCGCGACGACGTCGACTACGTCTCCATCAAGGTGTCCTCGACGGTGCACCCGCACTCGCCGTGGGCGTTCGGCCACGCGGTGGACGACATCGTCGAGCAGCTCCGACCGCTCTTCCAGCGTGCCGCAGCCGCCACGCCGGCCAAGTTCATCAACCTCGACATGGAGGAGTACAAGGACCTCGACCTCACCATCGCGGTCTTCACGAAGCTCCTCGACGAGCCCGAGTTCCTCGGCCTCGAAGCCGGCATCGTGCTGCAGGCGTACCTGCCCGACGCGCTCGCCGCGATGCAGGAGCTGCAGGAGTGGTCCGCCGCCCGCCGTGCCCGCGGTGGTGCCGGCATCAAGGTCCGTCTGGTCAAGGGCGCGAACCTGCCGATGGAGCAGGTCGAGGCCTCGGTCCACGGCTGGCCGCTCGCCACCTGGCACACCAAGCAGGACTCGGACACCAACTACAAGCGCGTGCTCGACTGGGCGCTCACCCCATCGCGCGTCGAGAACGTCCGCGTCGGTGTCGCCGGGCACAACCTGTTCGACGTCGCGCACGCCTGGCTGCTCGCCGGTGAGCGCGGCGTGCGGGACGGCATCGAGTTCGAGATGCTGCTCGGCATGGCGCAGGGGCAGGCGTCGGCAGTGAAGAACACCGTCGGTTCGCTCCTGCTCTACACGCCGGTCGTGCACCCGGGCGAGTTCGACGTCGCGATCGCCTACCTGATCCGCCGTCTCGAAGAGGGCGCGTCGCAAGACAACTTCATGTCCGCGGTCTTCTCGCTGGCGTCCTCGCCGCCGCTGTTCGCCCGCGAAGAGGAGCGCTTCCGCGCCTCCCTGGTGCCGCTCGCGACGCCCGAGGGCCTCGCAGCGCCGGCATCACACCGGGTCGCCGACCGCTACGCCGCCGTCGGCCGCCCCGGCCCCGGTCACTTCGAGAACACCCCGGACAGCGACCCCTCGGTCGGCGCCGTCCGCGCCTGGGGCGACGCCATCACCGCACGGGTCGCCTCGTCGACGCTCGGCGTCCGCGCCGTCCAGGAGGCCCGGGTCGACTCCGCCACGGCCCTCGACTCCGCGCTCGGCCGCGCCAGGGCCGCCGGTGCGGTCTGGGGGACCTGGTCCGGTGGTGCGCGTGGTGCCGTGCTGCACGCCGTCGGCGACGCACTCGAGGCGAACCGCGCTGCGCTCATCGAGGTCATGGCGTCGGAGACCGGCAAGACCATCGACCAGGCCGACCCCGAGGTGTCCGAGGCGATCGACTTCGCGCACTTCTACGGCACCCTGGCGTCCTCGCTCGACGACGTCGACGGCGCCACCTTCACGCCCGCTGCGCTGACCCTGGTCGCGCCGCCGTGGAACTTCCCCGTCGCGATCCCCGCCGGATCGACCCTCGCCGCGCTGGCGGCCGGGTCCGCCGTCGTGCTGAAGCCCGCGCCGCCCGCCGAGCGCTCCGGCGCCGTGCTCGCCTCGATCATCGAGACCGCGCTCGACGCCCACGGGGCCCCGGCCGACGTGCTCGCGTTCCTGCAGGTGTCGGAGAACGACCTCGGGCAGCAGCTCATCGCGTCCCCGATGGTCGACCAGGTCATCCTCACCGGTGCGTACGAGACGGCCGAGCTGTTCCGCTCGTTCCGCCCCGACCTGCCGCTGCTCGCCGAGACCTCGGGCAAGAACGCCGTGATCGTCACGCCGTCGTCCGACCTCGACCTCGCCGTGAAGGACGTCGTTGCGTCGGCGTTCGGGCACGCCGGCCAGAAGTGCTCGGCCGCGTCCCTCGTCGTCATGGTCGGCTCGGTCGCGAAGTCGAAGCGCTTCCGGAACCAGCTGCTCGACGCGGTGGCCTCGCTCACGGTGGGCTACCCGACCGACGCCGCGACGCAGATGGGCCCCGTCATCGAGCCGGCCTCGGGCAAGCTGCTCGACGGCCTGACGAAGCTCGGCGCGGGGGAGTCCTGGGCCGTCGAGCCGAAGCCGCTCGACGAGACCGGCAAGCTCTGGAGCCCGGGTGTCCGACAGGGCGTCCGCCGCGGCTCGGAGTTCCACCGCACCGAGTACTTCGGCCCGATCCTCGGCATGATGACCGCCGACTCGCTCGACGAGGCGATCGACATCGTGAACGAGGTCGACTACGGCCTGACCTCGGGCCTGCACTCGCTCGACCCGGCCGAGATCGGTACCTGGCTGTCGCGGATCCAGGCAGGCAACCTCTACGTCAACCGCGGCATCACGGGCGCCATCGTCCGCCGCCAGCCGTTCGGCGGGTGGAAGAAGTCGGCCGTGGGCGCCGGCACGAAGGCCGGTGGGCTGAACTACCTGCTCGGGCTCGGGTCGTGGACGCCCGCACCGGCGGTCGCTGCGTCCGGTGTCGCCGTGTCGGATCCGGTCTCGGCGTTCGCCCGGGCTGCCGAGGTCGCGTCGCCGATGCTCGACCGTGCGCTGGCGTCCGACGAGCAGGCGTGGTCGACGCTGTTCGGCACCGCGACCGACGTCTCGGCGCTCTCCGCCGAGCGGAACATCGCCCGGTACCTGCCGTTCCCGGCGGTGCAGGTGCGGCTGGCCGCGGTCGCCGACTCGGACACGGACGCTGACGCCTCCGTGATTGAGCTCGTCCGCGTCGTCGCCGCAGCGCTCCGTGCCGGCACGACGATCGAGGTCTCCACGGCCGCGACGCTGCCGTCGTCCGTCGCCGCGGCGATCCGTGCGCTGCCGATCGTCCGCTCGCTGTCGCAGACGGTGTCCGACAGGGCCTTCGCGAGCTCGGTCGCCTCAGGTCCGTCCACCCGGGTGCGGCTCATCGGTGGCGACACCTCGGCGCTGTACTCGGCCGTCGGTGGTCGTCCGGACGTCGCTGTGTACGGCGGCCCGGTGACCGAGGCCGGGCGGCTCGAGATCCTGCCGTTCGTCCGCGAGCAGGCGGTGTCGATCACGGCGCACCGATTCGGCACCCCTAATGCACTAACCGTTGATCTCATCTAGGCAGGTGCGCGGTTGCGGTAAGCGGGAGCCGAGATCTAGTCGCTGGTCGCCGCGCCGTCGATTCCCTAGGCCGGACCGTGGACGTTGCGTTGAAGAGCGCTGCGCTAGTGCCGGTGCGCTGAACGCTACTAGGATGAGGTCGTGACCGAGAAGCTAAGGACTAGTCAGGTATTCGTTCCGGGCAAGTTGCCGGTTCATACTTACATCCCGCGAGATGAGTTTGAATTGGAGCAGTCGCTCAACGATTACGTTGAGGAGGGTGGCTCCATCCTGACTCTGGCAGGACCCACGAAGACCGGCAAGACAGTTCTCCTGCGCAAGGTCCTGCAATCGCCTGTCTGGATTGACGGTCAGGGTCTGACAAGCGCCGAAGACATGTGGGCCCGCGTCACGGACGAACTAGGGCTCTACCTTCTCGAAGAGCTCACTAACGATGCGACGACAAGCTCGGGGAGCGAGGGGGGTGTCGAGGGCGGACTGCCGTTCCTCACGGCCAAGGCCGTCCTCACCAGTTCCGGTTCTCAAAGCACGGGGACAAAGGTCGCGGCGGAGCGCTTGGCGGGGACAGCTGCCCGTGACGCCCTTAAGGCATCGGGTCGCCCCCTCGTTATCGACGATTTTCACTTCGTAGATCGGTCAACCCAGCGTCAGATCGTGCGTGCGCTCAAGCCGCTGGTGTTGGCGGGGGTTCCGATTGTCTTCGTCTCCATCTCGCATCGAGTGCGCGAAGTCGTCTCCGCTGAGCCCGACATGACGGGCCGAGTCAGCACGCTCGTTGTCCAGTTCTGGACTGTCGATGATCTGGTCGAAATCGCTCGTCGAGGGTTCGTCAAGCTGCACGTGATCGACGCAGATGACTCGCTCGCTAAGAAGCTAGCCGCGCAAGCGTACGGTAGTCCGCACCTCATGCAGCAGTTTTGCCGCGAGCTCTGCAAGTACAACGGCGTCCGCGAGGAGGCGGACGACCCGACTGAGTTGCATGCGCCGGATGACTGGAAGAAGTTTTTCGAGGTTCAGGTAGAGGAAGCCTCGGCCAATTGGGCGACGCGCTTGATTCGTGGTCTGAAGGAGCGGGGGAGCGCTCGGACCAAGTATCGGACGAAGGACGGACTCGAATTGGACGGATACGGGCTGACGCTCGCTGCGATCGCTGCTACTGGCCCGAAGCTTGGAGTGTCGAAGGACGAGATCCGGGCTGCCATCGCAGACCTCGTGGTTGGAGATACTCCGGCGAACAACCAGACCACATCTGTGCTGAAGAACATGTCTCGTATCGCCGCTCTTCGGCTGACCGAGGAGTTGCCCTCAGAGGACGAGCTCGAGCACACGGGCGCGAATGTCGACGTGCAACCAGTCCTCGACTTCGTCGAGGACGGCCCCGCGTCCAGCTTGCATATTGCGGACCCGTTCTTCGCGTTCTACCTCGCCTGGGGCATCCAAGCTCAGCTTGAGGCGGCGGGACGACGGGAGCCGTGACGGTCACCGATCGTCCGGAGAACTGCAGGCGAGTGTCCGGTCTAGCGAGGAGCGCGTGGGGAGTCGACTCCCCTGTGGCTTACAACGCACAGTTCGGGACGCCAAACCACCTGACCGACGGCCTGATCTGACCCCGGACTGCGGCGCTGGCGTTCGGGTCCAGCGCCGCTTGCACAACCGAAGTGCCCCCGAACCACGCGATCGCGTGGTTCGGGGGCACTTCGGTTGTGCGGAGAGTCCCGGTCAGTCGGCGACGGCGGGCTGCTGCGCGATCATCGAGCCGGTCACGAGCTCGCGGAGCTCGGCGGGCAGCGGGATCGGACGGCGGGCGCCTTCGCGGTCGATGATGACGTGCACGAACTCACCGGTGGCGAGCAGGGCGCCGTCGGACTGCCGGAACAGGCCGAACTCCCACGACAGGCTCGTGGTGCCGAGGTGCTTCGAGCGCATCCCGACCTCGATGACGTCCGGCCAGACGGCGGACTCGACGAACCGGCAGCTCGACGACACCAGCACGGCGATCCACTCCGACGAGAACGGGTCGAGCCCGGCGGCCTCGCGGAACCAGTACGTCGACGCGTTGTCCATCGCCGAGTAGTAGATCGTGTTGTTGACGTGCCCGAACATGTCGTTGTCGTTCCACCGGGTGGGGTAGGAGCGGCGGAACGGGTACTCGTCGATGGTCATCGGTCTCCGATCGGTGGTGCGGGTGTGGCGTGCACCGCGTCGGGCCGCAGGACGTACTCGAACGCCGCACGTGCCCGGTCGGGATCAGGGGTCTCACCGGAGATGAACTCGGCGTAGGTGAACGACTCGGAGATCCGGACGAGCAGCCGTGCGAGCTCCTCAGCCGACAACGGTGCCGGATCGAACGTACCGGACGACTCCTGCTGCTCGATGAGAGCGGTCACCCGGGCGACGAAGCGGCTCTGCACGTCACTGTCCGAAGTGGTGAGCAGACGCATCGCCCGAGCGGGTTCGCGCGTCAGGAACGCCCGGAAGTACGGGGCGTCGATCAGGTCGGCGGTGAACCGGTCGAGCACGACGACGAGCCGGGCAGCTCCGGTCGCCCCGATCTCGTCGGCGGCGTGGGTGGCTCCGTCGAGGGTCGGGACTGCGAGGGACCACAGGATCTCGGACAGCAACCGGTCACGGTTGCCGACCCACCGGAACAGCGACGTGCGGTCGACGCCGAGTGCGGCGGCCAACGCCCCCATGTCGATCCGTGAGCCGGCGATGAAGGTGTGACGGGCCTCCCGGAAGGCGCGCAGCGCAGAGTCTGATGTGTACACGCGATCCTCTCTTGCAACGTTTTCGAGAATGATGCATCGTGGTTCCCATGTCAACGACGATGCCCGCGACGCCCCTGCTCGAATCGGACTTCTACGGCTTCCAGCAGCAGCTCACGGCCGAGGAGCGCGCGTCGCTCGGGCAGCTCCGGCAGTACCTCGAGCGCGAGGTCGCGCCCATCGCCGACGCGTACTGGGCGCGCGCCGAGTTCCCGATGCAGGTCATCGCGCCGCTCGCCGAGCTCGGCATGTACGGGCCGGGCGTCCCGCTCGTGCGGCAGTTCGAGAACTCGGCCGTGTACCGCGGCTGGGCGGCCCTCGAACTCGGACGCGTGGACGCGAGCGTCGCCACCTTCATCGGCGTGCAGTCCGGCCTGGCGATGAACTCGATCGCGGTCGCCGGCAGTGACGAACAGCAGCGCGAGTGGCTGCCCCGCATGGCTGCGGGTGAGATCGTCGGGGCGTTCGGGCTCACCGAGCCGTACTCGGGCAGCGACTCCGCGAAGGGTCTGCGCACCACCGCCCGGCGCGAGGGCGACGAGTGGGTGCTCGACGGCGAGAAGCGCTGGATCGGCAACGCCACCTTCGCCGACGTCGTCGTCATCTGGGCGAAGGACGTCGCCGACGGTCAGGTCAAGGGCTTCCTCGTCACCACCGACACCGCGGGCTTCACCGCGACCAAGATCGAGGACAAGATCGCCCTGCGCGGGGTGCAGAACGCCGACATCGTCATGCAGGACGTCCGGGTGCCCGAGTCGCGTCGGCTGCAGAACGCGACGTCGTTCCGCTCGACCGCCGAGGTGCTCCGGCTGACCCGCACCGAAGTCGCCTGGCAGGCCGTCGGCATCGCGGTCGGGGCGTACGAGGCCGCGCTGGCCTACGCCCGCGAGCGGATCCAGTTCGGCAAGCCGATCGCTGCGCACCAGCTCGTGCAGGACCTGCTCGTCAAGTCGCTGTCGAACATCACGGCCTCGATCGCACTCTGCACGCAGGCCTCGGCCATGCAGGACGCCGGGGTCGGTGGCGACGAGCACTCGGCGATGGCCAAGGCGTTCGCCACCGCGAAGATGCGGGAGACCGTCGCCTGGTGCCGCGAAGTACAGGGCGGCAACGGCATCGTGCTCGACAAGGGCGTGGCCCGGTTCTTCGCCGATGCCGAGGCGATCTACTCGTATGAGGGCACGCGCGAGGTCAACACCCTGATCGTCGGGCGGGCGATCACCGGGCAGGCCGCGTTCGTCTAGCGGCCCACCCGGCTCGCCCCGGTTCGCCGGGCGGGTGCGCTACCCGAGCAGCGCCGGCCGCTCCCACTCCTGGTCGAGCACGTGCTGCCCGAGGAACGCGAACACCGTCTCGTACCAGACCACCGCGTGCTGCGGAGCGAGCACCCAGTGGTTCTCGTCCGGGAAGTACAGGAACCGGTGCGGCATCGAGCCGTCCGGTGCCGCGTGGTGCTCCGCGAGTTCGGACCAGAGCCGCAGCCCCTCGCCGATCGGCACCCGGTAGTCCTTGTCGCCGTGGATGACGAGCATCGGTGACGTGATGTCGGCCACGAACCGGTGCGGGTCGTTCGCCGCGATCCCCTCGGCGTCGAAGATCGACGACCAGTACTGCGACGAGTCCGTCGTGCCGTTGAACTGGTCGAGCGCCCACAGGCTCGCGTGGGTGACGATCGCGCGGAACCGGTCGGTGTGCCCGGCGACCCAGTTCGCCATGTACCCGCCGAACGACCCGCCCATCGCGGCGGTGCGGGTTGCGTCGATGTCCGCCCGCGCCTCGACCACGTCGGTGATCGCCATCAGATCGGTGTACGGCGCCTGCCCCCAGGCGTTCCAGCCGCGGTTCACGAAGTCGAGTCCGTAACCGGTGGACAGCGCGGGGTCCGGCAGGAGCACGGCGTAGCCCCGGGCTGCGAGCAGCATCGGGTTCCAGCGCCAGGACCACTGGTTCCACGCGTTGAGCGGTCCGCCGTGGATCCACAGGACGAGCGGGTGCGGCCCCTCACCCTCGGGCACGACCAGCCAGCCGCGCACGCGGGCACCGTCGGCTGCGGTCGTCTCGACCTCTTCCAGGTGGGCGGGCACGTCCGGCAGGGGCGCCGGAGTCGCCAACGGGGTCACCGTGCCGTCCGTCGCGATCCGCACCGGGTGCAGCGGGGCCGCCCAGGAGGCCCGGAGCGCCACGACGACGCCCGTCGCCGCCGCCACGCGCAGGCTCGAGTACGCCCAGTCGTCGTGCGTCAGCTGCTCGACGGCGCCGCCGTCGAGGGGGATGCGGAAGACCGGCGCGCGGCCGTCCTGGTCGGCGACCGCCAGGAGCGCGCGGTCGCCGTGTTCGAACACGAGCTGGCTCGGCCAGCGGTCCCAGTCGGTCGCGACGCGGCGGGCGTCGGAGCCGTCGATGCCGGCGACCCAGACCTCCTGCTGGTTCGCGCCGGCAGGTGTGGAGCGGACGGTGCGGACCCAGGCGATCGTCCGGCCGTCGTGGCTGAGCGCCGGCATCTCGTGGTCGACGTCGACGTCGTCGAACAGCACCGTGCGGTGGCCGTTGGACAGGTCGATGGTGACGAGCGTCGAGCGGTCCCCACGGGCCTCCCGGACGCCGACGGAGGCCAGCAGGACCGAACCGTCGGGCGTGAGCGCCCCGTCGACGTGGTCGAGCGAGCGTCCGGGGGCCGGTGTGCGGTCGACGGGCTGGACGGGCTCGGCGCTGGCGCCGACGGCGTCGCTGCCGGTGTCGCTGTCGCTGTCGGCCGTGTCGAGCGTCAGCACGTGCGTCTGGGCCGGCCCGAGGTCGTGGTCCCAGTACCGGACCGGGTAGGTCTCGTGCAGGATCGCGCGGACCTGCTTGTCCTTCCGGCTCTTCCGGAGCTCCGCGTCGGCCTCGAGCACGGTCGCGGGATCGGAGCCGGCCCCCGGCAGCAGGTCGGCGGTCAGCGCCACGACGTCCGACGAGGCCGCGGTGGCCAGGACCCCACCGACGCCGCCGGCCAGGCGGGTGAGCGGACGGGCCTCGCCACCGTTCGCGGGCAGCACCCAGAGCTGGGTTGTCTCGAGGTCGGTGGCGTCGGCGTCGGGCCGGGCGGAGACGAAGAGCAGGTCGCCGGTGCGGGTGAAGGCGATGCCGCCCTCGCCCTTGGCGGAGCGCGTGAGGCGGACCGGGCGTGCGGCGGGTGTGCCGGCGTCGTCCGTGTCCTCCGCCGGGGCTGCTGGTACCTGCCAGATCGACCGGCGGTACCCGGTGCCGTCGGGGTCGAGGGCACTGACCGTCAGGGCGACGCGGGTGCCGTCGGGGCTGATGTCGATGCCGTCGACGCGGGGGAGCGCGACGTACTGGTCGAGGTCGGAGAACGGGGTGCTCATGCGTGCACGCTCGCCAGGTCCTCGGCCCAGAAGGCGGCGACCTGCTCGGCGACCGCGGTGCCCTGGGCGTGGCCGGCCTCGGCCGACGGTGCCTGGGTGGCGAGCGAGAGCGAGTTCGTGCCGAAGGCCTGCTGGGACGCGCTGTCCGCCACCACGACCTCGACCGACGATCCGCCGGCCCGCAGGGTCTCGACGGCGACGTCGAGCCAGGGCCCGCACGGGGACGGGCCCTCGGGGCCGCAGGCGATGACGAGCACCCGCTCGTACCCGGCGGCGGCGTCGGCGTTGGTGCCCGAGCGGACACCACCGTCGACGTACGGGCGGCCGTCGATGGCGACCGGCGTCCAGACGAAGGGCACCGAGCAGCTGGCCGCGACCGCACGGGGGAGCGGTACGCCGTCGGCCGCCGTCAGCAGGCGGAAGGTGCCGTCGGTGGCGTCGACCGCGGTGACGGCGAGCGGCTTCTCCGGCCACTCGGTGGACGGGAGCGTCTCGCCGAAGGTCGCCGTCCGCTCGTCGTCGCTCTGCCCGCCGACGACCTGCTGAGCGGCCTGGCCGAGTCGAGCGCGGGCGTCCTGCTCGCCGGTCGCACCCTGCAGTGCTGCGCCGATGTGCTGCTGCACGGCCTCGACGTCGATGGGGGCCGGCTCTTCGTAGGTGGTCGGCGCCGGGGTGTGCTGCTGGTCGTAGGCCTGCTGGACGGCACCGTTCCGGACGAACGCGCCGACGACGCTGCCGGCGCTGGTGCCGACGACGAGGTCGGCGGCGTCGAGGTCGACGCCGGCTTCCTGCAGGGCGACGAGGACGCCGACTTCCCACGCGATGCCGGCGACACCTCCGCCACCGAGGACGAGGGCTCTGGATCCGGGAACGGGCGTGCTGACGTCGGTCATGGGTCCTGCTTACCAGCTGCGTGCGACGGGCCGGTGGAGGCCGGTGCGTCCTGTGGAGAACCCGCCTGTGGACAACTCCGTCCGCGTCGGTGGCGTGACCTAGCGTCGTGGTCATGGGGAACCAGCGTTCAGGACGGGTCGGCACGGTCGTGTGGCCGATCGTGGTGGCTGCTGCGCCCACCGCGGCGTTCCAGCTGCCGAACCTGTTCGTCACGCCGGCGGTCCGGCTGTCGCTCGTCGCGTTCGGGCTCGTCGTGCTCGTCGGCGCCGTGACCGTGCAGGTGGTCCGGACCCGGCGCAGCGACGCCGCCCGGTCGGTGGCCGAGGACAACGCCACCGCGGCGGAGCTCGAGCAGTCGACGGCGGTCCGGTACGCGTTCGGCCAGATCGCCACCCGGCTCGTCCGGTTCACCGAGCTGCCCCGGTCCGAGCGCCACGGCGAACTCTCGGTCGTCGCCGACCGCGTCGCCGTGGCCCTGGCGTTCTACCTGCTGCCGAAGGTGCCCGACGTCCGCGCCAACGTGTACCAGCTGTCCACCGATCTGCGGGCGCTCGAGCCGATCGGTCACGGTGGCGCCGGCGACACCGCCGGGGTCTTCCGAGCGGGCACGCCCTACGGCGACCGCAACCTCGAGTGGGTGCTGGTCGGGGGATCACCCCGGATCGTCGGTGACCGCTCGGCCGACGTGGACGTCGACCAGGACCTGCCGGGCTTCGAGCCGCGGTACACCTCGTACGTCTCGGTGGTGATCCGGTCCGACCAGTACTCGTTCGGCATGCTCACCGTCGACTCCCCGGTCCCCGACGCCTTCACCGAACTCGACGCCAAGAACATCGCGATGATGGCCTCGTTCATGGCCGTCGCGTTCTCGTTGACCTACTCGTTCCCCGAGCGCGACCGCAATCCAAGGAAAGGCCCGTGATGCTCACACGCTCTGTCGGACGCTCGACGTACGATGCCCCCATGACGACCGTGAACCCTGCTCCGCCGTCGTTCGGGCGTGCCCGGATCTCCTCGCCGAACTGGAACGACACCACCACCGACGCCGACTACGAAGACCTCGACGTCATCGCCGCCAACATCGAACGCGAGCGCGTTGCGGCCCGGCTCCGGGTCACCGCAGCCATCGCCGCGCGTCTGGGTCGCTGACCCCTCCCGCATCGTCCACGACGAACGGCTCCCACGCATGCGTGGGAGCCGTTCGTTTTAGCCGGAGCCGGAGCCGGAGCCTGAGCCCGAGCCGGCTCCGATGTCGCAGCTACGGCGCCTCGGTCACGTCGATGAGCACCTTGCCGACCGTGTCCTGCTCGACCGCGTCGTGCGCCTGGGCGGTCTGCTCGAGCGCGAAGCGGGTGAGCGGGAGCCCGGCGTCCTCGCCGACCGGCAGCACACCGTCGTGCAGCGCCTCGGTGACGTCCTCGGCCGCCGCGGACAGCGCCTCGTCGCCGATCGTGTAGAGCAGCAGGAACTGGTAGCGGGCGTTCACGCTCATGTTCGGGCGGATCGGCAGGCTCGCCTCGTCGCCGCCGTTGTTCGCGTAGATCGACACGACACCGTGGTTCGCCAGCACGTCGGCGACCAGCGCGGCGTTCTGCGGGATCGACACCTCGACGACGATGTCGACACCGTCCGGCGCGATCGCCCGGATGCGCTCGGCGGCGTCCTCCTCGCGGTAGTTCACGACGTGGTGGGCGCCGGCTGCCGTGGCAAGGGCTGCCTTCGCGTCCGAGCTGATCGTCGTGATGACGGTCGCTCCGGCCCAGCGGGCGAGCTGGATCGCGGCGTGCCCCACGGCACCGGCACCACCGGCGACGAGCACGGTGAAGCCGTCGAGGGCTCCGGGCCCCAGGCGTGCGGGGCCGTCCTCGTGGGTGGTGAGGGCCCGGTGCGCAGTCATCGCGGGGACGCCGAGCGAGGCGCCGACGTCGAACGAGACGCCGTCGGGCAGCGGGACCACGCGCGACTCGGGCACGACCGTGTACTCCTGTGCCGTGCCGGTCGGCCGTGACGCAGCCGCCATGAAGAGCCACACGCGGTCACCGACGGTCAGCCCGTCGACTCCGGGGCCGACGGCGTCGACGACACCGGCGCCGTCCTGGTTCGGCGTGATCTCGGGGAAGGGCAGTCCGTCGCCGTACGTGCCGCCGGCACGGGCCTTCCAGTCGGTCGGGTTGACGCCGGAGACGACGACGCGGACGCGGACCTCACCGGCACCGGGCTCCGGGCTCTCCCGCTCGACGAGTTCGAGGACGCTGCTGGCACCGGGCTTCGTGTAGACGATCGATCGCATGTCCCCAGGCAACCACTCGTCGCCGTCGGGGATTCCGAGTGCGGGGTCGCTCAGCGCGCGTCGTACCCCTCGCGCGCCTCGGCGACGTCGGGCATGTGCGAGGTGGCCCAGTCCTCCAGCGGCACGAGCACCGTGCGCAGCGACCGCCCGAGCTCGGTCAGCTCGTACTCCACGTGCGGCGGGATCTCGGGGAACACCGTTCGCGTCACCATGCCGTCGCGCTCGAGGGCCCGCAGCGTCTGGGTGAGCATCTTCTGCGAGACCCCCTGCACCCGGGCCGCCACCGCCGAGTACCGTGCGGGACCGTCGGCGAGGGCGCCGATCGTCAGCACGCTCCACCGGTCGCCGATGCGGTCGAGCAGCTGCCGACTGGGGCAGTCCGCCGCGTAGGGGCTGTACTCGAGTGCTGACATGGTGTCCTCCGTCACGCACCGCCAGGTGCCTACTTACTCAAAGAGAGTAACTCTTGTACGGTGACTGTCAATGTCACCGACGCCCAGCACGTCCACGAAGGGAACACCATGACCAACATCGTCGTCTTCGGAGGCACCGGCTACGCCGGCTCCGCCATCACCCACGAGGCACTCTCCCGCGGCATCACCGTCACCGCGGTCGCCCGCGACACGAGCAAGCTCGAGCCGGCCGAGGGCCTGACCCTGGCGCAGGGTGACGCGTTCGACGCCGACTTCGTGTCCGAGGTCACCAAGGGTGCCGACGTCGTCATCGTCTCGCTCCACGCCGTGCAGGCCGACGGCAGCGAGCTGAAGGGCAAGTTCCAGCACTTCGTCGACGCCGCCGCTGCAGCCGGTGCGCGGCTCGGCATCGTCGGCGGTGCCGGCTCGATGCGCGTGTCCGAGGACGGCCCCCGCCTCTTCGACACCGACGGCTTCCCGGACGCCTTCAAGGGCGAGGCGAAGAGCCACGCGCAGATCCTCGACGCCCTCCGTGCGTCGGACACCGAGGTCGACTGGTTCTACGTGAGCCCCGCCGCGGCCTTCGGCAGCTACAACCCGGGCGAGCGTCGCGGCACCTACCGCGCCTCGGACGAGGTCCTGCTCGCCGACGCCGAGGGCAACTCGGACATCTCCGGCGCCGACTACGCGATCGCGTTCGTCGACGAGATCGTCACCCCGGCGCACCACCAGACGCGTTTCGGCGTCGCCTACTGAGGCACTTCCCCTCGCAAGACACCGGTGTTCACGCAACACACCGCGGGATCCCGCGGCGTCGAGCGTGAACACCGGTGTCTTGCGTACCGCCCGACGCGACCAACGGGCGGACGGGAGGCGCGGGACGGAGCCGCCACGGGCCTCCAGGCCGGCGGGTGGTCACCGCCAGGGCCCCCGTCAGTGCGCAACGATCGCCGGCACCGGCAGGTGGTGGCGCATCCGCACCGCCAGGTGCAGGCCGCCCCGGCGGGCGAGCACGAGCGCGATCACGGCGGCGGCCGCGGCCGGCACGCCTCCGGCGACCATCATCCCCACGTGCGCACCGAAGCGGTCGACGATCTGGCCCATCAGCGGTCCGCCGATCGCCTGTCCACCGAGCAGCACGAGGACGTAGAGCGACATCACCCGGCCGCGGATCGCCACGTTCGACGACAGCTGCACGAGCGAGTTCGACGCGGTCTGGAACAGCAGCTGCGACATCCCCACCGCCACGAG
Organism: Curtobacterium sp. MCLR17_043; assembly: GCF_003224215.1. Classification (NCBI taxonomy): domain Bacteria; kingdom Bacillati; phylum Actinomycetota; class Actinomycetes; order Micrococcales; family Microbacteriaceae; genus Curtobacterium; species Curtobacterium sp. MCLR17_043. Next base: position 16,130 of record NZ_QKLH01000015.1, on the reverse strand, counting down.
CGCGACGGTGAACGGTGCGATCGCCGGGATCGACCCCGAGACGACGAGCAGCACGCCCGTCCAGAACACCCCGCCGACGATGGTGCGGAGCCGGACGACGGCCCTCCGGGTGGAGAGCAGCGCACCGACCAGGGCGCCGATCGCCACGGCGGAGTTGAACACCCCGTAGCCGCCGGCACCGACGTCGTACACCTGTGACGCGAAGGCGGACAAGAGCACGGGCATCGTCAGCGCGAACACCGAGAAGAACGCGACGAGGATCACCGGCACGATGATCGTCGGCTTGTGCACGGCGTAGCGGAGGCCCTCCACGAGCTGCCCCTTGCCGCGGGGTGCCGGGGGTGTGCGGTGCAGTTCGGAGACCTTCAGGAACCCGAGCGTCACGACGACGGCGACGCAGGCGATCGCGTTCACGCCGAACGACCACCCCGCGCCGACCGCGACGAGCAGGGCACCGGACAGTGCCGGACCGATCATGCCGCCCAGCTGGAACACCGACGAGTTCACGCTGATGGCGTTCCGCAGGTGCTTGTGCCCGACGATCTCGGTGACGAACACCTGCCGTGCCGGGTTGTCGATCACGGTGACCATGCCGACCAGGAACGCGATCACCCAGATGTGCCACGCCTCGACGACGCCGGCGAGTGTCAGGACGGCGAGCAGCGCGGACAGCACCGCGAAGGCTCCCTGCGTGATCATCATGAGCGCGCGCTTCGAGAACCGGTCGACCAGGACGCCGCCGAGCAGCCCGAACAGCAGCATCGGCGCGAACTGGCAGGCGACCGTGATGCCGACCTGCGCGACCGACCCGGTCAGCTGCAGCACGAGCCAGTCCTGGGCGATGCGCTGCATCCAGCCGGCGGTCATCGCCACCAGGTTGGTCGCCGTGAACAGCCGGAAGTTCGGCACGGACAGGGCGATGAGCGTGTGGCGCCACGGCGGTCGCGTGGCCTGGATCGGGAGCGGTTCGGTGGGCGGGGGGAGGGTCGTCGGTGACGCGCTCACGGTGCGGGGTTCTCCGGACGTCGGTGTGGATCTGGTACCCCAACGAAACTACGTGGCGCCGGGCCATTCGATACCCCTATGGTGGCTATCACTCCATTGCGATGTCGAATGAGGTCGCACCGACGGAAGGCGCGACGTGCTCGATCCGGTCCTGTTGCAGACGTTCCTGGCCGTGGCGGAGACCGGCAGCTTCACACAGGCCGGCACCCGGCTCGGCATCAGCCAGCCGACGGTGTCCCAGCACGTCCGGCGCCTGGAGACCGCGGTGGCGCGCACCCTGGTCGCCCGGGACACCCGCGGCGTCGCCCTGACCGACAACGGGGACGCTATGGCCGGGTTCGCACGGACGATCCTCGCCGCGCACGCCACCGCCGACGCCTACTTCTCCGGCGCGGCCACCCGCGGGCGGCTGCGGTTCGGGGCGGCGGACGACCTCGCCATCACCCAGCTGCCGCGGATCCTGCGGGACTTCCGACGGCTGCACCCGCAGGTGAACCTCGAGCTCACGGTGAACCAGTCGGCACCGCTGCTCCGCCGGGTGCACGCCGGCCAGCTCGACCTGGTGTTCATCAAGCAGACGGCGGGCGAGTCCGCCGAGGGCACCCGGGTCGCCACCGACCAGATGGTGTGGATGGCGCAGGACGGCATCGCCCTGGAACCCGACGAACCCGTCCCGCTCATCGCGTACCAGGCGCCGAGCATCAGCCGGCAGATGGCGATCGACGCCCTCGAGGCCGCCGGCCGCACCTGGCGGATCACCTGCAACACCCGCGACGTCAACGGGGTGCTCGCCGCGGTGCGCGCGGGCATCGGCGTCGCGGTGTTCCCGCACTCGCTGATCCCGGCCGACCTGGTGAAGGTGTCGCAGCGGCTCGGGCTGCCGGACCTGCCTGCAGTGGACTACGTGCTCATCGCGAACCCGACGGTGCAGCGGGAGCCGATCGACGCGCTGACGAACGCGATCCTGTCCCGCGGGGTCGTCCGCGCCGTCTGAGCGCGTGTATCGGCGGCGAGACGCCGGCGTGTTCCGGGATGGAGAGCGCGACGAGACGCCGGCGTGTTGGCTCGACGCCGCCGAGCCGTCGAGACGCCGCGACTTTCGGGGCCGTCTCGACGTCGACGCGGCGTCCTGCCGAGACGACGGCGTCTGAGCGCTCGCGGCGCTACGGGGCGAGCGTCGGGGTCGTGCCGGTGCCGGTGACGTCCGGCAGCGTCACCCCTGCGAGCGGCAGCAGCGCCGCCGCGACCGCCCACAGCAGCACGATCGTGCCGACGCCACCGAGCACGGCGCCGAGCAGCGCGACCGGCCGCTGCCACGTGGCCGTCCGGTCGCGCAGCGTCACGATCGAGAGCACCAACGCGAGCAGTCCGAGCACCACGCCGACGCCGTGCACGATCGCCGGAGCGGTGAACCACCAGGCCGCCAGACCGATCGTCGCGATCCCGGTGACGGCACCGAGCACCGCACCGGCGGTCGCACCGAGCGCACGGCGTGGCTCCGGCACGGCGCCCGCGGTCACGGGCTGGTCGAGCAGTTCGGTCGGGAGGCCCGCCTCGCCCCCGCCGGCATCCTGCGGCACCGGGGTGGCTGCGACCAGGGCCGTGGTCGCCCGGGCCTTCGGGGTCGCGACGGCGGTGCCGCCGGGAGCGGCGGTGGTCGGCGCCGCGTGCAGCACGGCGTCGAACGACCGTGCGGCTGCGGGTGCTGGTGCGGCCGACCGTGCGGCGGCCTGCTGGTGGGCGAAGCGTCGGGGCGTCCGGTAGCCGATCGGGCCGACGGGCTCGGGTTCGGTGCCCTCGACGACCACGTGTTCGAGGCCGGGCACCGAGAACCGGGGCTGTCCGGCGACGGGCACCGCGGGTGTGGCGGTCGGCGGTGCCGGGGCGGCCTCCGGCGACGGGGTGGTGAGCGGTGCGACGAGCGGTGCGGCGTCCGCCGAGGCGGGTGCGGCGGCGACCGGGGAGACCGGCACCACGAGCCCGGAGGCGGGGACGACCGACGACGGCGGCACCGCGGGGGTCTCGAACGGCACGGTGTGCACGTTCGGCGACGTCGGGGCCGGGGGCAGCAGTTCCTGCTGCGGCGGGAAGTCGGGCACGGGGGCGTCGGCCTCGACCAGTGCGGCGATCGACGCGGGCTCGGACGTCGGTGCGTGCGCGGCCGGCGCATGAGCGGCGGGTGCCTGCTCAGCCGCGGCGTTCCCTGCCGGGGCGACCGTGGTCGGTGGGACCGGCGCCGCGTGGGCCGCGCGTGACGAGGCGGGGGTGGGGCGGGCCTCCCGGCCGGAGGCGTTCACGTGACCGGCGGCGGCGACCCGCTCGGGCGCGACCTCGTCGACGGGCGGCGCGGTCACCCAGGCCGGGACGGGCCGACGGGGCCGGTCCGATTCGGGCATGCGATGCGCTGCCACTGCGGCGCTCCTTCCGTCGACTGATCCATGCTCAGTTGTAGCGGCAACCGCTGTGTGGATCGCAGCCCCAGTTCGGGGTCGCCGGTACGTTCGGGTGATGACCGGAATCGAACACCGTCCCCTGGGTCCCTCGGGGCTCGTCGTCTCCACCGTCGGCCTCGGCTGCAACAACTTCGGGCGGCGGGGAACCGCGTCCGAGTCGCAGGAGGGCACCGACGCCGTCGTCGCTGCGGCCCTGGACGCCGGGGTGACGCTCTTCGACACCGCGGACATCTACGGCGGCGTGCCGGGCATGTCCGAGGAGATGCTCGGACGCTCGATCCGTGGCCGACGTGACGAGATCGTCCTCGCCACGAAGTTCGGCATGGACATGCAGGGCGCGATCGGGCCGGACTGGGGCGTCCGCGGGTCCCGCCGGTACGTGCGGCTCGCGGTCGAGTCGTCGCTCCGGCGTCTCGGCACGGACTGGATCGACCTGTACCAGATGCACCGGCCGGACGAGGTGACGCCGATCGAGGAGACCCTGTCGGTCCTCGACGACCTGGTCCGCGAGGGCAAGATCCGGTACGTCGGCCACTCGAACTTCGCGGGGTGGCAGATCGCCGAGGCCGAACTCACGGCGTCGATCGCCGGGACCACCGCGTTCGTGTCCGCGCAGAACGAGTACAGCCCGCTCGCCCGGGACGCCGAGGCCGAGGTCCTGCCGGCGGTGCGGGCGTACGCGCTCGGGTTCCTGCCGTTCTTCCCGCTCTACAACGGGCTGCTCACCGGCAAGTACACGAAGGCGGGCGGTCCGGCCGACGGGCGGCTGACGACCTCGAAGCCGCAGGTGCTCGAGGATGCCCCGTGGGACGTGCTCGACGACTACCAGCGGTTCTGCGACGACCGGGGTGTGACGATGCTGCAGGCGACGTTCGCGTGGCTCCTGGCGCAGCCGGGGCTGTCGAGCGTCATCGCGGGGGCGACGAAGCCGGAGCAGATCACGCAGAACGTCGAGGCCGGCACGACGTGGACGCCGACCGAGGACGACATCGCCGACATGACGACGATCTTCGACCGGGCCTGAGCGGGCCTTCGCGCCGGGTGGTTTCGCGCCCGGTTGTTTCGCGCTGAGCGACAGGTCACGGGCTGCGGAGCCCGTGAGGTGTCGCTCAGCGCGAAACGGCGCCGGCGGCGCGGTACAGCGGCGGTGCGGTGCCGCGCCGCGCCGCGGACTAGCGCGTCGCGGCGGCCAGGGCGTCGCGCAGCTCGGCGGCGGTCATCCGCGGGCCGTAGCCGGGGGTGTCCCGCTGGATGCGCCAGCCCTCGGCGAGCGGTCCGGCGTCGACGACGTCGAAGCCGAACGCGTCGATGAGCTCGGCGACGGTCTGCTTGGCGGAGTCGTCGTCGCCGGCGATGACCAGGGCACGACGATCAGGGGTGCCGGCGGGCGTCGCGTGGCCGGTCAGGTCGTCGGCGCCGATGTGGTTGAACGCCTTCACGACACGGGCGCCGGGCAGGTGGTCCTGCAGCATCTCGGCCGTGGTCGTGGACTGGTCGTCGAGGGCGGCGATGTGGCCGTCGCGCTCCCAGTAGTAGTTGTTCGTGTCGATGACGACCTTGCCGACGAGGGGCTCGACGGGGATCGTCTCGATCGCGGCGAGCGGCACCGTCACGACGACGATCTCGCCCGCTGCGGCTGCCTCGTCGCGGGTCGCTGCGCGTGCGCCGTCGCCGAGTTCCGTGATCAGGTCGGTCAGGGTCTCCGGGCCGCGGGAATTCGCGATGACGACCTGGTGGCCGTTCCGTACCGCGAGTCGTGCGAGCTGGGATCCGATGTTGCCGGCGCCGATGATTGCGATGGTTGTCATGGTGTCCCTGCAACGCTGCCCGCCGTCGTGCATTCCTCGGGAGGCGCGAACGCCCCGCCGGGAGCATGATGGCGGCATGGACCACGAGTTCCGCGACGAGACCGACCAGGACCGCTACGCGATGTACGTCGGCGGCGAGCTCGTGAGCGTGCTCGACTACCGGGTGAACGGTGACGCGGTTGCCTTCCCGCACACCTACACGGTCCCGAAGCACCGCGGCCACGGCTACGCGGCGCAGCTCGTCGAGTACGCCGTCGCCGACGTCGAGTCGTCGACCACGAAGCGCATCGTCCCGATGTGCTGGTTCGTCGGCAAGTGGTTCGACGAACACCCCGAGAAAGCCGACCTGCTCAGCCGCAGCGCCGCGGACTGAGCACCGAACGAAGGGGCTCCCGTGCCCACCATCACCCCGTTCCTCTGGTACGACGACCAGGCCGAACAAGCGGCCGAGTACTACGTCGGACTGTTCCCCGACAGTCACGTCGACAGCGTGAGCCGGATGCCCGACGGCCGTGCGCTCGTCGTCGAGTTCACGTTGCTCGGTGCCCCGTACCGCGCGATGAACGGCGGCCCCGGGCACCCGCACACCGACGCCGTCTCGTTCCAGATCGACGTGGACACGCAGGACGAGCTCGACCGGCTGTGGGACGCCCTGCTCGCCGACGGCGGGAGCCCGACGGCGTGCGGGTGGTTGACCGACCGCTGGGGTCTGGCGTGGCAGGTGACCCCGTCGATGCTGGGGGAGCTGATGAGCGGATCGGGTGATCCGGAGGCCAACGCCCGCGTGTTCGAGGCCATGATGCAGATGGTCAAGTTGGACATCCCCGCACTGCAGGCTGCCGCGGCCGGTCGCTGACCCCACTCTCCGCGGACCCGCCGGTAGTGTGACCGGACCAGAAGACCGCCGGCCGGCGCCGGCACAGACAGGCTGGAGCCACCATGGACCACCCGAGTTCGAGGGTCCGCAACAGCGACATCAGCCGGGCGTACACGGAGCTCGCCCGCATCACCCGTCGGGCGAGCATCCGTGCCCGCGGCTCCGACCAGGTGTTGAGCGTCGTCGACCAGTCCCTCGTCGACTTCGTCGTCCAGCACCCGGGCTGCATGGCCATCGACATCGCCCGCTACCTGCGCCTGAACCGTTCGACGATCTCGCGGCAGCTGTCCGGGCTCCTCGCGACCGGACTGGTGCGGACGACCGACGGCGGCAGCGGCAACGCGAAGCCGCTCGAGGCGACCGACGCCGGCCGCGCCGCGCTCGAGCGGTCGGTGCAGCTGCACCGGGACGCGCTCGACGAACGGCTCGCCGACTGGTCGGACGACGACATCGCACTGCTCGCCGGGCTGCTGGAGCGCCTCGGCGCCTCGGACGAGGCCGGGCTCCCGATGCCGGCACCCACCGAGTCGTGACGACGTCGTTCGTCCTGCTGTCCGACACGCACCTGCCGAAGCGCGCGAAGGACCTGCCGCCCGGACTGTGGCACGACGTCGACGCGGCGGACCTCGTGGTGCACGCGGGGGACTGGGTCGACCTGGCCACCCTCGACGCCGTGCAGGCGCGGTCCAGCCGCTTCGCGGGCGTGCGGGGCAACAACGACGGTCCGGAGTTCGATGACCGGCTGCCGCTCGTCGCCCGGTTCGGCGTCGAGGACCTGCGCTTCGCCCTGGTGCACGAGACCGGGGCGTCGACCGGTCGGGAGCGCCGGATGGACGCCGAGTACCCGGACACCGACGTGCTCGTCTTCGGCCACTCGCACATCCCGTGGGACACCGTGGCACCGTCGGGCATGCGCCTGCTGAACCCCGGTTCGCCGACCGACCGCCGTCGCCAGCCCGACCACACGTGGATGCGCGGCACGGTCACCGGTGCCGAGCTGTCCGTCGAACTGGTGCGGCTGCCCCCGGTCGCCCGCTAGCCCCGGTCGCCGGCCTGTGTCGGCGCGCCCCGTTCCCGAAAGCGACAGATCCCCGCGGAACTTCTCCGGACATCTGTCGCTTTCGCGGGGTGTTCGACGGCCGTCAGTGCAGCAGTGTCGCTTCGGCGGCACCGACCGCACCGCCCGCCGTGACCGCGTCGCCCGCAGCCGCGGTGGCCCCGGCACCAGCAGCCCCTGCCGTCGGCATCCGGAAGAACGCGAGCTCCCACTCCGCCGAACGCCGGAACGCCCGCGCCATCCGCCCCCGCTCGTCGGGTGTCGCCGCACGGGCTGCCTCCTCGACGAGCCGGGTCGCCTCGGCGCTCGACGCCGCGAACCCCGGGTCCCCGTACGCCGCGATCCAGTCCGCGAAGGCGTGCCCGTCCTGAGCGACCCCGAGCTGCGACCCGACCCAGGCGTAGACCCGGAAGCACGGCAGCACCGCGGCGGCGAGCACCGCACGGGAGCCGGAGTCGGCGGCCTCCTGCAGGTGCGCGAGGTACCCGGCACACGTGGGGTGCACGGGATCGTCGGCGTGCGAATCGGCCAGCCGGCGGTGGTGCAGGTCGCGCGCCTCGTCGGCACACCCCTGCGCAGCCGCCGCCCAGAACGCAGCAGCAGCGCCAGCAGCATCGCCAGCGCCAGCGCCAGCAGCATCGCCAGCGCCAGCACCGGGGCCACCGACCCCGAGCGCCGCCAGGTGCCGCTCGTACGCCCGCAGGTAGTGGACGTCCTGCGCCAGGTAGCCCGCGAACACCTCCGGCTCGAGCGTCCCGTCCCGGAGCCCCACCAGGAACGCGCAGCCGATCGTCTCCTGCAGCACCGACGCCGCATCCGCCCACCACACGTCCGTGTACGACAGCGCCGGCAGGGCTGCTCGCGCCTGCGCCCCGTGGTCGACCGGGCCGTTGCCGCTCCCGACCGACAGTGCGTCGGCCCCGCGCAGCGCCGCCGTCAGCCACTCCTTCGCCACGCCGACCGCGAGTTCCCAGTCGCCGTGCCGCGCGGCGAGCGTCGCGATCGCACTGGAGAGCGAGCACCCGGTGCCGTGCGTGTTCGTCGTCGTGACCCGGGGACCGGTGAACACCCGCACGGTGCCGTCCGGTGCCACGAGCACGTCGTCCGAGGTCGGCCCCTCGTCGTGCCCGCCCTTCGCCAGCACCAGGACGTCCCAGCGCGCCGCCACCGCACGCGCCGCCGCCAGCGACGAAGCCGACGCCGACGCACCACGACCGGGCACACCGGACCCGGCCAGTTCCGCCAGCACCACGAGCTCGGCCCGGTTCGGCGTCACCAGGTCGGCGAGCCCGAACAGCGCACCCATCGCCGAGGCTGCGTCCTCGTCGAGCAGCCGGTCCCCGCTCGTCGCCACCATCACCGGGTCGACGACGACCACCGGCGGCCGGTGCTCCCGCAGCCAGTCCGTCACGACCCGCACGACGTCGGCGGTGCCGAGCATCCCGATCTTCACCGCGTCGACCACGACGTCGTCCGACACCGCGTCGAGCTGCTCCCGCAGGAACCCGACGTCCGGCACGTGCACCGACCGCACCCCGTGCGTGTTCTGCGCGACGAGCGCCGACACGACCCCCATCCCGTACCCGTCGTGCGCGGCGATCGCCTTGAGGTCCGCCTGCATCCCGGCCCCGCCCGTCGGGTCGGTCCCGGCGATGGTCAGCACCCGTGGGACGCTCATGCGTCCGCCCCGTGGTGCGTGGCGTCGGCCTGGAGGGACGGATCGCCAGCATCTGACGGCCTCGCCTCCGTCCCGTCGTCGGGTCCAGGGCACCACGCGGCAACGTACGCCGCCGCCGCGGATCCGGGGTCGGCTGCGGCGCAGATGCCCGACACGATCGCGACGCCCGCGGCACCGGCAGCCCGGAGCGGCGCGACGTCGTCGAGGGTCACCCCGCCGATCGCCACGCACGGCACGTCGGTCGCGGCGGCCAGCCGGGCGAACCCGTCGTGGCCGAGCGCCGGCGGGTGGTCCGCCTTCGTCGCGGTGGGGTGTACGACCCCGACGCCGAGCAGGTCCACGGTGCCGCGGGGGAGTCGCTCGACGGCGGCCAGGTGCGCGAGCGTGTTCGCCGTGAGGCCCACGTGGGCGTCCGCGCCGAGCAGGGCGCGGGCGGCGGTGACGGGGACGTCGGACTGGCCGAGGTGCACGCCCGCCACCCGGTGTCCCGCGTGCCGTGCGGCGAGGGCGACGTCGAGCCGGTCGTCGACCACCACCGTCGCACGGTCCCCGACGGCGCCGGCGACGGCCGCGGTGAGTGCCAGCAGGTCACGCGCGGAGGAGTCCTTGTCCCGCACCTGCACGATCCGGACCCCGGCGTGCACGGCGGCACGGACGACCCCGAGCACCCCGATGCCGTGCCGGTCGGCCAGAGCGCCGTCGGTCACCAGGTAGACGCCGAACCCCGCAGACTGCAGCCTGCTCATGCCGACACCGCCCGGGCACCGACAGGAGCGGTCTCGACCGTGATCCGGGCCTCGCGGACGACGTCCTCCGGGGTCAGCGACGCCAACCGGTCGAGGAACAGCGGCTGGAAGGTCCCCGGCCCACCGGCGTCCCGCGCCGCGAGCTCCGCGGCGATCGTGTGCACGGCGGTGGCGGCGACGGCAGCGGCCCCCGCGTCCTCCGGCGCGACCGACGTGAACGCGGCGACGACCGCGCCGAGCGCACACCCACCACCGGTGATCCGCGTGAGCAGGTCGGTCCCGTTCGCCACCCGGACCACACCGATGCCCGGCGCGACCAGCAGGTCGACCGCACCCGACACGGCCACCGCGGCCACGAGCCTCCCGTCCGAAGCAGCGACGGACGCGACCCGGGCGTCCTCCGTGCCCACCGTGCTGTCGACCCCGCGGCCACCGGCCGAGTCGCCGAGCAGGGCGAGCACCTCGGACGGGTTGCCCCGCAGCACCGTCGGGCGCAGCGTGAGCAGGTCGCGTGCCAGGGCGGTCCGCACCGGCAGCGAGCCGACCGCCACCGGATCGAGGACCCACGGGGTCCCCGCGGCACGGGCGGCGTGCACGGCCTCGAGCGCGGCGACCCGCGGTTCGGCGTGCGGGGTGCCGGTGTTCACCAGCAGGGCATCGGCGACGCGGGCGAACGGCCCCGCCTCGGTCGGCACATCGACCATCGCGGGTGAGGCCCCGAGTGCGAGCAGCACGTTCGCCGTGACGTTCTGCACGACGGTGTTCGTGATGCACTGCACCAGCGGCGCCCGGGCACGCACGGCCTCGAGCAGTTCGGCGGTTCGGTGGGCCCAGGCAGGGGAGGGCGCAGCGGTTTCCATGGACGATCCCTTCGCGAGTACGAGCTCGAGCAGGTTCGACGGGTGTGATCTCAGCCGCTGGATGCGGCACCCCGTGTCTCGAGCGACACCGTACACGACGCCCGGTGACCACTTCGAGGCCCGCTCCGGGCACCGTGTGCCAGGGTTGGACCGTGCCAGATGCAACGCCCCCCGGGCCCCCACCCGGCCCCCGCGACCCCGGCGACGCCTGGGCGGTCGGCCCCGACGGCACCAAGGCGTGGGGACGCTTCGGCGCCGCCGGCCTGCTCGTCGACGACGGCGCAGGCCGCGTGCTCCTGCAGCACCGCGTCGAGTGGAGCCACCACGGCGGCACCTGGGGCATCCCCGGCGGCGCACGGCACCAGGGCGAAGCAGCCGTGACCGCCGCCCTCCGCGAGTCCGCCGAAGAGGCCGGCGTCCCCGACGACGCGATCGACTTGCGCCACACGGCGCTGCTCGACCTGGGGTTCTGGACCTACACGACCGTCGTCGGGCGCGCCTCCCGACCCTTCGAACCCGTCATCGCCGACCGCGAGAGCCTCGCGCTGTCGTGGATCCCGATCGACCAGGTCGACGACCTGCCCCTGCACCCCGGCTTCGGCAGGTCGTGGCCGGCGCTCCGCGCCACGATCGCGACCACCCCGCACGTCGTCGTCGACGCCGCGAACGTCGTCGGCAGCGTGCCCGACGGCTGGTGGAAGGACCGAGCCGGCGCCGCATCGCGCCTGCTGGCACAGGTGTCGGCGCTCGCCGCGGGCGGGGTCGCCGCATCGTTGCTCGACCTGCCGTTCGCACGGTGGTGGCCGCGGTGGACCGTGGTGCTCGAGGGGGAGGCCCGGGCCGCTGCGGACGTGGGGGGTGCTGGTGGAGACGGCGGTGCGGACCGCGCTGTCGGCGCCGACCGCGGCGCCGCCACCGGCGCTGTCGGCGTCGTCCGTGCTCCGGCTTCCGGCGACGACGCCATCGTCGAGTCCGCGCAGGCCGCGGTGCAGGCCGGCGACGGGCCGGTCGTCGTCGTGACGGCCGACCGCGAGCTCCGCGACCGCGTCGAGGCCCTCGGCGCGGTCGTCCACGGGCCGTCCTGGTTGCGCGACCAGCTGTAGCCGCCTGGACCGCCGTGTTCCGGATGGTGACCGAGCGGCCGTCGGTCGCTGCCGGTACGCTGGCCCTGACGTCAACGGAGACGCAACACGCAGGAGGTTCCCCTTGGAGCGCATCACCAGGGCCGACGACCGAGTCCACCGCCCCGCCGGGCCGTGGACCCCCACGGTGCACCGGCTGCTCGCCCACCTGCACGAGCAGGGGTTCGTCGCAGCCCCGGAACCGATCGCCCTCGGCGACACCCTCGAGACGGTCTCGTTCGTCCCCGGTGTCGCGGGCGAGTACCCCTGGACCGAGGACATCGCCAGCGAGGCCGCCCTCGTCACCAGCGCCCGCCTGCTCCGCCAGTTCCACGACGCCGCCGCCAGCTTCCCGCGCAGCGCCACCGACGACCTCTGGTCGCAGGCCGACCGTGCCCCCGTCGAGACGATCGTGCACGGCGACTTCGCCCCGTACAACTGCGTGTACGACGGCATCGCCGCCGTCGGCCTGATCGACTTCGACACCGCCCACCCCGGGCCCCGCGTCTGGGACGTCGCGAGTGCCGTCTACCGGTTCGCACCGTTCACCACCGGCGCCGTCGAGGGATCGACCGCCCCCGACCTCGACGAGCGGCTCGCGCGCGCCGCCGAGTTCTGCCGCGCCTACGCCCTCGACGACCGCTCCCGGAGCGTCCTGGCCGAGACGATGATCGCGTCCCTCGTCGCCCTCGTCACGACGATCGAGCACGAGGCCGCCGCCGGCAACCCGAAGTTCGTCAGCGACCTGCAGCACGGCCACTCCGACCTGTACCGCGCCGACGTCGCCTACCTGGAGCAGCACGCCGACGCCGTCACCGCCGCCGTCGCGTGACCACCAGCCCCGCGCGGCTCCGCACGGCGCGCTTCGCGGCGCAGGGCATCGCGGTGCCCGGGCTGCGACCCACCGAGGTCGTCGAGCGGATGCTGGCGGTGCAGGGGCAGGACCTCGGCCAGGTGCTCTGGGCCATCGGGGTCCGCGCTCCCGGATCGTCGCGGGACGACGTCCGCGAGGCCTTCGACCGCGGGGAACTCGTCCGCTCGTGGCCGATGCGCGGCACCCTGCACGCCCTGCGCCCCGACGACCTGCGCCTGCTGCTCTCGCTCACCGCCGAACGGACGCTCCGCACGATCGCCCGACGCGCCGCCGAGCTCGGCATCGACGACGCCCTGCTCGGCCGGGCCCGTGGCGCGACGGTCGCGGCCCTGGGCGGTGGTCGTGCGCTGGTCCGGGACGACCTGTTCGCGGCGTACCGCGCTGCGGGCATCGACCCGGCCGGAGGCCGCGGCTACCACCTGGTCCTGCAGCTCGCGCAGGAGGGCCTCGTCGCCTGGGGTCCCACCGCCCGCGTCGGGCAGGGGCTCGTGCTGCTCGACGAATGGGCACCCGCCACCGCTGAGCCGCCGGACCGCGACGAAGCCCTCCGCCGGGTCCTGCTCGGGTACCTGCGCGGCCGTGGCCCCGCGACCGAGGCCGACGCCGCGAGCTGGACGAAGCTGCCGCTCGGTGACCTCCGCCGAGCGCGGGCCGCGGCGGGGGACGCGGTGGAGGACCTCGGCGACGGGCTCCTGGACGTCGCCGACCGGCCGGCAGCCGCGCGCGTCCCCACCGGGCACCTGCTCCCCGGCTTCGACGAGTACCTGCTCGGGTACGCCGACCGGTCCGCGCAGCTCGACCCCGCGCACGCCGACCGGGTCGTCCCCGGGGCCAACGGCATGTTCCTGCCGATGGCAGTCGTCCGCGGTCGCGTCGTCGGCACCTGGAAGCGCACCGAGCGCCGGGCCGGGCACCTCGTCACCGTCACACCCTTCGGTGCCCTCGACGTGGCATCGGTCCGCGCGCTCGAGGCGGCGGCCGCGCGGTACGCGGCGTTCCTCGGTGCGCCGGTCGGGACCACGGTGGTCTGACGCGACCACCTGCGGACCGTGTGCCGAGGCTGCCTGGCCGCACCGCTCCTCCAGACCGCACCCAGCAACCATGCGGCGGACTCCGACACTGCCTCCGGTAATGTCGCAGGGCCATGACGGACAGCCCGGCCGACGCCACCCCCTACGAAGTCCTCGGCGTCCCCGCGACGGCTGACGACGAAGCGCTCCGCCGTGCCTACCGGCGGGCCGCCCGCGAGACGCACCCCGACCTCGGCGGCGACGCCCAGCGCTTCCGCCAGGTCCAGCTCGCATGGGAGCGCATCGGCACGCCGGCAGCCCGGCGCGCGTACGACGTCGGGTCCCGCGCGTCGGCGTCGTTCGGTGCTTCCGGCTCGACCGGCAGGGGCGACGCCGGTCGCGACGCCTACGCGCCCCCGGCAGCGCGTCGCGACACCCGCCCCCGGGCGCGCTCCCACGGACACCCCGGCGGTCGGTCGCGCGAGGTCTTCCTGCAGGCCGAGCGCGAGTGGGTCGGCCTCGGCGACCCGATCGAGGACCCCTACGACCCCACGCTCATCCGCTCCGCGCCCCGACACATCCGGCGGCTGCTCGCCGAGGCCCTGGCCGAAGAGGCGACCGCCCTGATCGTCTCCGACATGGGGATCGGCGTCACGGTGTGGCACGACCTCGACGCCGGGGCCGAGGGCAAGCTCGACCACGCCGTCCTGACCCCGAGCGGACTCTGGGCCGTCGAGTCCATCGACTGGGGCGCTCCGGTCCGCGTCGAGCACGGCGAGATCGTCGGCGAGACGCTTGCACCGGGGGAGCGACCCGTCAAGGAACTCGTCCGCGCCGCCCGTGCCGTGCAGAAGCAGACCCGGGTGCGGTTCTCCGGGCGGCTGCTCGTCGTGCCGGACGCCGCCGTCACTGAGGACGTGCAACTCGTCGGCTCGCCGAAGAAGCCCACCGCGCTCGTCGTCCGCCGGAGTGCGCTCGCCCAGGTGCTGAACGGTGTCTGGTCGCCGGCCGGTTCCGTCGACGTGTTCGAGATCCGCGACCGCCTGCAGCAGACCGTCCGCTTCGTCTGACCCTGACGCCTGCGGCCTGACGCGTGGCGCTGGCCCCGGGCTCCGGGCTCCGGGCTCCGGGCTCCGGGCTCCGACCGTCACCGTCCGACGCGTCGTACGATCACGGCATGCGCAAGGAGGTCGTCGTCGTGGTCGGCGGGTGGGAGCACGACTGCTGTGGGCCCGCCTACGAACGGCAGACCACGGCGGCGTTCACCGCGTACGGCAGGACGCCGCGGTTCGCCGAGTCCCGGCACCACGACGACCCGTTCGGCATCACGGAGTTCCGTGGTCGGGTGGCCGATCTGCTCGTCGTCGCGGAGGACGGCACCCGCATCCCCGTCCACCGCATCCCGTCCGGTCGCGCGCTGGGCGGATCCGATCCGGACGACAACGGGCGCCTCGAGGTGCCCTGGACCGGAGAACGGATCGAGGTCGAGTCCGACACGTTCGAGATCGTGGTCGATGTCCACGTGCCCGGGTCGGGGCCCGGGAAGCGTCAGTAGCCGCGGAGCTTCTCGAGGTCGCGGCGCTCCCGCTTGCTCGGCCGTCCGGCGCCGCGATCGCGCATCGGGACGAAGCCGGCCTCTTCCTTCGACAGCCGCGGCGGGGTCTTGTCCTCGAAGTGCTTCGCAGCCTCGGGCGCGCTCGTCCGCTTCAGGATGATGCCGGTGACCATGACGATGCGGTCGAAGCCGTTCTGGCGCACCCGTACCTCGTCACCGGGGCCGATCGGCTGGGCCGGCTTCGCGCGCTCCCCGTTCACCCGGACGTGACCGGCCTTGCACGCGGCGGTCGCGGCCGACCGGGTCTTGGTGATCCGGACGGCCCAGATCCAGCTGTCGACCCGGGCCTTCTCCATGCCGACACTCTAGGCGGCCCGTACCCTGGGGCGGTGCATGCGGACGAACAGGCGGCGATCGCCCGGGCCCGTGCCCTCGGGGTGCTGCACGACGCCGCGATCGGGGACCGCCTGGTGGTCCGGGCGCACCACGGTGACGGCGCGCAGGACGCCCTCGGTGACCTGGTCGCCCGGACGCCCGACGCCGTGACGATCGCCACCCGCCGCGGCCCGGTCGAGGTCCGGCTCGCCGACGTCGTCGCCGCGAAGCCCGTCCCGCCGCCCCCGCCCGCGCGGCCCGCGCGGCGCTGACGCGCTCGGCTCGCACCGTGCGGACTTGTCGTGCTGTCGAGCCGGGGTCGCACGGTGCGGACTTCGTCGGCGGGTGCGTCGTCGGAGGCTGGGTGCGGGGTTGTAATGGCGCACGGAGCCACCAGCCCCGCACGGTGTGGCGGAGGCGGCACGGTGCGGGATTCGCGGAGCCGGGGTCGCACGGTGCGGACTTCGTCGGCGGGTGCGTCGTCGGAGGCTGGGTGCGGGGTTGTGGTGCCGCACGGAGCCACCAGCCCCGCACGGTGTGGCGGAGGCGGCACCGTGCGGGATTCGCGGAGCCGGGGTCGCACGGTGCGGACTTCGTCGGCGGGTGCGTTGTCGGAGGCCGGGTGCGGGGTTGTGGTGCCGCACGCAGCCACCAGCCCCGCACCGGCTGACGAACCTCGCACCGTGCGAACCCGGCGCCCCGCCCCCCGCG
>NZ_QKLH01000014.1:0-114358 GCF_003224215.1 Curtobacterium sp. MCLR17_043 | reverse complement strand
GGGCGTCGGGGCGCCCGGCCGGCCGGGCGCCCCGACGCCCACCCCCACGCGTCCCGCCGTTCGGCCCACCATCGCCGACCCGGGTGACGTCACGACGGGGACGACGCGCTTCCACGGCACCGGCACCCCCGGGCACACCGTCCGGGTGACCGGCCCGGCCGCGACGGGTTCGTCCGGGTGCACGACCCGGGTGGACCCGAACGGTTCCTGGGCCTGCCTCGGCACCGTCCGCTCGGGCCCGCAACAGGTCTTCACGGTGCGCGACCTCGTCGCCGCACTGCCCGTCGCGAGTGCACCGGCCTCGGACGTCATCGTCCCGCCGACCCTGGCGGCCGCCGGGCCCACCGGCGGAACGGTCTCCGGTACGGGGTACCCCGGATCGACGGTGCTGCTGTCGGTGTCCGGCTCCTCGGCCCAGCAGACCGCCCGGGTCGGTGCGGACGGCCGGTGGGTGGCCGCCCTCGGGTCGCTCGCCGACGGCCGGTTCACCGTCACCGCGTCGCAGACCGCCAGCACGGCGCGCGGCTACCGGTCGGACCTGCGGAGCGCGGCCTCCGCTCCCGTGACGATCACGGTCGACCGCACGGCGCCCGCTGCCCCGCGCATCACGACACCGGACGACGGCCAACGGATCGGCACCCGCTCGACGACGGTCGCCGGGACCGGTGAGCCGGGCGCCCGCGTGACCGTGTACGTCGACCGTGCGCCGGTGTGCGGCGTGGTGGTCGCGCCGGACGCCTCGTGGTCGTGCTCCACCGCGGGGTCGACGCTGCGCGCCGGCGGGCACCAGCTCACCGCGACGCAGCACGACGTCGCTGGCAACTACTCCCGGTCGTCGGCCGCCGTCCGGGTCACGGTGTGGTCCACCACGACAGCGCCGACCGCAGCACCGACGCCGGGCGCCACGGACACCCCGGGGACACCGGGCACGTCGACGCCGGGGTCCAGCGCGACGGCGGGCACCCCCGGCGCGACCGGCCACGGCGGAACCGGGATCGGCACGAACGCCGCCGGTCACGGGGGCGACGGCGGCAACGGCAACGACGACGGCGGCGCAGCAGGCACCGCCAACGGCAACGGGTCCAACAACGGCGACGGCACCGGCACCGGCACCGGCAGCATCCCGGCCGGCGTCGGCAGCGCCGGAGGTCACCCCGACTGGTCCGGCCCCGCCGGCGACTGGACCGCGGCGACGATGTACGACCGCACCGTCCCGACCATCCAGGCCGCGTTCTCGTGGCGGACCGTCCTGGTCGCCACCGCCGTCGCCGCCGGGTTCCTCCTGCTGATCGCGGCGCCGCTCGCCCTCGTGGCCGCGGTCACCCGGGGTCGCCTCCGCTCGCCGTTCGCCGGGCTGCTCGGCCGCAACCGCTCGCGGTCGGACCGCACCGGCGGCGACGACGTCCTGCCGACCTGGGCGTCGATCACCATCGCGGTGTCCGTCGCGGCGCTGTGCACCCTGCTCGGGGTCGGCGTCGAGCTCGAGGCCCGCTACGCCCGTCTGGCGATCGCCGTCCTCGCCGGGACCGGGGTCCTGACCGCCGCCGTCGTGTTCGCCACGCGGTGGGCAGCCGGCAGCGACCACCGAACCATCGGGTTCCGGGTGTCGCCGTGGCTCGTGCTCGCAGCCCTCGTGGCGTGCGGCGTCACCCGCGCGGCGGACCTGTCCCCCGCACTCATCGTCGGGGTCGTCCTCGTGCCGTCCGTCCGCCCCGGACTGGGGACCGGACCGCTCCGCCTCGGTACGGGGATCGCCGCGAGCGCCCGGGGTGCGACCTGGGGGGTGCTGGCCCTCCTCGGACTCGCCGCGGCCGGCTGGGTGCTGCACAGCCTGCTCGCGGGCGGTGGTTTCTGGGTGTCGCTCGGGTCCGAGTTCGCCATCACGCTGTGCGTCGGCGGCCTCGGTGCCGTCGTCGCGACCCTGCTGCCCGTCGCGGGGTCCGCAGGCAGCGCGCTGCTCGCCGCCTCCCGCGGTCGGTACGTCGCGCTCGCGGTGGTCGCCGTCGCGCTGACCACCGCGGTCTACTCGGGGACGACCGGCACGCACGCCGCACCGGCCCTGCTCGTCGGCATCGCCGCGGCCTGCGTGGCGGCCGCGATCGCGGCCCTGGTCTGGCTGCGCACCGACCGGCGCGCGGCCCGCGTCTGACCCGCGCCGGGCCTCCAGAGCGGCGCACCGCACCGCCCCCGGGACAGAAGACGCACTTCCGGGCCGGTTCGCGGACAGCGGGCTAGTGTGACGATCGGTGCTGGTCGCACCACACGGAGGACGCTCGCCGTCCCGCACGGACGACCGACGCCGCACCGGACCAGCGGTGCAGCAGTGCCGCGCGACCGGTGCCCGCGCAGCACCGACGGTGTGCACCGCACGACCGCGGCAGGAGCGATGATGACCGACACCCGACCCGATTCGGAACCCCACGCCGACACCCGGTCCGACCCGGGACCCCGCACCGACACCGGGTCCGACTACGACGCGACACGCTTCCGCGAGGTGTTCGAGGGCAGCTTCACCTACGCGAACGGCTTCGCCCGCAACACCCACCGCTTCGCCGGCCGACCCGCGCTGCGCGAGCCGGGGACGGACCGCTCGTGGACCTACGCCGAGCTCGGCGACACCGTCGACCGGATCGCCGGGTGGCTCGTCCGGCACGGTGGCGGACGGGGTTCCGTCGTGATGGTCGAGCTGTTCAACACACCCGAGTTCGCGATGCTCTACCTGGCCTGTCACCGCATCGGCGCGGTGTTCTCGCCGACGAACTTCCGGCTCGCACCGGACGAGGTCGCGTTCATCATCGAGGACTCCGCACCCGCCGTCCTCGTGCACGACACCGAGCGGACGAGTGCGATCGCCGCCGCGATCGAGTCCTCGCCGCACCGGCCGGACCACGTCGTCCCGGTCGGCGGCGACCACGACCGGTTCGCCGAGCTGCTCGCGTCCGATCCCGTCTCCCCCGAGGAACTCGCGGCGATCGGCCCGCGCAGCACCTACGACGAGTCCACCCGGCTCTACACCTCGGGCACCACCGGTCGGCCGAAGCCCGTCCCGCTGCCGAGCCTGGTCGAGGTGCTCAGCGCGCACGACGTGGTCATGCACTTCCCGCTCAGTCCGTTCGACAAGACGCTCAACATGTCACCGCTGTTCCACCGTGGCGGCCTCTACTCCGGCGGCCCGAACCCGGTGTTCTACGTCGGCGCGGAACTCACGACGCTGCGGCACTTCGACGCCGACCGGGTGCTCGACCTGGTCGAGTCCGAGCGCCTGACGTTCCTGATCGGGGCCCCGCCGAACCTGGTGCAGCTCGCCGACGCGCAGGAACGCCGGGCGCGGGACCTGTCGAGCCTCAACGGCATCGTCACGATGGGCGCACCGCTCGACCGCGCCGCGGCACTGCGGTACCAGGAGCTGCTGTCGCCCCGGATCTTCAACGGCTACGGCACCACCGAGACCTTCTGGAACACGTTCCTGCGCCCCGAGGACTTCCCGGACGGCGCCGGTTCCACCGGTCGCGCATCGACCGACGACGACGTCGCCGTCGTCCGCGTGCACGAGGACCGTCTGGCCGACCCCACCGACACGGTGGCGAAGGACGGCACCGAGATCGGCGAGTTCGCCGTCCGCACCGTGAAGTCCGGCTACTCGTACCGGAACCCCGGGCTCGAGGCCGAGAAGTTCGCGAACGGCTGGTTCTACCCGGGCGACCTCGCCACGTGGGACGAGCACGAGCGGGTGACGATCGTGGGCCGCAAGGACGACATGGTCATCTCCGGCGGCGAGAACGTGCACCCCGTCCAGGTCGAGGCGGTGCTGCAGGAGCACCCCGGGGTCGCCGACTCCATCGTGGTGGGCGTGCCGGACCCGCGGTGGGGCGAGGTCGTCACGGCGTACGTCGTCCGTGCCGGCGACCGGCTGCCGGCCGACGACGCCGAGGCAGCGGCCGCGCTCGAGGAGTGGACCGGCTCCCACCCGGGCCTCGCCCGGTACAAGCGCCCGCGGCGGTACCGCTTCGTCACGGACGTCCCCTACAACGCCACCGGCAAGAAGGTGCACTACCTGGCGAAGGACACGGCCGCGGCGGACCAGGCAGCGGGCCGGCTGATCGAGCCGTAGCGGGCCCGGTACCCGGCCGGTGACGGCCTGGAGGCCCGTGGCGGCGCCGCCACGGGCCTCCCGTCCGTCAGCTGGTCGCGTCCACCGCGCGCCGGGGCGCGTTGCGGGCGAAGAGGCCGGGCAGGAGCCCGCCGATCTTCGTCCCGATGCACAGGCTGACGAAGGTCGCGAGCGGGGTCGCGAGCGCCTCGGGATCGAAGGTGGCCACCGCCACCAGCCCGACCGTCCCCGGCACGAGCAGCAGGAACGCCGGGAAGAACGACACCGTAGCCGGGATCGCCGGCACGAGCCGCTCGAGCAACCGGGTCGCGACGAACAGCAGCGCCGCTGCGGCCCCGGTCGCGACGACGCTGCCCCAGAGCGGCGTCGTCGTGCTCACCACGGCGTAGGCGGTGACCATGACCGCCACCGACACGAGCGTCAGGCGCCACCCGGACCGGAACACCAGACCGAGCCCGACCGCGAGCACCACGACGGCCACCCACGACACCCAGTACGCGGGCACGGACTCCCAGCCGGCCAGGTCGGTGCCGACCCCCGCGACCTCGCCGACGAGCGCGGCCGACGACGGGTCGACGTGCAACCCGGTCAGGGCGCTGCCGGACGCGATGCCGGCGGCCATGAAGCCGAGCATGATGAGCCCCTGCACCAGTCGCGACGACCCGGTGACGATGTCCGCGGCGGTGAGTTCGAGCAACGCGTTGGTGATGAGTGCGCCGGGGACGAACACCGCCACCGGGGCGCAGACCGCGAAGAGCGGGACCTGCTCGAACCCGGTGCCCGCGGCGACCAGGCCGACGATCGCCGTCGACACGAACGCGGCCAGGAACGGGATGATCGCCACGGCCTCGCGGAAGCGCCGGAGGACCAGTCCGATCACGCCGACCAGGCCGCCGACGACGAGCGCCAGGACGATCGCCCACCAGGGGCAGCGGAAGACGACGGCCAGGCCGGCCGAGGTCAGGGCGTTGCCGAGGATCCACGGCAGCGCGGGCGGTGGGACGGTGCCGGCCCGGATGGCCCGGACGCGGGCGGGGATCTCGGCGAGGGCGATGGAGCCGCTCTCGAGCCCGAGCACGACGCGGTTGGCGCGGGCGGCCTGGCGGGACGACAGTTCGACGCCCTCGGCGTTGACGATGGTGGCGGCGCCCGTCGAGACCTCGCTCACCATCACCAGGGCGGGCAGGACGCCGATCGCGAGCGTCGGTCCGACCCCGGCGGCGTCCCGGGCCTTCTCGAGCGCCGACCGGACGTCGGTGACGGAGCTGCCGGCGTCCAGGAGCAGGGCTCCGAGGGTGCCGAGGAGCATGCCGACCGGGACGCTCTCGCCGTCGACGACCTCGACGTGGGCCTCCGGTCGGCGGAGGGCGTTCTGCAGGTTGGCGAGTGCGCTTCCGAGTCCGACCACGATCGTCGATGCTACTGGGCGGCGAGCCGGTCGTGCAGTCGCGCCGTCTTCGCGGGAAGGCGACGGTCCGCGGGCCGGGAGGCACGTGGCGGGCCGGTCCCGCGCCTCCAGTCCGATGCCCAGGGCGACCCGATCCCACCGTCGAAGCGACAGATGGCAGGACCATCGCTCGGACTGTGCGGCCGGAGCGACAGAACGACGCGAACTGTTCGCAGAGTTCTGTCGCTTTCGCAGCGGCACGCGGCGGGCGCCGCGGCAGAGCCTCGGCGGTACCCCCGGTGGGACTCGAACCCACAACTCAGCGATTTTAAGTCGCGTGCCTCTACCGATTGGGCCACGGGGGCGGGCCGCAACAGCCTACCGATGCACGAAGGCGGCCACCCTTCGCAGGTGACCGCCTTCGTGACGAGTGGTGCTACTTGGCGTCGGCCGGGGCCGTCACCGGCTCGGGGGCGTTGGAGACGTCCTTCGCGGGCTCGCCGTAGACGGGACCGGCGGCACCGGCGACCTTGCCCTCTTCCGGAGCCGGGGCTGCGGCGGGCGCGGCCGGGGCCTCGGCGGCGGGCTTCGGACGGGACGCGAACGCCTCGAACGCGGCGCGCGGGGTCTCGCGGTCGTCGAGCGACACGATGTCGCGGCCCAGGAAGAAGCCACCGACCCAGTCGCCGATGACGCGCCACTTGCGCTCCCACGACGGCATGGCCAGGCCGTGGTAGCCGCGGTGCGCGCCCCAGGCCAGGAAGCCCTTCATGGCGAACTTGCCGGACTGGAACACACCGGTGCCGAGGCCGAGACCCGCGACGGCACCGAGGTTCTCGTGCTTGTAGTCGGTCGTCGCCTCGCCACGGATGGTCGCGACGACGTTCTTCGCGAGCTGCTTGGCCTGGCGCACGGCGTGCTGGGCGTTCGGCACGCAGAACCCGCCGACACCCCCACCGGTCAGGTCCGGCACGGCTGCGACGTCGCCGCAGGCCCATGCGTCGGCGATCACGCCGTTGTCGTCGACCACGCGCAGGTCGGGCTGGACGCGGATGCGGCCACGCTGCTCGAGCGGGAAGTCGGTGCCCTTGACCATCGGGTTCGCCATGACGCCGGCGGTCCAGATGATGAGGTCGGACGGGATCGTCTCGATCGCGCCGTCGCTCGTCTTGAGCTCGCAGACGCCACCCACGGCCGAGGCCAGCTGGGTCTCGAGGTGCACGGTCGCGCCACGCTCGGCGAGGTTCTTGAGCACCCAGTGCGAGGTCTCGAGCGAGACCTCGGGCATGATGCGGCCCATCGCCTCGACCAGGTGGAAGTGCGTGTCGTCGAAGGACAGCTGCGGGTGGCTCTTCAGCAGGTCGGTGACGAAGGAGCGGAGCTCGGCGAACACCTCGATGCCGGCGAAGCCACCACCGACGACGACGACGGTGAGCAGGCGGTCGCGCTCGGGACCGGCCGGCAGGTTCGCCGCCTTGTGGAAGTTGCTGAGGATGCGGTCACGGATCGACGCGGCTTCCTCGATCGTCTTCAGGCCGATGGCCTCGTCCGCGACGCCCGGGATCGGGAACGTGCGGGACACCGCGCCGGCCGTCATGACGATCTGGTCGTAGGACTCCTCCCACGCCTCGCCCTCGGTCGGGGTGATCGTCGCCGTCTTGGTGGCGTGGTCGACCTTGGTGACCTTCGCCGTGACGACGCGGGTCTTCTTGAGGTGACGACGGTGCGCGACGACCGCGTGACGCGGCTCGATGGAACCGGCGGCGACCTCGGGCAGGAACGGCTGGTACGTCATGTACGGCAGCGGGTCCACCATGACGACCTCGGCTTCGCCCTGGCGAAGGTGCTTCTCGAGCTTCCATGCGGTGTAGAAACCGGCGTAACCGCCGCCGACGACGAGGATCTTGGGCACGGGGGATGATCTCCTTGGATGGGGGTGTGCGGGAGTCGGGTCAGACTTCGCCGCCACCCGCCCCGACTCCAGCGTCTGCACCGTCATCATACGCCCGGCACTCACACCGGGAGGGCGACCAGTCCGCGCGCTCGAGCGCGAGGTCGCCGATGGGGTTGACGCCGGGTCCGGCGGCGAGGGCGTGGCCGACGAGGGCGTGCAGGCACTTCACGCGGGTGGGCATGCCACCGGCGCTGATGCCGTCGATCTCGTCGACGTGTTCGATCGACTCGCGATCGGCCAGGTAGGA
This sequence comes from Curtobacterium sp. MCLR17_043, assembly GCF_003224215.1. NCBI lineage: Bacteria > Bacillati > Actinomycetota > Actinomycetes > Micrococcales > Microbacteriaceae > Curtobacterium > Curtobacterium sp. MCLR17_043. Next base: position 106,659 of record NZ_QKLH01000014.1, on the reverse strand, counting down.
CTCGTGGGCCGCGCGGTACTGCGCGGCGACTTCGGGGTCCTCGAGCAGGGCTGCCAGCTCGGGCATCACCTGGTTGGCCTCGAGGGTGCTGACCGCAGCGGTGGCCGCGGGGTGGCACAGGTAGTAGAACGTCGGGAACGGGGTGCCGTTCGACAGCCGGGGCTTCGTGGAGACGACGGTGGGGTTGCCACAGACGCAGCGTGCCGCGATCCCGATGACGTCACGCGCCGGTCGGCCGAGCTGCGCCGACACGACCTGGACGTCGCGGTCGGAGGGCGGGTCGAAGGGAGGGGTCGTCACGGGAACGTGAGCCTACCGGAGAAGCGGAACCCCTCGCACCGTCGGGCCGGACGGCTCCGCGCCGCGCGGTTCGGACTACTTGCTGTCGCCCGTGCCGGAGACGTCGGGGGCGACGAGGTCGGCTGCCCGCTCGTCGGTGAGCCCGGACTGCAGCACCGACGAGAGCATGGCCTGCACCCAGTCGACCTTGGGCGTCTGCACCTTCGCGCTCACGGGGGTGCCGGAGTCGGTGGTGGGGGTCTTCTCGGCCCGCTTGTCCTCGGTACCCATCACGAGGTAGCTCTCCTCGCCCGGGTACACGTAGAGCAGCCGGTCACGAGCCTGCGCCTCGATGTACGCCGGGTCGTCCCAGCGTGCGACGTCCTTCTTCTTCTGCGTGACGTCGGCCTTCTGGCTCGCGACCTCCTGCTGCTGCTGGGCGATCTGCTCCTGCTGCTGGATGAGCGTCCGGAGCGACGGCGCGAGCACCACCACGAAGAGCACGATGATCGCGAGCATGAGCAGGCTGAACCCGGAGAAGTGGATCGAGCGGTACCAGGGCTGCGCGGGTGTGCTGCCGTCGGGCATCGCCACGGGGACGCGGCGGACGCGGGGCTTCTGGCTGGGCACGGTCCGACGATAACCCGGCACGGTCGGTCGGGCCGCCCGGCACGCGGCCGTTCGGCGCCCTCTCAGCGTCTCGCGTCCCACGGTGCTGCCCAGCAGAAGACGCCGTCGTCTCCTCGAGACGCCTCCGGATTCGGCGGCGTCTCACGGACTTCGCGGCGTCAGGCTGACACGACGGCGTCACGCCGACGGCGGGCGGGTCCGGGTCCGATCGAGGCAGCCGGGAGGCACGGCTCCGGCCCGTCCGTCCGCCCCGCACCCGGAGTGGTCACCACACACCGCCCGGCGCACGTCCGGTGGTCACGTCCTGTCGGCCGGGCCCGGGCCAGCCGACGACTCGCGACCACTCGACGCAGCGCGCGCGGCACGTCCCGACCGCTCGGCGCTCCGGGGCGGCACAGACGACGAGACGCCGCCCTCCTGGAGGAGGACGGCGTCTCGGTGGTGCGGGTACTGCTGAGCGACTGGTTACAGCGACGCGGCGCGCGGGAAGGCCGAGCGACCGGCGTACACCGCGGCGTCGCCGAGCTCTTCCTCGATGCGGAGCAGCTGGTTGTACTTCGCGACGCGGTCCGAGCGGGCCGGGGCGCCGGTCTTGATCTGACCACCGTCGACCGCGACCGCGATGTCCGCGATCGTGGTGTCCTCGGTCTCGCCGGAGCGGTGCGACAGGATCGAGGTCAGGCCGTGACGGTGCGCGAGCGAGACCGCGTCGAGGGTCTCGGTGAGCGTGCCGATCTGGTTGACCTTGACGAGGATCGAGTTCGCGGCCTTCTCGTCGATGCCCCGCTGCAGGCGCTTCGGGTTGGTGACGAACAGGTCGTCGCCGACGATCTGGACCTTGTCGCCGAGCTCGGCGGTCAGGTGCGACCAGCCCTCCCAGTCGTCCTCGGCCAGCGGGTCCTCGATGGTGACGAGGGGGTAGTTCGCGACGAGCTCGGCGAAGTAGGAGGTGAACTCCTGGCTCGAGAGCTGCTTGCCCTCGAACTGGTACTTGCCGTCCGAGAAGAACTCAGTGGACGCGACGTCGAGGCCGACGGCGATGTCCTTGCCGGGCGTGTAGCCGGCCTTCTCGATCGCGGTGAGCAGGAAGTCGAGCGCCGCGCGGTTCGACGCGAGCTCCGGCGCGAAGCCGCCCTCGTCGCCGAGGCCGGTGGCCAGGCCCTGCTTCTTCAGCTCGCCCTTGAGGGCGTGGTAGGTCTCGACGCCCCAGCGGAGTGCCTCAGAGAAGGACTCGGCGCCGTAGGGCACCAGGAAGAACTCCTGGATGTCGACGTTGGTGTCCGCGTGGGCACCACCGTTGACGACGTTCATCAGCGGGACGGGCAGCGTGTGCGCGTTCGGGCCGCCGAGGTAACGGAAGAGCGGCAGGTCGACCGAGTCGGCTGCAGCACGGGCCACGGCGAGCGAGGCACCGAGGATCGCGTTCGCGCCGAGGCGGGACTTGTTCTCGGTGCCGTCGAGCTCGATGAGCGCGGCGTCGACGAGGCGCTGGTCGGTGGCGTCGAAGCCCTCGAGCGCCGGGCCGATCTCGTCGAGGACGGCGTCGACGGCCTTGAGCACGCCCTTGCCGCCGTAGCGCGAGGCGTCGCCGTCGCGCAGCTCGTACGCCTCGAACGCGCCGGTGGATGCACCGGACGGGACGAGCGCGCGGGACACGACGCCGTCGTCGAGGAGGACCTCGACCTCGACCGTCGGGTTGCCTCGGGAATCGAGGACTTCGCGTGCGCCTACGGCATCGATCAGGGCCACGGGGTACTCCCTACACATTGGTTGTGGTGATTGCGGTGTCGATCCTAGCGAGCGGAGGTGAACACGACGTCGGCCGTGACGCCCCGCTGTGGACGAGTCCGTGCTGGAACGAGGACTGGGTGCTCAGTCGAGCGGGCGGAACTCGACGCCCTCGAGCGACGCGGTGTCCGCCGAGACGGTCGCGAACGCCGTGAAGCCCTGGGCGGCGAGGCCGGCGAGCAGGTTCTTCGTGTTCTTCGTGCGGCGCTCGAGCCGGACGCGTCGGTGGGACGCCAGCGCCTCGGTCTTCAGCGCGGCGAGCCGGACCGGGTCGACGTCCTTGTCGTACACGAGCACGACGGCGTCGGCCTCGGCGGACTCCGGGAGGGTCACGAGGTCGACGAGCCGCTCGAACCCGAGCGAGAACCCGACCGCGGGGACGTCCTGCCCGAGGAACCGGCCGATCATCCCGTCGTACCGGCCGCCGCCACCGAGGCTGTAGCCGAAGTCCGGGTGCGCGACCTCGAAGATCGTGCCCGTGTAGTAGCCCATGCCGCGCACGAGCGTCGGGTCGAAGCGCAGGTCCACCCCGGGCAGCGCCTCGCGCAGGCGGAGCAGGTCGGCGAAGGCCTCGGCGTCGAGCCACGGCGCCCCCTCGACCGACGTCCAGTCGGCGGCCTCGAGCGCGCGGATGGTGTCCTCGAGCCCGGGCAGGTCGGCACCCACGGTGCTGCGGAGCTCCGCCGCGACGCCGTCCGCACCGATCTTGTCGAGCTTGTCGATCGTGATGAGCGCGCGGTCCGCGGCGGCCGGCTCGGTGATCCCCCACGACGCGAGGAGCGCCAGCAGGATCCGGCGGTCGTTGATCCGGATCGTCGTGCCGCGGACCCCGAGGGCGTCGAGGGCCGCGGTCGTCGCGCGGATGAGCTCGATCTCGGCGAGCTGCCCGGGCTCCCCCAGGATGTCGATGTCGCACTGCACGAACTGGCGGTAGCGACCCTTCTGCGGGCGCTCGGCACGCCAGACCGGCGCGATCTGCACGGACCGGAACACCGACGGCAGCTCCGCACGGTGCGAGGCGTAGAACCGGGCCAGCGGGACCGTCAGGTCGAACCGGAGACCGAGGTCGGCGAGGTCCAGCGGCGCTTCGGCCGCCTGCAGGTCCTCGGTGGTGAGGCCGCGCTTCATCACCGCGAACGCCAGCTTCTCGTTGTCGCCGCCGAGCCCGGAGTGCAGCCGCGCAGCATCCTCCACCACCGGGGTCTCGATCTCGTCGAAACCGTGCCGCGAGTAGACGTCCCGCACGACACCGAGCACGTGCTCGCGCCGGGCCTTGTCCGCCGGGAGGAAGTCACGCATGCCACGGGGTGCCGTCACGGTCGTTGCCATGCGGTCAATTCTGGCAGACGGGCGTCTCCGGCTTGCGCGCCTGCCGACCCACTGGCATACTGCATGCAGAACCTCGGTCCGGATCGTGCCTGATCCACGCTCCGGACCGATTCGCGGGGCGACGTGCTGCAGTGCGTCCCGCGGTTCGAGCGGGCTTCCCTGTCGGCCCCTCTCCCTGGTGGAGCCGACGCCCGCTCACGGGCGCCCTCTCTTTTTCGGGTTGGGAGGGCGCCCGTTCTCCCCTGCCCGGAGCGATCTCCCGACCGGGGATCACTCCGCGGCGCGACCGGCCTCCTCGAGCGCCGACACCGCGGCACGCAGACTCGCGACCGCGTCCACCCCGCGTCCCGCCGCAGCCGCGACCTCCCCGAGCACCGCCCGCCCCCACTCGGCGTCGACCGTGCCCACCCCGTCGTCCGCAGCGGGCAGGGCGGACGCACCACGGGCCTCCAGGCCGGCGCCGGAGCCGAACCCGGCCCCAGCCCCGAACCCGACGCCGGAACCGGCCCCGACGACGGACGCGACGACTGCGTCGGCGTCCCCACGTTCCTCCAGGCGTTCCAGCAGCTTCACCGCGCGCTCCAGCGGCGGCATCGCCCGCGGCACCCCGTCGAACGCACTCCGCCGGCTCGCCTTCTCGGCCGCCTTGGCCGCACGCCAGACCCGCACGACGTCCTCGACGGTGTCCGCGGTCTCGTCGCCGAAGACGTGCGGGTGCCGCCTGGTCATCTTGTCCCGGACCCCGGCGGCGACGTCCTCGAGGGTGAAGTCCCCCGCGCGGGCAGCGATCCCCGCGTGCAGGACCACCTGGTAGAGCAGGTCGCCGAGTTCCTCGCGGACGTCGTCCGGGTCGCCGTCGTCGATGGCGTCGACGAGTTCGTACGACTCCTCGACGGCGTAGCGGGCGAGCGAGGCGTGGGTCTGCGCCCGGTTCCAGACGCACCCGCCGTCCTCGGCGAGCAGGCGGTCGACGACGGTCACGAGGTCCGGTACGGCGGTCATCAGGTCATCGTGCCACCCGCGTAGACTGGTCGTGGTGTGTCGGGAAGTCTGGTCGACGGACACTCACCCGACCCCTCGAGACGGAGATCCATGTCGTCCCTCGTCCGCTCCCCCCGCTTCAGCGCCATCGCGCTCCTCACCGCCGCCGTGCTCGGCCTGGTCGTGGCGAACTCCCCGATCGGCCCCGGCCTCGAACGGCTGCTCGACGCGCACCTGCCGCTCGGTGCCCTCGGCCTCGACCTGTCGATCGCGCACTGGATCAGCGACGGGCTGCTCGCGGTCTTCTTCCTGCTCGTCGCGATCGAGCTCAAGCAGGAACTCGTCGACGGCGAGCTGTCGAACCCCAAGACCGCGATCATCCCCGCCATCGCGGCGGTCGGCGGCGTGCTCGTCCCGGCCGGCATCTTCCTGCTCGTCACCGCGGGCACGCAGTACACGCACGGTTGGCCGATCCCGACGGCGACGGACATCGCGTTCGCGCTCGGGGTGCTCGCCATGTTCGGTCGCGGGCTGCCGAGCGGCATCCGGGTGTTCCTGCTCGCGCTGGCCGTGCTCGACGACCTCATCGCGATCATCATCATCGCCGTGGTGTTCGCGCACGACACCGACTTCCTGGCCCTCGCGGGCGCTGTCGTCACCCTCGCGGTGTTCTGGCTGCTCGGCCGGATGCTCCGTCCGGGGCGCAGCGGGCAGACGTTGATCATCGTGGCGATGGTCGTGGTCGGGCTCCTGACCTGGTGGCTCGTCTACCACTCCGGTGTGCACGCCACCATCGCCGGCGTCGCCCTCGGGCTCGTGCTGCCCCGCCGCCCGGGCCACACCCTGCACGAGAACGTCGAGCCGTGGTCGAACGCCATCGTGCTGCCGGTGTTCGCGTTCGCGTCGGCTGCCGTCATCATCCCCTCGGTCGGCATCAGCGAGCTCTCCCCCACGTTCTGGGCGGTCGTCCTCGCGCTGCCGGTCGGCAAGGTGATCGGCATCACGCTGTTCGGCACGATCGCCACGCGGATCTTCCGCTCGCCCGGCCGCTCGTCGCTGTCGTTCTTCTCGATCATCACCGTCGGCGTGCTCGGCGGCATCGGGTTCACGGTGTCCCTGCTCATGAACGAGCTGGCGTTCGCCCGCAACGAGGAGATCCTCGACGAGGGCGTCCTCGCCGTGCTCGTCGGCTCGGGCATCGCCATCGTCGCGTCGGCGGTCGTCGTCACCCTGCGAGCGCGGGCGTACCGCGCGCGCCGCGAGCTGTCCGAGGCCGAGGACACCGAGTAGCGGGTCGCGGGCCGGGGTTCACACCCGTTCCGCGACAGGGCACGCGTCGTTCGACGCGTGGATCGTCGCGAACGGCGCGCGCGCTGTGGACGTGGGCCGCGGACGGCCTGGAGGCACGGTGCGGGCCCGCACCGTGCCTCCTGTCCGTCTCCGCTCGCGGCTACGCGGCCGGCGCCTCTGCGGGGGTCGTCGCCCCGTAGACGGCGGTGAGGATGCTCTCCACCCACTGGATGAGGGCATCGTCCGGCAGCGCCTGGTCGTGCGGACGCGGCATCGGGATGCTCGTCGCGTTCTGCTGCGGGAACCAGCGCGCACCCGGGAACATGCGCTTCAGGCGCACCTGCGACGAGTCGGCGAGTTCCTTGCCGGCGACCCGCAGGTTCGAGCCCATCACCACGACGTCGGACAGGCCGACCTGCTGCGCCATGCGACGGAGGCGGGAGACCTCGACCAGGGTCTGAACAGCCTGCGGCGGCTGCCCGTAGCGGTCGGTGAGCTCGTCGAGCACCATGTCGATCGCGTTCGGCTGCGCCGTCGGGGCCGAGGCCGCCGACAGCTTCTGGTACGCCTCGAGCCGGAGTCGCTCGGACTCGACGTAGTCCTCGGGGATGTGCGCGTCGACGGGGATCTCGAGCCGGAGCTCGGTCTGCCCCTCGGCGACGTCGCCACGGAACTGCGACACCGCCTCGCCGATCATCCGCAGGTACAGGTCGAACCCGACGCCCGCGATGTGGCCGGACTGCTCCCCGCCGAGCAGGTTGCCGGCCCCGCGGATCTCGAGGTCCTTCATGGCGACCTGCATGCCCGCGCCGAGCTCGTTGTTCGCGGCGATGGTCTCGAGGCGGTCCTGGGCGGTCTCGGAGAGCGGCTTGTCGGAGTCGTAGAGGAAGTACGCGTACCCGCGCTCCCGCCCACGGCCGACACGACCGCGCAGCTGGTGCAGCTGCGACAGGCCGTACTTGTCCGCCTTGTCGATGATGAGCGTGTTCGCGTTCGCGATGTCCAGGCCGGTCTCGATGATCGTCGTCGAGACGAGGACGTCGAAGCGGCGCTCCCAGAAGTCGACCATGACCTGCTCGAGGGCGGTCTCCGACATCTGCCCGTGCGCCACGGCGATGCGGGCGTCCGGCACGATCTCGGCCAGGTGCGCTGCGACCGACTGGATGTCCTTCACGCGGTTGTGCACGTAGAACACCTGGCCCTCGCGCAGCAGCTCGCGGCGGATCGCCGCCGCCACCTGCAGGTCGGACTGCGGGCCGACGAAGGTCAGGATCGGGTGGCGGTCCTCGGGCGGGGTGGCCAGGGTCGACATCTCGCGGATGCCCGTGACCGCCATCTCGAGCGAGCGCGGGATCGGGGTCGCCGACATCGCCAGGACGTCGACGTTCGTCTTGAACTTCTTGAGCTGGTCCTTGTGCTCGACCCCGAACCGCTGTTCCTCGTCGATGATGACGAGCCCGACGTCCTTGAAGGTGATGCCCTGCGACAGGATCCGGTGGGTCGCGATGACGATGTCGACCGTGCCGTCGGCGAGCCCGGCGATCGTCTCCTTCGACTCCTTCTCGGTCTGGAACCGGCTCAGGGCGCGCAGGTGCACGGGAAACCCGGCGAAGCGCTCCTGGAACGTCTCCATGTGCTGGCGGACGAGCAGGGTCGTCGGGACGAGCATGACGACCTGCTTGCCGTCCTGCACGGCCTTGAACGCGGCACGGATCGCGACCTCGGTCTTGCCGTAGCCGACGTCACCGGACAGCAGGCGGTCCATCGGGATCGGGCGTTCCATGTCGCGCTTGATCTCGTCGATCGTGGTGAGCTGGTCGGCGGTCTCGGCGAACGGGAACGCCTCTTCCAGCTCGCGCTGCCACGGGGTGTCCGGGCCGAACGCGTGCCCCTTCGACGCCATCCGCGCCGAGTACAGCTTGACCAGGTCGACGGCGATGTCGCGGACGGCCTTGCGGGCCTTCGACTTGGCGGCGGACCAGTCCGATCCGCCCATCTTCGACAGGGTCGGGGACTCGCCACCGACGTAGCGCGACAGCTGGTCGAGCTGGTCGGTCGGCACGAAGAGCTTGTCGCCCGGGTAGTTGCGCTTCGACGGCGCGTACTCGAGCACGAGGTACTCGCGCTGCGTCTTCACGGCGTTGCGGCCGCCGCTGGAGACCTCGCGGCTGACGAGCTCGACGAACTTGCCGATGCCGTGGGTCGCGTGCACGACGACGTCGCCCGGCTTGAGCTGCAGCGGGTCGACGACGTTCTTGCGGCGGCTCGCGAGCTTCTTGACGGTGCGGGCGCCCTGCTGGACGCTGCGGCCGTAGAACTCCGCCTCGCTCAGGACCGCGATGCGGGGGTCGGGGATCGCGAAGCCGTGCTCGACGGTCGCGGTCGTCACGACGGCGAACCCCGGCTCGGGCGGCGCGTCGACCGCTGCGGCACGGGCGGCGACCCCGGCGTCGGCGAGCACCTGCACCGCACGCTCGACGAGGCCCTGGCCCTGCGCGGTCACCACGACGGCCCACCCGTCGTCGGTCAGCGACTTGACGTGCGCGATCGCCCCGTCGGCGCTGCCGGCGAAGCTCGGGACGGCCTCGGCCCGGACGCGGATGTACTCGCCGGCCTCGGCAGCGGCCTCGGCGTCGGTGAGGACGCGCTCGGTGTCCCCTTCGTCGAGGCCGGAGTCGAACGGCGACACCGTCCACCAGGTGCGCTGCCCGCGGGTGTTCTTGAGCTGCTGCACGGTCAGGAAGTTGCCCGCGTCGAGGTCGATCGGGGCCTGGGCACCGGCGACCGCTGCACTCCAGGCCGCCTGCAGGAACTCGGTGTTCGTCTCGGCGAGGCTGTTCGCGCGGCCGTTCACCCGCTCGGGCGAGAACACCGCGATGGTGGCGTCGTCCGGCAGGTAGGAGGTCATCGGCACGAGGTCCTGCACGAGCGCCGGGGCGAGGGACTCCATGCCCTCGATTGGGATGCCCTCGGCGATCTTCGCGAGCATCTGCGACAGGTTCGGGAACTCGTGCAGCATCTCGCGCGCCCGCTGCCGGACGTCGTCGCTGAGCAGGAGTTCGCGCGAGGCGGTCAGCTCGACCGAGCCGAGGTCGTCCTCGGTCGTGCGCTGGTCGGCGACGGAGAACGCCTTGATCGCCTCGATCTCGTCGCCGAAGAAGTCGACGCGTGCCGGGTGGTCGGCCGTCGGCGGGAAGACGTCGAGGATGCCACCGCGCACCGCGAACTCACCACGGCGTGTGACGAGGTCGACACGCGAGTAGGCGAGGTCCACCAGCTGGGACGCGATCGCAGCCAGGTCGTTGCCCCGCGAGTCGGTCCGCAGCACCACCGGCGCCAGAGAGGTCAGGTTGCTCGCGATCGGCTGCAGCGCGGCGCGGACGCTCGCGACGACGATGGTCTGGCGGCGCTCGGCCGGGTCCGCCGCCTGCCACGCCGCGAGCTTCCGGAGCGTCGCGATCCGCGTGCCGACGGTCTGGGCACTCGGGCTGAGGCGTTCGTGCGGCAGGGTCTCCCACGCCGGGAACTCGAGCACGTCGGCGCCGGGGACGTAGCTGCCGAACGCTTCGCGGACCGCCTCGGCTTCACGCCCGGTCGCCGTGATGACGAGGACGCACTGCGGGCCGTTGCGCTCGGCGAGCAGCGCGCCGAGCAGCGGCACGCGCAGGCCGTCCACGACGGAGAAGTCGGCGTCGCGCGGTGCGGCGCGCAGCACGCGATCGAAGGCGGAGGCGCGCGAGAGCGCAGGGATGATGCCCGAGATCGTCACTCAGGAGATGGTACCGGCCGCCACCGACACCGGCCGCGACGTGCGCGACGGGCGAACAGCGCCGACGCCCGGCACGGAGCGCTCAGGACGGAGCGTGCACGCGCTGCTGTGCGGCGAGCAGCCCGACCTCGGCGATCGCCTGTACCGCGTCCGCGGCGTCGGCCAGCAGGATCGGCAGCGTCTTCTTCTCGGCTGCGGAGAAGTCACGCAGCACGTAGTCGGCCGGGTCCTGCCGACCGGGGGGACGCCCGATGCCGACCCGGACGCGCATGAACTCGTTCGTGCCGGTGGCCTTGATGATGTCGCGCAGCCCGTTGTGCCCGCCGTGCCCGCCACTGCCCTTCAGGCGGACGGTGTCGAACGGCAGGTCGAGCTCGTCGTGCACGACGACGAGGTCGGCCGGGGTGGCGCTGTAGAACCCGAGCACCGAGGAGACCGGCCCGCCCGAGGTGTTCATGAACGACCCGGGCTTCGCCAGCACGAGTCGTGTGCCGCCGGGCACCAGGCGCCCCTCGGCGACCTGGTTCGGCGTCTTGTGCTTCTTGAACGTCGCTCCCATGCGGGAGGCGAGTTCGTCGAGGACCATCTGGCCGACGTTGTGGCGGTTGCCGGCGTAGTCGGGCCCGGGGTTCCCGAGCCCGACCACCACGAGGATGTGATCCGTCACAGCGTCGACCAGATGTCTTCGAAGGGGTGTTACTCGGAGTCCGCGGCGCCCTCGGCACCCGACTCGGCGCCGGCCTCGGCCGAGGCCTCGTCCGCAGCGTCGTCGTCAGCGGTGCCACGCGGGGTGACGATCGCGACGACCAGCGCCTCGGGGTCGGTCTCGAGCTCGGCGCCCTCGGGGAGCTCGAGCTGCGCGGCGTGGATCTGCACGCCGTCCTCGAGGCCCTCGACGTTCACGGAGACGTGCTCCGGGATGTCGGTGGCGAGCACGAGCAGCGAGATCGTGTTGAGGTCCTGCACGTGGATGGTGCCGGAGAAGGACTCGCCCTCGATGACGACGGGCACGTCGACCGTGACCTTCTCGCCGCGGCGGAGGACCACGAGGTCGATGTGCTCGATGATCTGGCGCACCGGGTCACGCTGGACGTCCTTGACGAGGGCGAGCTGCGCAGCGCCCTCGATGTCGAGGTCGACGACCGCGTTGGCGGTACGGACGAGCAGCATGGTCTCGTGACCGGGCAGCGAGATGTGCTTCGGCTCGGTGCCGTGGCCGTAGACGACCGCGGGGATCTTGTCGGCCGCGCGGAGCTTGCGAGCAGCGCCCTTGCCGAACTTGGTGCGGACTTCCGCTGCGAGCTTGGTGTAGTCGGCCATGGTGCCTCCTGGTGTCGGGGACGACGCCGGGGTGCCGGCATCGTGGGGGTCTGTGGTGTTGCAACTCGAACGCGTGCACGCGTGAGGAACGATCCCAGGGTCTTGCCGGGTATCCCACCGCGTCGATCACGGCCGCGCGTACGCAGCCCTCGCCGAAGTCAGGGATTGAGTCTAGCAGGGCCGTCCGGGCGTGTCGCGCGTCACGATCCGGACGCACACCGGGACGGACGGGAGGCCCGTGGCGGTCCTGCCACGGGCCTCCCGTCCGTCGTCCCCACGCGGTGGGCGCGGGGCGCTCCCCCCACGACCGCTCCCCGCGACCGCCGCGTCAGTCGACGTCCGTCGGTGCTGCCGGCGCGAGCCGCGCGATCACCCGGTCGAGGCGGGCGTCCACCTGCGGCTGCCGCGTCGAACCCTTCCGGAGCACGGCCGCGTCGGTCGCGGTGACGTGCAGCAGCCGTTCCCACTCCGCCGCGTACAACGCGCTGCGGTAGCCGGATGACTCCTGGCACGCAACGTCCCGTTCGGCGACGGCGACCTCGGCCTTCCCCGGATCGTCCGAGAACAGGACGACCTGGTCGCCGTCACGGGCGCTGACGTGCATCGAGGGGGTCGGCATGCCCTCCGGACCCTCCGGCAGGTCCGGCACACCGGACGGCGCCATGCAGGTGCGCCACCCGGCCGCGGCCGTGCGGACCGGGTCGTCCTGGCGTGCGTCCAGCGCCGCCAGGTACGTCAGGCGCTGGGCCAGTTCGGACGCGGTCTGCTCGGTGCCGCGCAGCGTGGTGCCGAGCGTCTTCCGGGCTGCCTTCCAGCAGCGGGCGGCCACGTCGTCCGGGAGCGCGGCGAACGCGGCCTCGCGGTCCGGGTCGTAGCCCCACTTCCGCATGCCCTCCTGGTTCGCACCGGCGACGGACGGCCCGTGGTAACCGCGGGCCTCGGCGAGCGCCGTGGTGAGGGGCCGGGTGGTCGCGAGTGCGGGTGCGGGGTTCGCCCGGGCGGCGGTGTCGGCCGCGTCGTCGTCGGCCTGCAGCCCGGCCGCGGTCGCCCAGGGAGCCGGGTCGTCGATGCCGGCCTTCCGCAGGCAGGGCTCGGCCACGAGGTCCTCCGCGTACGTGGTCTTCGACGAGGCCGGTGCGACGAAGGCGTCGAGCGGCATCGCCCACGCCGTGCTGTCCTGTTCGACGGTGGGTGCGACCGCGACGTCGGCGCGTTCGGGCAGCCCGTGGACGACGGCGGTGGCCAGTCCGGCGAGGACGACGACGAGGGTGCCGGTCTTCGCGACGCGGTTCGTGATCTGCATGGTTCCCCCTAGGCGCGGACGAGGCCGCGTTCGTGTGCGGTGATGACGACCTGGATCCGGTTCCGGAGTCCGAGCTTCGTCAGGACGGCGCGGACGTGGGTCTTCACGGTGGCGTCGCTCAGGAAGACCGACTCGGCGATCTCGGCGTTGCTGAGCCCCTTCGCGACGAGCAGGAAGACCTCGCGCTCGCGAGCCGTCAGCGCGTCGAGCACCTCGTCGCGCCGATCGGTCACGGCCGGGGTGCCCTGCGCGCGCAGGAGGTCCAGCGCCTCCGCTTCCGTCGGTGCAGGTCGGCCCGCGTGCACGTCGCGGATGGTCGCGGTGACGACCTCGGGCAGAGCGTCCTTCGTCAGGAACGCTGCGGCGCCGGCGCGGAGAGCAGCGAGCACGGCGTCGTCGCGGCGGATGGTCGTGAGCGCGACGACCCGCGGGCGGTCCTGGGTCGACGCGGCGAGCCGCGTCAGGGCCTCGATGCCGTTCATGACCGGCATCCGCAGGTCGAGCAGCAGCACGTCGGGGTGTTCGGCGGCGCAGAGCTCGAGGGCGGCGGCACCGTCGCCGGCGGTCCCGACGCAGGTCATGTCGTCCTGGGCATCGACGAGCATCTGCATCCCGGTGGCGAACAGCCGCTGGTCGTCGGCGACGGCGACGCGGACGGCGCTCATCGGACGTGCTCCGGCTGGACGGCCTCGGTGTCGGTGCCGGCCTCGGTGTCCGTGTCGGTGTCCGCCGTCGCCGTGGTCGGCACCGCGGCGGTCGTCGGCAGCCACGCGGTGACGACCCACTCGTCCGGGGTGTCGCCGACACCGGCACGCAGCCAGCCGCCGGCCAGTCGGGCACGCTCCTGCATCCCGGCGACACCGGACCCGACACCGTCGAGCTCGACGAGGGGTTCGGTCCCCCGTGACGTCACGACGACGCCGAGCCCCGGGCCGCGCCAGTCCAGCGCCACCCGGGCCGTCGCTGTCCGGCCCTGGTGCTTCAGCACGTTCGTCAGGCTCTCCTGCACGATCCGGTGGACCGCGCTGGCGCTGCCCGCGGACAGCAACCCAGCGCCGTGCTCCTCGAACGTCGCGGTCATCCCGAGCTCCCGCATGTCCTCGACCAGGTCGGGGACGTCGAGCAGCCCGTGACGGTCGGCGTCGTCGCTCGCCTGGATGCGTTCCACCAGGGCCCGGACGTCCCCCAGCGCCGAGCGGCTCACGTCGGCGATGTCCTGCAGCGCCCGGGCGGCGTGTTCGTCCCGCACGGCGATGGCCGCGGCACCCTGGGCCTGGGACACGACGACGGCCAGTGAGTGGGCGAGCGAGTCGTGCACGTCGCGGGCGATCCGCGCGCGGTCCTGCTCGGCCCGGAGTTCGGTGGTGGTCACCTCGGTGCGGCGTTGCGCCTCGACCACCCGGACCCGGGCGAGGCCGATCCGCCACGCGGCACCGATGGCCACGCCGACCGCCCAGGCGACACCGCTGACCCCGACGAACGCGAAGGTGATCGTGACGAGGTCGGACCGGGTCCCGCCGGAGTTCCCCACCCAGCTGCCCCAGACGTCCTGGTCGGCAGCGGTCGGGACCGCCATCGCCCAGGCGGCTGCCGCACTCGCGAGCAGGAGCACGGGGACCGCCACGTAGCGGAGCAGGTCGGACCGACCGGCGCCGACGATGCCGACGACGATCGCGATCGCCAGGTACTCCGGCCAGGTCGTGTCGGTCGGCCGGGTGAGCAGCCGGGCCGTCTGCAGGAGCGAGATGCCGACGACCAGTCCGAGCGCGGTCGCGGGCATCCACGCGGCGAGGCCGATGGCGACGGCGAAGGCCGACACGACGACGACGTGGTCGGCGAGCCCCGCGCGTCCGGCTTCGGCGACGATCCAGAGCACGAGGTACACGGCGCCGGCGGCGGGAGCCAGCAGGTGCCGGTACCGGCGGAGGAAGGAGGTCATGACGCGAGCGTATGGGCCTCGCCGGACGGGGACCGAGCCGTGCGGCCGCTTTTCATCCGAGGTGATGAGGTCGCGCCGGACGGCTCAGCGGCCGACCTCCCGCCGGTGCTCCTGCGCGGCGTGGAGGACGTCGCGCGCCCGGTCGCTCGCCGCCTCAGCGTCGTCGCGGGCTGCCTCGAGCCGGGTGATCTCGGCCTCGGCCTGCTCGAGGGCACGCCGGAGCTCCGCGCGGCGCTCCTCCGCCTGTTCGAGATCGGCCTCGGCGGTGTCGAGTGCGGCGTCGGCATCGCGGGACTCCGTGCGCGCTGCGGTCTCGGCCTGGCGCGCGGCCTTCCGGTCGGCAGCCGGGTCGCGCTTCGGTTCGGGTTCGGGTTCGGGTTCGGGTTCGGGTTCGGCGTCCGGTTCCGGAGCGTCACGCTGCGCGGGCCTGGAGGCACGGCTCGCCTTCCGCGCACCCCTCGCCTGGGAGATGGGGATGGGTGGGGCATCGCTGCCGGACCAGGCATCGGGCACCGCGTCCGGATCCGCGAGCGCCCCGTCGAGGTCGACTGCGTCGAACCCCACGCTCTCGAGCGCCGTCACGAGCAGCCCCGACCGGACGGCCGCGCCGGCGTGCGGGTCTGCCATCGCCGCCTCGATCGTCGATCGGACCTGCTCGAGCACCGCCGGGGTGACGGGGTGTCCGGCGTCGGACGCCAGGTCCGCACCGGCCTGCGCGAGGGCGTCGACGACCTCGGTGCGCTGCCGACGGAGGGTCCGGATCGCGTCGGGGTCGGCGTCGGCCTGCGCCTTGCGGAGCGCCGGTCCGAGGTCGACGGCGTCGTCGAGGGCACCGTCGTGGGCGAGCAGGTCGATCACCCATGCGGCCGGGGCGGGCTTCCGGAGCTTCCCGATCTCGGTCGCGAGGGCACGGTCGTCCTTCCGCACCGCGCGCTGCCGTGCGGTGCGCTCGGCGACGAAGTCCTGCGGCGCGACGAGCAACAGCTCCCTGGCGACGTCCGCGAACTCCATGCGACCACTGTGCCAGCCAGGATGCCGGGTACTACCAGTCGTGGACGGTGCCGTCGGCCAGGCGGTTGAACGGCAGGTACGCCTGCTCGTAGGGGTACTTGCCGGCCTCGTCGACGTCGAGGCTGACCCCGAGGCCCGGCTCGTCCCCCGGGTGCAGGTAGCCGTCGGTGAACGTGAACGTCTGGTGGAACACCTGGTTGGTCTGCGGTCCGTGCTGCATGTACTCCTGGATGCCGAAGTTGTGGATCGCGAGCCCGAGGTGCATCTGCGCGGCAAGGCCCACCGGGGAGATGTCGGTCGGCCCGTGGAAGCCGGACTTGACCTGGTACAGCGCCGCGTACTCCATCGTCTTCTTGAGCGGGGTGACGCCGCCCATGTGCGTGACGGCACCGCGGACGTAGTCGATGAGCTGGTCGCGGATGATGTCCTTGAAGTCCCAGATGGTGTTGAAGACCTCCCCGATCGCCAGCGGCGTCGTGGTGTGCTGCCGGACGAGCTTCAGGGCCTCCTGGTTCTCGGCGGGGGTGCAGTCCTCGAGCCAGAACAGGTCGTACGGCTCGAGCGACTTGCCGAGCTTGGCGGCCTGCAGCGGGGTCATCCGGTGGTGGCCGTCGTGCAGCAGCGGCAGTTCGGGGCCGAACTCGTTGCGGACGGCCTCGAACACGGTGGGCACGTGGCGCAGGTAGGCGCGGGTGTCCCAGTCCTCCATCGCCGGGTACGCACCACGCTGGGCGGGCTCGAAGTCGTAGCGGACTCCGGCGTTGCCCTCGGTGGTCCTGTTCGACGCGATGCCGTAGATGGACTCGAGGCCGGGGACACCGGTCTGCACGCGGATCGAGCGGTAGCCCTCTTCCTGGTGCTCGCGGATGGAGTCGAACAGCTCGGGCAGCTCCTTGCCCGAGGCGTGGCCGTACGCCATGAGCCCGGTGCGCGATGCCCCGCCGAGCAGCTGGTACAGCGGCATCCCGGCGACCTTCGCCTTGATGTCCCAGAGGGCCATGTCGACGGCCGCGATCGCGGCCATGGTGACCGGACCACGGCGCCAGTACGACGACCGGTACAGGAACTGCCAGGCGTCCTCGATGCGGCTGGCGTCACGGCCGACGAGCAGCGGGACGACGTGCTCGGACAGGTAGGCGGAGACCGCGAGCTCGCGGCCGTTCAGGGTGGCGTCGCCGAGCCCGGTGACGCCGTCGGCCGTGGTGAGCTTGAGCGTCACGAAGTTCCGGTTCGGGCTGGTCACGATGACCTCGGCCCGCTCGATCAGCTGGCCGCGGTCCGCCGAGGCCCAGGTGTCCGGACGGCCGGCGGTGGTCTCGGCCGGCCCGCTGTCGGTGGCACCGGGGACCGGGGCCGCGGGGTTCGTGGTGTTCGTGTCGGTCATGCGTGGACTCCTCCGTTGGAGCGTTCGCGGGCGCGTGCCGCGGCGGTGCGGATGCGGTCGGCCGCCGCCGTCACGGCGGCGACCACGGGGGTGGTGTCGAGTTCGGGCGCGATGGCGGCCAGGACGTCGTGCACGTCCGAGTCTGGCCCCGGGGCACCGGGGTCGTCCACCAGGTCGGACTGCTCGGTGACGTGCAACCACCATGCGGCGAGGGCGGTGGCCGCTCCGGTGCCGATGCCGGCCGAGGGGTCGCGGGCGAGCCGGTGCCGCACGACGTCGACGACACGGACGGGCAGCTTCTGCGAGCCGCCGGACGCGATCTGCCGCAGGGTGTGCCGGATGCGCGGGTTGGCGAACCGTTCGACCAGGGCCGTGCGGGCTTCTCTGACCTCGGCCTCGGGCAGCGGGAGCTCGAGCGCGGCTTCGTCCCAGAGCTGCTCGACGGCGCTGCGGCAGACCGGGTCGTCCATCGCCTCGGCCACGGTGTCGTGGCCGAGCTGCAATCCCAGGTAGGCGAGGAGCGAGTGCGAGCCGTTCAGCAGCCAGAGCTTCCGCTGCTCGTACGGGGTGACGTCGTCGACGATGCGCACCCCGGCGGTCTCCCACGCGGGGCGGTCGATCCCGTCGAAGGCGTCCTCGAGCACCCACTCCGCGAACGGCTCGGTGACGACGGGGACCCGGTCTCCGGCGAGCGCACCCGGCAGTTCCGAGAGGCGCACGACGTCGTCGTCGGTGGTGGCCGGGGTGATCCGGTCGACCATCGAGCTCGGGAACGTGACGTTCGCCTCGATCCAGTCGCGCAGGGCGTCGTCAGTGACGGCGTCGAGCACGGCGTCCCGCAGGACCGCCCCGTTGTGCGTCAGGTTGTCGAGACTGACCAGCGCGATGCGCCCGGAGCCGGCGGCACGGCGGGCGTCGAGCCCCGCGACCAGCCGCGACGGCACGTCGGAACCGGGCCGGTAGCCCTGCTCGGTGACCGTCAGCGTGACGATGGTCGTCTCGGGGGACGCGACCACGTGCCTCCAGGCCGTGTCGTCGCTGCCCGGGTGGGCGGCCACGATCGTGTCGACCACCTCGGCTCCGTCGCCGGACGCGGCTCGGGTGACGAGCGTGTACCGGCAGTCCTGCGCGGCCAACGCATCCGCGGCCGCGGGCGAGCGGCCGGTGAAGGCGGTGATGCCCCACGGCTCCCCCGTGGTGTGGGCGGTGTACCAGGCGAGGTGGGCACGAGCGAACGCGCCCACCCCCAGGTGGACGATGCCCGGACGCCGATCGGTCATGCCGACACCGGTACGAGGGAGCGGAGGTACGCCAGGTTGTCGGCGGTGCGGGTCTCGAGCGGGAGGTCGGTGGAGAAGTCCTCGATGGTGACCCACCCGTCGTACCCGACCTGGCGGAGCGCGTCGAGGTACTCGGACACCGACGCCTGGCCGGTGCGCAGGGGTGCCCACTCGTGCTGCCAGATCGAACTGCCGTCGGCACGGGTGTCGCCGGTGTCCACCCAGCGGGCGTTCTTCACGTGGGCGTGTGCCAGGTACGGCCCGAGCAGTTCGAACGCGGCGAGGTGGTCCTCGTACCCCTCGATCACGAGGTTGCCGAGGTCGTGGATGACGCCGACGTGTGCGGGGTCGAGACCGTCGATCAGTCGCAGTGCCGCGGAGGCCGACGGCGTGATCGTCATGTGGTGCAGCTCGACGAGTGCTTTCACGCCGAGCTCCGACGCACGCGACGCGACCCACTCGAGGTCGGCGCGGGTGCGGTCGAAGAGCTGCGGGTAGGTCTCGCCGGTGCGTTCCTGCTCGGCACGGTAGTGCGGCATCGTGACGCGGACCTGCCGGGCGCCGAGTTCGCTGGTCACGCGCAGCATGGTCTCGACGCCGTCGTGGTCGGCAGCCGGCTGGTAGCCGCCGATGCCCGAGTACTCGAGCCCGGCTGCGTCGGTGACCCGGGCGATTTCGCCGACCCGGTCGCGGATGCCGGTGTACTGCCACGTCGAGTTGTTGCCCGCCCAGAACGACCGCTCGGCGGGGACCTCGGCGCCGTCGGCCGGGCGGTCGTCGACGATGCGCCACTCGATGCCGTCCCAGCCCTGTGCGGCCAGGGTCTCGGCGGCTTCGGACGGGGTCCAGTCGGGGGTGGAGGCGGTGAACACGGAGAACTTCATCGGGTGGCTCCTTCGGTCGCGCTGGCGGTGGCGGGTGTGCCGACGACCGGCACCACATCGTCGTACTTCCCCTCGATCACGTCGTCGATGCGCACGGGGTGTCCGAGCGTCGCGCTGACGTAGAGCCCGCGGACGGTGGCGAGCGACACGAGGGCCGCATCGACGGTGACACCCGGTTCGCGGCCCTGCCGGATCGCGTCGACGATGTCCGTGTACTGCCGAGCGTGCCCCGCGGCGAAGTGGTCGGGTTCGGCCGGGCCGCCGACGACGTGCTCGGGCGGGACGATCTGGTCCTTCTGGTCGACCGCACCGGCGACCGCGGTGGCGTTCGACGTGGTGGACGCGGACTCGAGCGTGGCGGTGTCCGGGGCGATGTGGAAGTACGCGAGCCGGTCGTCGTCGACGATGGCGGAGCCGTGCGTGCCGTACACGGCGTACCGGGCGGAGAGCCCCGGGTACGCGGCGGTCGTGCAGTGGACGACCCCGAGCGCCCCGCCGGCGAACCGGACGGTGGCGACGGCGGTGTCCTCGACCTCGATCCGGTCGTGCGCGAGCAGGCCGGTCTGCGCGGAGATCTCGACCGGACGACCGAGCGCCCAGACGAGCAGGTCGACGGTGTGCACGCCCTGGTTCATCACCGCGCCGCCGCCGTCGAGCGCCCAGGTGCCGCGCCAGTCACCGGAGTCGTAGTACCCCTGCGACCGGTACCACGCGACGCTCGCGAGCCCCGAGGTCACGGTGCCGAACCCGCCGTCGTGCGCGGCCCGGGCGACGGCTGCCGACGCCGGGTCGAAGCGGTGCTGGCTGATGACGCTCGTGACGAGCCCGCGGTCACGAGCGTCTGCGGCGAGCGCCGCGATCTGCCGGGCCCGGGGCATCGTGGTGTCGAGCGGCTTCTCGATGACGACGTGCTTGCCGGCGGCCAGGGCGGCCTCGGCGAGCTGCACGTGCATGCCGGACGGCGAGCAGATCGCGACGACGTCGATGTCGGTCTGTTCGATCGCCTCCTCGATGGTGGACGTCGTGATCGGGCGGGCGACGCCCATCGCCTCGATTGCGTCGGCTGCGCTCGTGGCGGCTTCGGGCACGGCGTCGACGAGGGCGACGACCTGCAGGTCGGGGTGGTGGACGGCGACGGTGGCGTGGTGGCGTCCGATGACACCGGCGCCGACGACGGCCAGGCGGAGCGGGTTGGTGGGTTCGGTCATCGCAGGGTGACTCCGATCTGGTCGGTGAGGGTGCGGAAGGCCCGGCCGGCACGACCGAAGGCCGCGGGGCCGGAGAACCCGCCGAGGGAGGTGAAGTCGCTGAGGTGCGGCTCGAGCGAGGCGTACCCGGAGTAGCCGGCGTCGCGGAGCGCGGTGAGGGTCTGGAGCAGTTCGCCGTCACCCTCGCCCGCGGGGACCACCGACGAGTCGGCGGCGAGGGCGTCCTTGACCTGCAGGTAGTCGACGTACGGGGCGAGCTGCTCCCAGCCGTCGGTGAAGGGCCGGACGCCGCACTGCACGTAGTTCGCGTTGTCCCAGGCCAGGCGGAGCGCCGGGGACCCGACGCTCTCGACGATGTCGAGCACCCGCGCGGGGACGTCGCCGTAGATGTCCTTCTCGTTCTCGTGCAGCAGGGTCACGCCTTCGCGCTCGGCGAGGTCGGCCAGCGCCCGCATCCGGACGAGGACGTCGTCGCGGACGTCGTCGGGGCTGCGGCCCTCGAAGTAGAACGAGAAGATCCGGATGTTCGTCGTGCCGAGGGCGTGCGCGGCACGGATCGCACGGGCGAGCCGTGACACCTCGTGCTCGACGGGTTCGTCGACGGGCACCTTGCCGATCGGCGAGGCGATCGCGGACACGGTCTGCCCGCGCTCGTCGAGCAGCCGGTGGAGTCCGGCGAGCTGGTCCTCGTCGAGGTCGACGACGTTGACGCCCCAGGCGCTGCGGACCTCGATGGCGCTCGCGCCGAGCGCCTGGAGGACCGCGACCTGGACGACCGGATCGGCGTCGATCTCGTCGCCGAAACCGGAGAGTTCCCAACTGGGCTGGGTCATTGCATTCCCTTCATGCGACCAGACTGGAGGCGCGGGGCGGGCTGGCATCGCGCCTCCAGGCAGTCTGTGGACAAGTCGGCAGACTGCACAGCGCTACTTGACGGAGCCGGCGGTGAGCCCGCCGACCAGGTAGCGCTGGAAGATCAGGTACAGGGCGACGACGGGGACGGCGCAGACGATCGAGGCGGCCATCATCTGGCCGTAGATCGGGACGGCGCCGCCCTCCTGGGTGGTGCCGAGCACCTGCAGGACCACGGCGACCGTCCGGGTGTTCGGGGTCGTCATGATCGTGGAGAACAGGACGTCGTTCCAGCCGAGCAGGAAGGCGAAGATCGCGGACACGACGATGCCGGGCCACGACAGCGGGAGGACGATCTTCGTCAGGATCTTCGTCGAGCTGGCGCCGTCGATGCGCGCCGCTTCCTCGAGTTCCTTCGGCAGGCCGCGCAGGTAGGTGACCATCACCCACGTCGAGAACGGCAGGGCGAAGGTCAGGTAGGTGACGAACAGGCCCCAGCGGGTGCCGATGATCTGCACGCCGGTGGCGCTGGCGATGTTCGAGAACACCACGAAGACCGGCAGGAGCAGGAGCGTGCCGGGGATCGACTGCAGCGCGAGGAGCCCACGCAGGATGGTCAGCCGCCCGAGGAACCGGAACCGGACGAGCACGTAGGCCGTGGACACGGCGAGCGCGGCGCTCGCGACGGCGACGGCACCGGCGGTGAGCATCGAGTTCACCAGTCCCTCGCCGAGGGCGACGGTGGACCAGATCTCGACGTAGTTCGACAGCGTGAACTCGGACGGGAAGTACTCGCCGCGGGCGACGGCGACGTCGGAGTTGACGGAGCCGAACAGGATGTAGAGCACCGGCACGGCGATGAACGCGATGATCACCGCGATGACGGTGACGAGCAGCCAGCGCGGCAGCAGCCGGGTGACGTCGGTGTCGTAGGGACGCTTGCTCCGTCGCCCGCCGTTGCCGGTCGTGATGCTCTCGGTGAGCGTCGCGGTGGGGCGGGTGCGGGTGCTGAAGGACGTGCTCGGGGTGGTCATGCGCGTGCTCCGTCGATGTCGGCGGCGGTCGGGGCGGCGGCGAGCGTGGCGCGGTCGGCGCGACGCTGCTTCCGGTTGGGGCCGGCGTCGTCGCCGGTGTCGAGCTTGACCGCCCGCAGGTAGACGAACAGCGGGATCGCCACGATCACGAGCGAGCAGATCGCCATCGCTGCGGACAGGCCGAAGCGGAACGACTGGAAGCTCGCGATGTACGTCAGGACGGGCATCACCTCGACGCTGGACGGCAGCGGGATGCCGAACAGCACGAACGGCAGCGTGAAGTTGTTGATGTTGTGCAGGATCGAGATGATCACCGCGAGGCTGAGGGGTCCGCGCAGGTACGGGAAGATGATGTACCGCAGCTTCGCCCACCAGGTCACCCCGTCGAGCGCGGCGGCCTCGTGCACCTCGTTGTCCACGGCCTGCAGTCCGGCCAGGGACAGCAGGTAGACGAAGGGCCAGCTCGTCCAGATCATCACGCCGGCGAGCGCCCAGTACGACGCCGAGCCGTTCAGCCACAGCACGTCGGTGTGCAGGATCGAGTTCACGACCCCCTGCGGCTGGAGCATCGTGCGGAAGAACGTGCCGACGACGAATGCCGGGAGCACGTACGGGATCAGGTAGATCGATCGGACGAGCCCGCGACCGGGGAACCGGTTCTGCGTCGAGATCGCGGCGGCGACCCCGATCGGCACGGTCACCGCGGTGACGAGCACCGACAGCGACACCGAGATCCAGATGGAGTGCAGCAGCGGCGAGTTCGTGAACGCCTCGGTGAAGTTGGCGAACCCGACGAACGGAGCGCTGAACCACTGGCGGAGCGTGTACTGGTCGAGGTCGAGCATCGCGATCCAGAAGCCCACCAGGAGCGGCACCACGATGACGGCGAGCATGAGGACCCCGCCGGGCAGGAGCATCCACAGCGGGCGCTCGCGTTTGTAGAGGGGCGTCTTGCCGGCCGGGCGGACCGGCCGGGGCGGCGCCGCGTCGGTGCGGGGCCTGGTCTGCGTGCTGGTCATCACAGACCTCCGTTCTTCTGACGGTCGAGGGTGGCCTGGGCGTCCTTCTGGGCGTCCTGCAGTCGCTTGCGGAGCTGGTCGTCGGTGACCTCGCCGGACTTCAGCGACGGGATCGACTGCACGACCACGTCGACCAGGGCGAGCTGGATGTCGGACCAGGCGCCGGTGAACGCGGTCGGCTTGGACAGGCGGCCGGCGTCGATGATCGGCTTGAGCTGCGGGTTGTCGGCTGCCAGGTCGGCGGCGGCCGACGCGTTGGTCGGCAGGTTGCCGAACAGGTCGTAGTACTCGAGCTGGGCCTTCGGGGCGCTGAGCTGCTTGACGAACGCGTACGACAGCTCCTGCTTGGTGCCGTAGTCGGCGACGACCCAGTTGTCGCCGGACAGGATGCTGGCGGCCTCGATCCCGTCGGACGGCCGCTCGGACGCCCCCGGCGGGACGGTGGGCAGCAGGGCGAACTCGTACTTGCCGTCGACCTTGGTGTCCGTGAAGGAGTTGATGGCGGTGGTGGTCGTCATCGGGAAGAACGCGGCCTTGCCCTCGGTGAACTGCGCGAGGGCCTGGGCGTTGTTCCAACCGATCGCGGCCGGGTCGACGACGCCGTCCTTCGTGACCCAGTCGAAGTAGGTGCGGTAGGCGTTCTCGACGGCCTCGCTGTCGATCTCGGCCTTCGAACCGTCGACGATCGTGTTGCCGGCGTTCTGGGCCATCCCCCACACGAACTTCCAGGGGTCGAAGCCGTCGGCGTAGGCGATCGCCATTCCGTGGCGACCGTCACCCGTGGTGGCCTTCGCGTCGGCGGTGAGCTCGTCCCACGTCGTGGGCATGTCGGTGATCCCCGCCTTGGCGAGCAGGTCCTTGTTCACCGCCATCACGAACGGACGGCTGGCGAACGGGATCCCGATCTGCTTCGACGCACTCGGACCGGAGATGCCGAACGACGCGGGGTCGAACTGGTCCTTGCCGCCGATCGCGTCCCACTCCTTCGTGCCCATCTCGACGAAGGCACCGGTGGCGTACGCGGTCGGGGTGAAGGTGCTGCCGATCGCGTAGACGTCGGGGCCCTGCCCGGAGATGACGCTCGTCTGGATCGCGGTCAGTTCCTCCTGCGCGGACGAGTAGGTCTCCCACTGGATGTCCGCACCGGTCGTGCGCTTGAACTCGGCGGCGGTCTCCCGCTGCCACTGCTTGCGTTCCTTGGGGTAGGTGGTGTCCGCGCCCATCATCACGCGGAGGGTGTTCGGGTCGTCGCCGCTGCCGTTCACCACGGCACATCCCTGCAGGGACAGTGCGGTGAGGGCGACCACGGCGACGGCACCGACGAGGGTGCGGACTTGCAGTCTTCGCGTCTTCACGGGGGTTTCCTCCTCGAGACCTCCTCCGAGCGGCGCTGCTCGGTGGCACCACTGTTCCGCCGTTGGCAACATGCGGCAACCGGTTGCCACTTGTTGCCAGACGCGAATACGTTCGGCCTCGTGAAGGACCTCTCGACGGACGGCGGCGGGCGCACGGGCGGTGCCGCGGGCGCTGCTGGTAGCGCCGCTGGCGCGGGCGCCGCTGGTGCTCGCGCTGCCGGCACCGCCGCTGGTGCCGCGCGTCGCGTCACCATCCGCGACATCGCCGACGCCACCGGGGTCGCCGCGTCCACCGTCTCCCGCGCCCTGTCCCTGCCCGACCGGGTCAACCCCGTCACCCAGGAGCGCATCCAGCGGGCGGCCCGCGAGCTCGGCTACGTCGCCAACTCGCAGGCCCGGGCACTGACCTCCGGCCGCACCCGCGCCGTCGCCGTGCTCGTGTCCGACATCACGAACCCCTTCTACTTCGACGTCATCCGCGGCACCCAGCACCAGCTCGCCGGGGCCGGCTGGACGCAGCTGCTCGTCGACACCGAGGAGTCCGCCGACGCCGAGATGGCCGCACTCACCGCCGTGGGGGCGAAGGCCGACGGGGTCGTGCTCACGGCGTCACGACTGTCCGACGCGCAGATCGCACGGTTCGCCGAGCGGATCCCCCTGGTCGTGGTGAACCGCCGACCCACCGGCGTGCCATCGGTGCTCATCGACACCCCCGGCGGGGTGGAGCAGGCGGTGCAGCACCTGGTGTCGCTCGGACACCGGGAGATCCTGTACGTCGCCGGGCCGGACAGCTCGTGGTCGAACGAGCGTCGGTGGCGCGCCCTCGTGCAGGTCGCCAAGCGCCTGGGGATCCGCGTCGCCCGGGTCGGGCCGCACGCACCCTTCGTCGACTCCGGCGCGGCGGCCGCCGACGCCGCCGTGCACGCCGGTGCGACCGCGTGCATCGCCTTCAACGACCTGATCGCCATCGGGATGCTCGCCCGGCTGCGGGAGCGCGGAGTCCGCGTCCCCGAGGACATGAGCATCGTCGGTTGCGACGACATCTTCGGCGCTGACTTCTGCAACCCGCCGCTCACCACGATGACCTCGCCGATCGAGCGGGCCGGCCGGGTCGCGATCCGGATGCTGCTCGGACGGCTCGGCGCGCTGCCCGCCGACGAACTGCCCGGGGAGCACATGTCCGGCGCCGTCGCCCTGCCCACCCACCTGACCGTGCGCGAGTCGACCGGACCGGCACCCCGTGCCGGAACCGCCTGATCCGGAAATCCCGCCGCCCCACACTCGCACCACTCGAACTCGCCGTCCCCGAAGGAGTCGATGATGACCCGCACCAGCACCCCCACCCGGCTCGCACCGCACCCCGACCGGCTGTTCCCCGCCGATCCCGGAGCGCGAGCCGTGGCACGCACCGTGTACGAGGCGGTCAAGGACGCCCCGATCATCTCGCCGCACGGGCACGTCGACGCGGCGCTGATCGCCTCGGACCAGCCGTTCAGCGACCCTGCGTCGCTGCTCATCACGCCCGACCACTACGTGCTCCGCCTGCTGCACGCGAACGGGGTGGACCTGGCCGCGCTGGGACGCGCGGACCGGTCGGGAACCAGCCCCGTTCCTCCAGGCCGTGCCATCTGGCGGCAGCTGGCGGAGCACTGGGACGACTTCCTCGGGACCCCCGTGCGCTACTGGTTCGAGACGGAGCTGCACGACGTGTTCGGGCTCGACCAGGCGCCGTCCGCGGCGAACGCGGACGACCAGTACGACCACATCGCCGGCCTGCTGGCGTCGCCCGCCTTCCGGCCACGCGCGCTCTTCGACGCCTTCGGCATCGAGGTCCTCGCCACCACGGACGGCCCGGCGGACGACCTCGCTGCGCACGCGCAGCTCGCCGCGGACCCCGGCTTCACCGGCCGGGTGCTCCCCACGTTCCGCGCGGACGCCGTGTTCGACCCGACGCGGTCGGACTGGAGGCCCGTGGTCGCGTCGATCGGCGAGGCCGCCGGCATCGACACGGGCACCCACGCAGGGCTGCTGGCGGCTCTCCGCGCACGTCGCCACTCCTTCATCGAGCACGGTGCGACCGCCACGGACACCGGGGTGCTCGACGCGGGCTCCGCTCCCCTGCCGTCGAACGAGCGGGAGCGCATCCACGCGGCGGCGATGCGCGATGCGTCCTCGGTCACCGAGGCCGAGGCGACGGCGTACCGGCACGACATGCTCTACCGCTGGGCGGAGATGAGCGTCGAGGACGGCCTCGTCATGCAGCTGCACCCCGGGGTGATCCGGAACCACCACACCCCGACGCTCGAGCGCTTCGGGCCGGACACCGGGCACGACCTGCCGGCCGTCGGGTCCTTCACCGAGCCGCTCCGGCCGCTCCTCGAGTCCTTCGGCACCGCTCCCGGGTTCCACCTCGTGCTCTTCACCGTCGACGAGACCGTCTTCTCGCGCGAGATCGGGCCGCTGGCGGGCTTCTACCCCGCCGTGTACGCGGGCGCGCCGTGGTGGTTCATCGACACCCCGGCGGCCATCGGGCGCTACCGGTCGGCCGTCACCGACTCCGCGTCGTTCACCAAGACCTCCGGGTTCATCGACGACACCCGCGCGTACTGCTCCATCCCCGCGCGGCACGACATGGCGCGGCGGGCGGACGCGGCGTACCTGGCGTCGCTCGTGGTCACGCACCAGGTCTCGGAGGAGGACGCCGTCCGCACCGCCCGCCGCATCGTGTCCGACATCCCGAAGGCGACGTTCAAGCTCTGACGCTGGCGGGCGGGCGGGTGGTGCGGCGCGGTGCGGCGCCGCGCTGCCGCGTGGTGTGAGGTTCCGTGCCTGGTGCGAGGGGTGCCGGGTCGCACGGAACACGGAACCTCGCACGGTTCGGCGCTGCGGCGGTACGGTCGGGCGCATGACGGAGCGGGTGACGGCGGCGTACGGCGCTCGGGCCGACGAGTACGCGGCGCTGCTCGGGTCGATGGACACCGTCCACCCCGACGACCGAGCCCTCGTCGACGCCTGGGCCGCCGGTCGCAGCGGTCCCCTGGTCGACGCCGGGTGCGGCCCCGGTCACTGGACGGCGCACCTCGCACGGCAGGGGCACCGTGTCAGCGGCATCGACGCGGCGCCTGAGTTCGTCGAGCACGCACGACGGACGCACGGCGCCTCGGTCGACTTCCGGGTCGGGTCGCTCGACGCGCTCCCGCTCGCGGACGGCAGCGTCGACGGGGTCCTGGCCTGGTACTCGGTGATCCACCACGAACCGTCGCGGATCGGTGGGGCACTCGCCGAGTTCCGTCGGGTGCTCACCCCCGGCGGTGGGCTGCTGCTCGGGTTCTTCGAGGGCGCCGCGGTCGAGGCCTTCGACCACGCCGTCGTCACCGCCTACCGCTGGCCGGTCGCGTCCCTGGCGGCGCTGCTGGACGGAGCGGGCTTCGACGTCGTGGACGTCCACACCCGCACGGCTCCGGAGCACCGGCCGCACGGGGCGATCAGTGCGGTGCGCCGCTGATCGCCGACGGCTGACGGCCGCCGCGCTGTCGATCAGGCGTCCGAGACCATCGAGGTCAGAGCAGCAGCGATCTCCGGCACGGAATCGAGTTCCCCCTCGGCGATCGCGACGATGAAGTCGTACGCCTGGTCGTTCGAGGCGTGGAGCCGGACGCCGTTCACGCCGAGGAAGACCACGAGCAGCATGAGCCCGAGGCGCTTGTTGCCGTCGACCAGGGCGTGGTTCCGGACGGCGGAGTGGACGAGCGCCGCCGCCTTCTCGACCAGCGTCGGGTAGGCGTCGTTCCCGCCCACCGACGCGGCGGGTCGCGCGACCGCCGCCTCGAGCAGTCCGACGTCGCGGATCGCGTAGTCAGCTCCCAGGGTCCGACGAGCGACGTGCAACGCCTCGTCGGTCGTGAGGTGGATCACTTGCCGAGTCGTTCGAGCGCCTCGGCGTAGCGCGGGAGTTCTCGGTCGAGGATGCCGTCGATCAGATCGCTGCGGCTGTGCTGCTCGATGTACTCGCGGATGGCGGCGCGCGCGACGTCCTGCATCGAGCGCTCCTCGAGGTCAGCACGCTTGCGCAACGCCGCTGCCTCGTCGTCGTCGAGTCGGAGGGTCATGGCCATGGGGTCGATGGTATCAAGGATGGTATCTGAACGCGCGGCAGTGATCGTGGTCATGGAGCGACGGTACGAGCGTCCCCCTCGACGCGGACGGGACCGGGGATCGGTTGGGGACGGCGACGGCCGCGCTGCGCCCTGTGGAGGAACTGCCCGGATCCGTCGCAGGTCGTCGACGTTCGTCAGGCGGTGGTGACCGCGAGCGCGGCGAGGATCTCCCGCACGGTGTCGTCGACCGATCCGTCGATCGACACCGCGACGGCGGCCTCGTCGGGCTGCGGCCGCTCGAGGGTCGCGAACTGCGAGTCGAGCAGCGTTGTCGGCATGTACTCGTGCTGGCGGTGGGACTGCCGTTCGGCGATCAGGTCGCGCGACCCGTCGAGGAAGGCGATGACGAGACCCGGCGCCGACTCGCGCAGACGGTCCCGGTAGGCACGCTTGAGCGCCGAGTTCGCCATCACGCACCGGGAGCCGTCCGATTCGACCGCGGCGATCCGCTCGGCGCAGGCGTCGAGCCACGGCCAGCGGTCCTCGTCGGTGAGCGGGATCCCCTGCCGCATCTTCTCCTTGTTGGCGACCGGGTGCAGGTCGTCGGCGTCGACGAAGACGCACGGTTCGCCCTGCGCGACCAGGGCGTCGGTGAGCGCCTGGCCGACGGTGGACTTGCCGGAGCCGGAGACCCCCATCACGAGGACGGGCGGGTGGACAGCGAGCTCGCTCATCCCTCCACAGTATTGATGCGGTGAACTCTGGTCCCCAGTTCCCGCAACACCTGTGCGATCCCAGACCGCCGGTCGTAGGTTGGGCGCCAACGTCAGGACAAAGGAGGCCCCCGTGGCAGACAACAACGGTCAGGCGAACATCGGAGTCGTCGGACTCGCAGTGATGGGCTCGAACCTCGCCCGCAACCTCGCATCGCGCGAAGGCAACACGGTGGCGGTCTACAACCGCACGTACGCCCGCACCGAGGAGCTGCTCCAGGAGCACGGTGACGCCGGGTTCATCGCGTCCGAGGACATCGACGGGTTCGTCGCCTCGCTGTCGAAGCCCCGGACCGCCATCATCATGGTGCAGGCCGGCAAGGGTACCGACGCCGTGATCGGACAGCTCGCCGAACGCTTCGAACCGGGCGACATCATCGTCGACGGCGGCAACGCGAACTTCCACGACACCATCCGACGTGAGCACGACCTGCGCGAGAAGGGCCTGAACTTCGTCGGTACCGGCATCTCCGGCGGCGAAGAGGGCGCCCTCAAGGGTCCGTCGATCATGCCCGGTGGCTCGAAGGAGGCCTGGGAGACGCTCGGGCCGATCCTGAAGTCGATCGCCGCGGTGGCCGAAGGTGAACCGTGCGTGACCCACATCGGCACCGACGGCGCCGGGCACTTCGTCAAGATGGTGCACAACGGCATCGAGTACGCCGACATGCAGCTCATCGCCGAGTCGTACGACCTGCTCCGTCGCGTCGGCGGGCTCTCGGTGGAGGACCTGGTGCAGGTCTTCGACGAGTGGAACAAGGGCGACCTCGAGTCCTACCTGATCGAGATCACCGGCGAGGTCCTCAAGCAGCGCGACGCCGACACCGGCAAGCCGCTCGTCGACGTCATCCGTGACGCGGCCGGCTCGAAGGGCACCGGCGTCTGGACCGTGCAGAACGCCGTGGGCCTGGGCATCCCCGTCTCGGGCATCGGCGAAGCCGTGTTCGCCCGCGCCGTGTCGTCGAAGCCGACGCAGCGTGCCGCCGTGCAGCAGTCGGTCAAGAACCGTCCGCAGATCGCCGAGGTTCCGGACACCTTCGCCGACGACGTCCGTGCGGCGCTCTACGCCTCGAAGGTCGTCGCGTACGCACAGGGATTCGACCTCATCATCGCCGGGGCGAAGGAGTACGGCTGGGACATCGATCTCGGCAACGTCGCGAAGATCTGGCGGGGTGGCTGCATCATCCGGGCCCAGTTCCTGAACCGCATCGTCGAGGCGTACGCCGAGAACCCGAAGCTCGAGTCGCTGCTGGTCGACCCGTACTTCGCGAACGCGGTCGCCGAGGGCGAAGCCGCCTGGCGCCACATCGTCGGCATCGCGGCCGCGTCGGGCGTCCCCGCTCCGGGCTTCTCGTCCGCGCTGTCGTACTTCGACTCGCTCGCGTCCGACCGTCTGCCGGCGTCGCTGATCCAGGGCCAGCGCGACTTCTTCGGCGCACACACCTACCAGCGCATCGACAAGGACGGCACCTTCCACACGCTGTGGTCCGACGACGACCGCCGCGAGGTCGAGCAGGAGCCGTCCACGCACTGACGACCGCACCCGCTGCCGACCACGGAGGTCGGTGCGGGTTCGGCAAGGAGGGCCTCGCTGAACCCGGGGCCCTCCGCTGCGTCAGGCGACGATGCGTTCCCGTGCCAGGTCGGCGACGAGCCGGTCCAGCCGTGGACCGCGCCCGAGCAGCCGACGCGAACCGGGGGCGGTCCGGACGAAGAACGTCGCCACCGCGGGGGTGTCGTCCGGTCGTACGTGGTGGATCGCCACCGCACACGCGCGGCGAGCACCAGCGGAACCGCCAGGGCGCTCGGAGCCACCGTCTCGCCCCGAGCCGTCCGAGCCGTCGACGCCGTCCGCCACGTCTTCCAGTCCGACGTGCACGACACGACTCCACCGGATCACGAGCAGCCGGGTCGCCCGCCGTTCGTCGAGTTCCCACAGGGAGGCCTCGGTGGCACCGAAGGCCCAGGTCACGCGCGAACCGAGGTGGGTGTCCGGACGGACTTCGTCGACGATGCCACGGAGTTCCGGTGTCGGCGCCGCCGGGACGAGCCACACCGTCGGGTCGATCCGCCGGATGGCGAGCGCGAGGGCCTCGTCCGCCTGCCGCCGCCGTGCCGTCGCGGCCCGCACGACGGCGACCACGATGACCACGACGCCGAGCGCGATCGCGCCGAACTCGACGATGCCGTACCAGGAGAGGTCGACGCCCGGCGCCGTCGAGACGACGACGATCCGGGTGATCAGGAGGACCAGCCAGACGGCGACGATGACCCAGCGCAGGGTGGCGAGTCGACGTGCTGGAGACATCGGTGTCCGCCGTGCACCGCGGGCACGACCGGACCGCGGGACACCATCCGGACGCTGCAGCACGGTCCGATCCTCCCACGAGCCGCGCGCCACCTGCTGGCCGAACCCGATGAACGCGCGGGGAAGCGCGCACACACAGCCCACGAGCGGCCGGGCGACCTACGCTCGGGCGGTGACCACCGAGACGACGGACGAACCGATCGGTCGACCGACGGCGGGTCCGTCGGACGGCCCGGGCGGGCCCGATGCCCCTTCGACCCGACGTTGGACGCTGATCGCCGCGATAGTCGGCGTCGTGGCCGCCGCCGCGTTCCTCGGTGTCGCCGAGTTCGGCGCGCTGCTGCTCGGCGGAGCGGGCAGCCCCCTGGTCGCCGTCGGGTCCGCCGTCATCGACCTCGCGCCCCCGGGTGCGAAGGACTTCATGGTCGCCGTGTTCGGCACCGGGGACAAGGTCGCCCTGTTCGTGCTCATGACGGTGATCGTCATCGCGATCAGTGCCGGTGCCGGTGTCCTCGAACGTGTACGACCGCCCTTCGGTGCACTCGTGTTCGCCGCCGGTGGTGTGCTGGCGCTGCTTGCCGTCAGCACCCGCTCGGGCAGCGGGACGCTCGACGGCGCCCCGACGGTCCTCGGCATCGCGGCAGCGGTGGTCGTCCTGCGTCTGCTGCTCCAGCGGTTGCGCCGGTGGGAGGCCGCGGCGACCGTGCCGACGGCGGCACCGCGACCCGCCTCGGCGGAGCGCCGCACGTTCCTGGTCTGGGGCGTCGCGACGGCGACCGTCGCGATCGTGGTGGGCACCGCCTCCCGGCTGGGGTCCTCCGCGATGCAGGCGGCCGCTGCTGCCCGGCGGGCCATCCGGCTGCCCGCCGCGGCGACCGCTGCACCGGCGGTCCCCGCGGGTGCGTCGCTCGACGTCGACGGCATCACCCCCTACATCACGCCGAACGCCGACTTCTACCGGATCGACACGGCCCTGCGGGTACCGCAGGTCGACCCCGCCGACTGGTCGCTCCGCATCCACGGCGCGGTCGAGAACGAGATCACGCTGACGTGGGACGAGCTGCTCGCACTGCCACTCGAGGAGCACGTAGCCACCCTGAGCTGCGTGTCGAACGAGGTCGGCGGTGACCTCATCGGCACGGCCGGCTGGCTGGGCTACCCCATCCGGAAGCTCCTCGCCCGGGCGCGTCCGACGGGCGACGCCGACATGGTGCTCTCACGGAGCATCGACGGGTTCTCCGCCGGCACCCCGCTCGAGGTGCTGCAGGACGACGGCACCGCGGCGCTGCTCGCGGTCGGGATGAACGGCGAGCCCCTGCCGACCGAGCACGGGTTCCCGGTGCGGATGGTCGTGCCGGGCCTGTTCGGGTACGTCTCGGCGACGAAGTGGGTCACCGAGCTCGAGGTCACCCGGTTCGCCGACGCGCAGGGCTACTGGACCCCGCGTGGCTGGTCGGAGCGTGGCCCGGTCAAGCTCGAGTCCCGCATCGACACCCCGCGGAACGGGTCGACCGTGACCGCGGGCAAGCCAGTGGCGATCGCGGGGGTCGCGTGGCAGCCGCACAAGGGCGTGAAGGCCGTCGAGGTCCGCGTCGGAGGCGGCGACTGGCAGCGCGCCGAACTCGCCGACTCGGTCTCCGCGGACACCTGGCGGCAGTGGGTGGTGCGGTGGACGCCGACCGCCGGCTCGCACCGCATCGAAGTGCGCGCGACCAGTGCGGACGGCGAGGTGCAGACGAGCGTGGACCGGCCGCCGGCGCCCAACGGTGCGACGGGCTGGCACACGGTGACGGTCGACGCGCGCTGACGCTCCGGCGCAGGATCGCGCGACACGCCCGCTGACTGCCGTCGAGGTGGCAGAAAGCGTCGGTTCGCGGACGCGCAGGCGACACTTCGTGCCGCCTCGGCGAACCTGAGCGGCATGTCGTGACCGCTCGGCGCCGGCGCGCTCCGGTCACCCGACTGCCTGGAGGCCCGGTGCCGGCCCGCCCCGCCCCTCGCCCCGGTCGCGCGACACGCCACGTGCGTCACGCCGGGGTCGCAGAAAGCGTCGGTTCGCGGGCGCGCGGGCGACGCTTCGTGCCGCCTCGGCGAACCTGAGCGGCATGTCGTGACCGCTCGGCACCAGGACCAGGCAGGCAGACAGACCGGGCCAGGCGTACAGACCTGGTCAGGCGTGCCGGGTCGCGACGACGCAGGTGCCGTCGACCTCGGCGTCCCGCTCGACCACGGCGGAGAAGCCGGCGGCCGTGAACGCAGCGGCGGACGCCTCGGCCTGGGCCTCGGACACCTCGATGACGACGGCACCACCGGGACGGAGCCACTCCCCCGCACCCGCTGCGATCCGGCGGTGCAGGTCGAGGCCGTCCACACCTCCGTCGAGGGCGACGCGGTGTTCGTGCTCGCGGGCCTCGGCCGGCATGAGCTCGATCGAGGCCGTCGGCACGTAGGGGGCGTTCACCGCCATGACCGTCACGGCCCCGCGGAACCGATCGGGCAGCGGCGCGAACAGGTCTCCGGCGACGACGATGCCGCGGTCGCCGATGTTCTCGGCTGCGACGTCGACGGCGTCCGGGTCGATGTCGCTGGCGACGAGGTCGAGCGCGCCGACGCGGCCGAACAGGGCGACCGAGATCGCGCCGGCACCGCAGCACAGGTCGACCACGCGGTCGTAGCGCTGCAGCCGACGCGCAGCCTGCTCGACGACGATGGTGGTGCGGGCTCGCGGCACGAAGACCCCGGGGGTCACCCGGATGCGATGCCCGTCGAAGGCAGCCCAGCCGAGCACGTACTCGAGCGGCTCACCGGCCAGCCGACGCTGCACGAGGCTCCGGAGTCGCACCGGCTCACCGTCACCTGCCTCGAGCAACAGGTCGGCTTCGTCCTCGGCGAAGACGCTCCCCGCGGCCCGGAGCCGGGCCGCGAGGGCGTCACGCGCGGGATGTGTCAAGCGGCGCCGTCGAACATCGACGTCACGGAACCGTCGTCGAAGACCTCGTGGATGGCACGGGCGATGAGCGGGGCGATCGGCAGGACCTCGAGGCGGTCCCAGCGCTTGTCCATCGGCAGGGGCAGGGTGTCCGTCACGACCACGCGGTCGATGAACTCGCTCTGCAGCAGCTCGGTGGCCGGGTCGGAGAACACGGCGTGGGTCGCGGCGACGACGACTCCCGTGGCGCCGGCGTTCTTCAGCGCCTCGGCAGCCTTGGCGATCGTGCGGCCGGTGTCGATGAGGTCGTCGACGAGCAGGCACACGCGGCCGCTGACGTCACCGACGATCTCGTGCACCGAGACCTGGTTCGGCACGAGCGGGTCGCGGCGCTTGTGGATGATGGCGAGCGGGGCGCCGAGCTTCTCGGACCAGATGTCGGCGACACGAACGCGGCCCATGTCGGGCGACACGACGGTGAGCGTCTTCGGGTCGAGGATCTGGCGGAAGCGCTCGAGCAGCACCGGCATGGCGAACAGGTGGTCGACGGGGCCGTCGAAGAAGCCCTGGATCTGCGCGGCGTGCAGGTCGACGCTCATGATGCGGTGTGCGCCGGCGGCCTTGAACAGGTCGGCGACGAGGCGGGCCGAGATCGGCTCGCGGCCGCGGCCCTTCTTGTCCTGACGGGCGTACGGGTAGAACGGCGCCACGACCGTGATGCGCTTCGCCGAGGCACGCTTCAGCGCGTCGACCATGATGAGCTGCTCCATGAGCCACTCGTTGATCGGCGCGGTGTGTGACTGGATGACGAAGGCGTCGCAGCCACGGACCGACTCGTCGAAGCGGGCGTAGAGCTCACCGTTCGCGAAGGTCCGGGCATCGGTCGGCACGAGGTCGACCCCGAGCTCCTCCGCGATCTCGGCAGAGAGCGCCGGGTGTGCTCGCCCCGAGACGAGGACGAGTCGTTTCTGGCCGGTTGTCTTGATTCCGGACAAGTGCGGTGCTCACTCCCTGACCCACGAGGGGTCGATGTCGGCGACGGGTGGTCGCCGGGATCTATTCGCCGTTCGCGAGCCGAGCAGCCTCGGCCGCCGGTGTGCCGGGTCGGTGTTCCTCGACCCATCCGTCGGTGTTGCGCTGTGGGGCGTAGCTGATCGCGAGCGATCCTGCCGGAACGTCCTTGCGGACGGTGGTTCCGGCGCCGGTGTACGCACCGTCACCAATCCTAACGGGGGCGACGAACACGTTGTGCGAGCCTGTACGGACGTTCGAGCCGACCTCGGTGCGGTGCTTGTGCACGCCGTCGTAGTTCGCGGTGATGGTGTTCGCGCCGATGTTCGAGTCCTCGCCCACCTCGGCATCGCCGATGTAGGACAGGTGCGGGACCTTGCTGCCCCGGCCGATCCGGGCGTTCTTCGTCTCGACGAAGGTGCCGATCTTGCCGTCGTCACCGAGGATCGTGCCCGGCCGCAGGTAGGCGAACGGGCCGACCGAGGCACCGTCCCCGATCACGGCGAGGGTGGCGTCGACGCGGTTCACGGTGGCGCGGGCGCCGACCTCGGTGTCGCGCAGCGTGGTGTCCGGTCCGACGACGGCACCGGCGGCGATCGCGGTGGCGCCGATGAGTTGGGTGCCGGGCAGGACCTCGGCGTCGGGCTCGATCGTGACGTCGAGGTCGATCCAGGTGGACGCCGGGTCCTGCACGGTGACGCCGGCGAGCTGGTGGCGGCGGACGATGCGGGCGTTGAGTTCCCGCGCGGCGTCGGAGAGCTGGCCACGGTCGTTGATGCCGGCGACGAGCCACGGGTCGGTCAGGGTGACCACGTCGATGCGCCCGCCGCGCTCGCTGATCAGCGCGGGAGCGTCGGTGATGTACTTCTCGCCCTGGGCGTTCGCCGTGGTGAGCGACGGCAGGGCCGCCCGGAGGCGTGCCACGTCGAACGCGTAGATGCCCGCGTTCGCCTCGGTGATGGTCAGCTGCTCGGCTGTCGCGTCCTTGTGCTCGACGACGCTGACGAAGGCGCCGGAGGCATCGCGCACGATCCGTCCGAGGCCGGTCGGGTCCGGGGCGATGGCACTCACGAAGGTCGCGCCGTTGCCGCCGCCGACGTGGGCGTCGACGAGGAGCCGGAGCGATGCGGCGTCGAGCAGCGGGACGTCGCCGGACAGCACCACGACGGCGCCGTCGAAGTCGGCGGGCAGTGCTTCGACCGCGACCTCGACCGCACGGCCGGTGCCGGGGACGTCGTCCTGGTCGACGACGATCGCGTCGGGGGCGCGCTCGACGACCTCGGCCGCGACGAGGTCACGCTCGTGCCGCACGACGACGGCGACGTGCTCGGGGCTGAGCGACGACGCCGTGCGCAGGACGTGCCCGATGAGCGGCAGTCCGGCGAGCCGGTGCAGCACCTTGGGCGTGGACGACTTCATGCGCGTGCCCTGCCCGGCGGCGAGGACGACGACGGCGATGCGCTGGTCGGTCATGCACCCATCCTGGCGCACCGCAGCCCGGGCCGCCCGA
This sequence comes from Curtobacterium sp. MCLR17_043, assembly GCF_003224215.1. Taxonomy (NCBI): domain Bacteria; kingdom Bacillati; phylum Actinomycetota; class Actinomycetes; order Micrococcales; family Microbacteriaceae; genus Curtobacterium; species Curtobacterium sp. MCLR17_043. Next base: position 69,379 of record NZ_QKLH01000014.1, on the reverse strand, counting down.
CGCGACCACGGCCCTGTGCGGAACCGTGCGCACAACCGCAGCCTGTGGACGGACGGGCACCGAGCCTCCAGGCCGCGTGACGGGGAGCTCTGGCAGCCCCCGCACGCCGAGGATCAGGCCCGCGCGCCCTGCGGTTCCTGCTTGACGAACGCCATCAGCACCAGCCCGGCGACGAGCACGACCACTACGCCGAGGATCCCGAACCGGGTCGACCCACCGACGGTCACCGCGACGCCGAACAGCGCCGGCGCGAGGAACGACGCGGCCCGGCCGGTGGTGGCGTAGAGGCCGAAGAGCTCGCCCTCGCGGCCGGGGGTCGTCAGCCGCGCCAGGTACGCGCGGGACGACGACTGCACCGGGCCGACGAACACGGCGAGGGTCAGCCCGAGCACCCAGAACCACTGCGTCTCGTTGCCGGCGGCGAAGACCCCGACCCCGCACACGGCGAGGCCGACGAGCGAGACCATGATGAGCGCACGCGACCCGAACCGGTCGTCGAGGCGTCCGGAGACGAACGTCGCGATGCCGGCCACGACGTTCGCGGCGATGGCGAACAGGATGACCTGCGACGGCGTGAACCCGAACACCTGCGCGGCGACGATCCCGCCGAACGTGAAGACGGCCCCGACGCCGTCGCGGAACACCGCGCTGGCGAGCAGGAACGCGAGGACGTTGCGGCGCTCGCGCCACAGCCGCGCGATGTCGCGGCCGAGGTCCGCGTAGGCGCTGAACACGCCGCCGCCGCGGGTGCGGTCGGGCACCGCCTCGGGCACGGTGAGGAACAGCGGGATCGAACTGACGGCCAGCCAGACGGCGGCGATGCCGATCGCGACGCGGACGTCCCACTGCCCGGTGGCGACCGTCGCCGGCAACTGCAGGAGCCCGCCGACGACCCCGTCGCCCCGGAAGTCCTGGATGCAGAGCACGAGCAGCAGGACGAGCAGCACGATCCCGCCGAAGTACCCGGCCGCCCACCCGATGGCGGAGACGCGGCCGGTGCGTTCCCCGGAGGCGACCTGCCCGATCATGGCGTTGTAGCCGACGCTCGCGATCTCGTAGGCGACGGTGCCGATGCCGAGCAGGGCCGCTCCGAGCAGCAGGTACGGCTGGCTCGGCGCGACGAAGACCATGCCCCCGATCGACAGCGCGACGCCGATGGTGGCGATGAGGACCGACCGGCGGCGGTGTCCGGACGAGTCCGCGAGCCGCCCCATGGCCGGTGCCACCAGGGCCACGACGATGCCCGCGATGGTCAGTGCGGTGGACACGACGGCCGCGTTGTGTGCGAGCTCGCGTTCCACGATCGCCTTGCCGGCCGCGGACGTGTCGCCGACGAGCGCCGGGTCCACGAACGCCCGGCTGGCCAGGTACGTGCTGAACACGAAGGTGGTGACGACCGCGTTGAACGCGGCGGAACCCCAGTCCCAGAGCGCCCAGGAGACGAGCGCGCGCCGGTCGGTGCGCTGCGGCACGACGGCGGCCGGTGAAGCGGTCATGCGCGAACCGTAGCGCGTGCCGGTGACGCGGCGGTGGCCCCGTTCCGGGTCACGTGCCGGACGGGAGGCGCGGGGCGGCCCGGCCCCGCGCCTCCCGCCCGCACCGTGCGTGCGTCGCCACCCGGTGCGAGCTTCCACGAGCCGTGCCCGGCTGCAACGCCGCACCAGGCGGCCGACACCGCACCATCCGACAGGCCGCGCACCGTGCCGGACGGGAGGCGCGGGGCGGCCTGGCCCCGCGCCTCCAGTCCGCACCGTGCGTGCGTCGCCACCCCGTGCGAGCTTCCACGCACCGTGCCCGGCGGCAACGCCGCACCAGGCGGCCGACACCGCACCATCCGACAGGCCGCGCACCGTGCGGGACGGGAGGCGCGGGGCGGCCCGGCCCCGCGCCTCCCGTCCGCACCGTGCGTGCGTCGCCACCCGGTGCGAGCTTCCACGCACCGTGCCCGGCGGCAACGCCGCACCAGGCGCGCAACGCGGCCCGGGCCGGCGAAGCCCGCACCGTGCCCGCTCAGGCGGGGACGCCGCCGGGGTAGACGACGGACTTGAGCGACTCCGGGTCGGTGTCGCTCTCGAGGGCCTCGCGGACGTCGTCGAGCCCGAAGCGACCGGTGACGAGCGAGTCGAGGTCGACCTGCCCGGACGCGACCAGCTCGATGGCGACCGGCCACGTGTTCGTGTACCGGAAGATCCCGGTGACCGTGACCTCGAGGTTCTGGATGTGCTCGACCGGCAGCGTCATCTCGGAGTTGCCGAGCCCGACCAGCACCGCGGCACCCGCCGGACCGACCGCCTTGATGCCGTCCGACACCGCACGGGGTGCACCGCTGGCGTCGATGAACGCGTTGACCGGGACGATGTCGGACGCGACGGACACGGCGGTGGGGTCGACGACCTCGGTGGCGCCGTACTCCAGGGCCCGCGCACGGCGCTCCGGCACCAGGTCGCTGACGACGATGCGCGAGGCACCGAAGGCCTTCGCGACCTGGGCGCAGATGATGCCGATGGGACCCGCGCCGGCGATGAGCACCGACGAACCGGGGACGATGCCGGCCTTGCGGACGGCGGCGATGCCGACGGACAGGGGCTCCAGGAGCGCGCCGGCCTCGAACGAGACGGCATCGGGCAGGACGTGCGCGAACTCGGCCTCGATGGTGACGAACTCGGTGAAGGCCCCGTCGACCGGCGGCGTCGCGTAGAAGCGCATGTGCGGGCAGAGGTTGTAGCGGCCAGCCAGGCACTGCGCGCAGCGGTGGCAGGGGCGCTGCGGCTCGATGGCCACGCGCTCCCCCACGCGGGACGGGTCGACGCCCTCGCCGACGGCCTCGATCGTTCCGGACAGCTCGTGCCCGAGGACGAGGGGCTCCTCGACGACGAAGTCGCCGATGCGGCCGTGGCGGTAGTAGTGCACGTCGGAGCCGCAGACACCCACGGCGGCGACCCGGACGAGCACGTCGCCGGGGTCGACAGCGGGGACGGGGCGGTCCTCGACGGTGAGGTCCTGGGTGCCGAGCAGGACGCTGGTGCGCTGGGTGGAGGTCATGCGGTTCTCGCTTCCTCGGTCGCGTCGTCGCGGCCGGACGTGTGGGTGGTGGAGGTGGAGGGGGCGGCGGAAGCCGCGGTCGTGGTCGCTGTCGCTGGTGCCGGTGCCGGTGTGGCCGGCATCGTGGCGTCGCGCAGCAGTTCCGCGAAGCCGATCTCAGCGGCGCCACGGACCAGGACGTCACGGCCGAGTGCCGCCGGGACGATCCGGAGCCGATCGGTCATGGCGGCCATCGTCTGCGCCCGGACGTCGGTCTCGACCCGGTCGCCGACGTGTCCGAGCAGCGCACCGAGGAACCCGCCGAGCACGACGACCTCGGGGTCGACGGTGTGGATGGCGTTCCGGAGCGCGGTCGCGAGTGCGGTGACCTGTCGGTCGACGACCCGCTCGACCTCGGGGCGGCCCTCGGCGAGCGCCGCGGCGAGCGCATCGAGGTCGTCCGGCGGGGTCCCGGTGACGGCGGTGAGGGCGGAGCGTGAGGCCTCGGTCTCCAGGCAGCCGACCGCACCGCAGTGGCAGCGGATCCCGTTCGCCGCGACGAAGGTGTGCCCGAGCTCGCCCGCGTACCCGTCGGCGCCGCTGAAGGGCCGGCCGGCACTGACGATCCCACCGCCGATGCCGCTCGCGCCACCGTTCAGGTAGACGAGGTCGTCGACGCCGCGGGCGCTGCCGTACAGCCGTTCCGCCCAGGCACCGAGGTTGGCGTCGTTCGCGGCCCGGACCGGCAGCCCCAGGCGTTCCGCGAGCGGTGCGGCGAGGGGTTCGTCACGCCAGCCGAGGTGCGGGGCGTCGCGCACGGTGCCGTCCTCGACCCGCACGATGCCGGGCACGGCGACGCCGACCCCGACGATCCGGGCCGCCGGTCCGGTGCGGGCGAGGAGTGCTGCGAGGACCCGGGCGACGGCGTCGATCGCCTGCGCCGCGGTCGGCACGGTGGTCTGCGGCTCGACCAGCCGGTCGCGGACGGTGCCGTCGAGGCCGACGAGGGCGACCCCGACGGCGTCGATCTCGACCGTGACCGCGGCGGCGAGGACGTCGGCGGACGCCCGGACGACCCCGCTCGGCCGTCCGACACCGGCACCCGGGGCCCCCGCGGCGGGGGTCTCCTCGTGCACGAGCCCGGCGTCGACGAGCTCCCCGACGAGCGCGAGGATCGTCGAGCGGTTCAGGCCGGTGCGCCGGGTGAGTTCGGCGCGGGTGACGGGGCCGTCCTCGTGGACGAGCCGGAGGACGCGCGCGGCGTTGCCCGGCGTCGCCGTGGGCTGCCGTGCCATGGGTCCTCCTCGGTGGTGGGTGGGGTCGTGGGGTCGTGGTCGGCCGGTCAGCGCGACTGCGAGAACGCGGCGTCGAACGAAGCGTCCGGCGGCGCGATGGTACCGAGCTGCCGGACGAACGCCAGCGCCTCGGGCCCGCCGACGAGCCGATCCATGCCGGCGTCCTCCCACTCGACGCTGGTCGGTCCGGCGTACCCGATGTGGTTCAGCACGCGGAACACCCGCTCCCACGGCACGTCCCCGTGGCCGGCGGTGACGAAGTCCCACCCGCGCCGGGGGTCGCCCCACGGCAGGTGCGAGGACAGCCGCCCGTTGCGCCCGTCGAGCTGCTTCACCGACTCCTTGCAGTGCACGTGGTACACCCGGTCGGCGAAGTCGAGCAGGAACGCCGCGGGGTCGAGGTCCTGCCAGACGAAGTGCGACGGGTCGAAGTTGAACCCGAACGCCGGCCGGTCGCGGAACACCTCGAGGGTCCGCGCAGCGGTCCAGTAGTCGTAGGCGATCTCGGACGGGTGCACCTCGAGCGCGAACCGGACCCCGACCTCCTCGAAGACGTCGAGGATCGGTGACCAGCGGTCGTGGAAGTCCTGGTACCCGGCGTCGATCATCCCCGGGGGCACGGGCGGGAACCCGGCGACGGTCTTCCAGATCGACGAGCCGGAGAATCCGGTGACGGTGTCGACGCCGAGCGCCGCGGCGGCACGGGCGGTCCACTGCAGTTCCTCGGCCGCACGCTGCCGCACGCCCTCGGGGTCGCCGTCGCCCCACACATGCGGCGGGACGATGTCCTCGTGCCGCTGGTCGATGGGGTCGTCGCACACGGCCTGGCCGACCAGGTGGTTGGCGATCGTCCAGACCTGCAGCCCGTTGCGTTCCAGGATCGCCTTGCGCTCGGCGACGTACGAGGGGTCCGTCGCGGCGCGCCGGACGTCCAGGTGGTCACCCCAGCAGGCGATCTCCAGCCCGTCGTAGCCCCACTCGCCGGCGAGCCGGGCGACCTCCTCGAAGGGCAGGTCGGCCCACTGTCCGGTGAACAGGGTGACCGGCCGGGAGGCCCGGGTCGTCTCCGTCGTGTCGCTCGCGTCCGTCGTCGTCATCGTCGTCGTCCTTCTTCGCGGTGGTCGGGTTCCGTCACCAGGATCCGGGTGCGGACCCGGCGGGGACGGTGGCGGGTCGCTCGACGCGCGAGTGCACGTCGACGACCGAGTGGGCTCGGGCGGCGGCGGAGACCGCCTCCATGACCTCGAGCACGTGGAACGCGAGGTCGCCGGAGGCTCGGTGCGGCCGGTCCGTCGCGATCGCGTGGGCCATGTCGGCGAGACCGTAGCCGCGGCCGGCGTCGGCGTACCCGGCGGTGACCGGCAGGTCGCGCCACGAGCGGTCGTCGGCGGTGGCGATCGACACGGTGTCCGAGAACCGGTTCGGGTCGGGGACGCCGAGGGTGCCGGCGGTGCCGTACACCTCGAACAGCGGGGCGCGGGTGGCCCACACCTCGAACGAGACGGTGACGGTGGAGACCACGCCGTTCTCGTGCTCGAGGATCGCGACGACGTGGGTGTCGATGTCGACCGGGATCGACGTGCCGGCGTTCGGTCCGGTGGCGATCGTCCGTTCGCGGGTGGAGCGGGTGGCGCTGCCGCTGACCCGGACGACCGGCCCGAAGAACGTGACGAGGCTGGTCAGGTAGTACGGCCCCATGTCGAGGAGCGGTCCGCCGCCCGGCTGGTAGTAGAACGCGGGCGCGGGGTGCCAGAGCTCGTGCCCGGGGGCGCTCCAGGCGACGGCGGCACCGACCGGGGTGCCGATCGCGCCGTCGTCGAGGGCGGCCCGTGCGGTCTGGATGCCGGTGCCGAGGACGGTGTCCGGGGCGCTGCCGACTCGCAGGCCGGCGGCGCGGGCTGCTTCGAGCACCGGTGCGGCCTCGGCGGTGGACATCGCGAGCGGCTTCTCGCCGTAGACGTGCTTGCCGGCGGCGAGGGCCCGGGTGGCGATGTCGGCGTGCGCGGCCGGGATCGTCAGGTTGAGCACCACGTCGACGTCGTCGGCGGCGAGCAGGTCGTCCACGGTGGTGCCGCGAACGCCCTGTGCAGTACCGACCTGCTGGGCACGGGCGACGTCGAGGTCGGCGACCGCCACGAGCGACAGCCCGGGCAGCGCCGGGAAGTGCTCGAAGTACTGCTGGCTGATCACGCCCACGCCGACGACGCCGACCCGCAGTGCTCGTTCGTTCACCGTGCTGCCCACAGGAGTCCCCGTTCGATGATGGTGCGGAGTGGCTGCGACTCGACGACCTCGAGGCGGTGCCCTGGTGCGGAGACGAACACGCGGCCCTCGCCCCACTGCCGTGTCCAGATCGCCGGTGCGGTGACCGGTCGGTTCCAGGCGTCGAAGTCGCGCGCGTCCTGGGTGGTGGTCGCGAGGACGTCGTTGTACTCGTCCGACAGCACCCAGTACTGCTCGGTGACGAGGTCGAAGTCCTCGATGCCCTGCGTGATCGGGTGTTCGTGCCCGAGGTCGGTGAGGTGCACCGTGTAGGGGATGTAGTTGTCGGACTGTTCCCCGACGCGCTCGTCGGGGTGCTTGCCGGCGTGGTGGGCGAACTGGCCACCGACCATGTGCAGGTAGTCGGCGGTGTTCCGGAACGCGTCCGCGATGCCACCGTGCCAGCCGGCCAGTCCGGCGCCGCCCAGGACCGCGCGCTGCAGCCCGGCGAACTCGTCGTCGGCGATGGTCGACATCGTGACGACCTGCACGATCAGGTCGACCTCGTCCATGACGGCGGCGTCGGCGTAGACGGCCGTCGAGTCCGACACCCGGACCTCGAACCCGTTCTCGCGCAGGAACGGGACGAACAGGTCAGTGGTCTCGACGGGCTGGTGGCCGTCCCACCCGCCGCGGACGACGAGCGCCTGGCGGGTCTGCTCGGCGGCGCTCACGAGGTCGCCGTCCAGGTGCTGCCGGTTGCGGCGCTGCGTTCGACCGCGTCGAGGACCCGCTGCACGTGCAGGCCGTCGGCGAACGACGGCGACGGGTCGGTGCCGGCGACGATCGCGACGACGAAGTCCTTCACCTGGTGGCTGAAGGTGTGCTCGTACCCGATGAGGTGCCCGGTCGGCCACCACGCGGCCATGTAGGGGTGCTCGGGCTCGGTGACGAGGATGCGGCGGAACCCCTGCTCCCCCGCCGGGGCGTTCGACTCGTACAGCCGGAGCTCGTTCATCGCCTCGAGGTCGAACTGGATCGCGCCCTCGGACCCGCTGATCTCGAGCGTCAGACCGTTCTTCCGCCCGGTCGCGTAGCGCGTGGCCTCGAACGTGCCGATCGCACCGTCGGCCGCGCCGCCACCCAGGCGGGCGGTGAAGAACGCGGCGTCGTCGACGGTGACCTGCCCGCGCTCGCTCGACGCGGTGCCGGAGAGCCCGACCCCCTCGGCCATCAGCGGACGCTCCGTCACGAAGGTCTCGAGCGTGCCGGAGACGGTGGCGAGCGACGCGCCCGTGACGTGCTCGACCAGGTCGATGGCGTGCGCGCCGATGTCACCGAGCGCACCGGAGCCGGCGAGCGACTTGTCGAGGCGCCAGGTCATCGGGCCGTCCTCGTCCGCCAACCAGTCCTGCAGGTAGAGCGCGCGGACCTGGCGCACGGTGCCGATCCGGCCGTCCTGCACCAGCTGCCGCGCGAACGCGATGGCCGGCACCCGGCGGTAGCTGAACCCGACCATCGCCCGGACACCCTGTGCACGGGCGGCGTCGGCGGCGGCGGTCATCGCCTCGGCCTCGGCGACGGTGTTCGCGAGCGGCTTCTCGCACAGGACGTGCTTGCCGGCCTGGAGCGCGGCGATCGCGATCTCGACGTGCGAGGACCCCGGGGACACGACGTCGACCACGTCGATGTCCGGATCGGCGACGACGGCACGCCAGTCGGTGGACGCCGCCTGCCAGCCGTACTGCTGCCGGGCGGCCTCGGTGCGTTCGGGATCACGCCCGACGATCACCGCCATCTCCGGCTCGGCTCCGAGGTCGAAGAACCTGGGGGCGGTCCGCCACGCCTGTGAGTGCGCGGCTCCCATGAAGCCGTGCCCCACCATCGCGACCCGCAGTCGTTGCTGCACCGTCGACTCACTTGCCATCCGCTCGCTCCTTTGCGATCACGTGCTTGCCACAGCCAACACTACCGCTTATGTTGGGCGCGGCAACATTTTGTTTCGACGACGAACGGTGACCACCATGGCAACGACGCCCACCCGTGCAGACAAGTTCTCCTTCGGTCTCTGGACCATCGGCTACAACGGCTCCGACCCCTTCGGCGGGCCGACCCGACCCGCCCTCGACGTGGTCGAGGCGGTCGAGAAGCTCGACGAGCTCGGGGCCTACGGCCTGACCTTCCACGACGACGACCTGTTCGCGTTCGGTTCCACCGACGCCGAACGCCAGACCCAGATCGACCGCCTCAAGGGCGCGCTCGAGTCGACCGGGCTCGTCGTGCCGATGGTCACGACGAACCTGTTCTCCGCCCCGGTCTTCAAGGACGGCGGCTTCACCTCGAACGACCGGCAGGTCCGCCGCTTCGCGCTCCGCAAGGTGCTCCGCAACATCGACCTCGCCGCCGAGCTCGGCGCGTCGACGTTCGTGATGTGGGGTGGCCGCGAAGGCTCCGAGTACGACAGCGCCAAGGACGTGCAGGCAGCGCTCGAGCGGTACCGCGAGGCCGTCAACCTGCTCGCCCAGTACGTCACCGACAAGGGCTACGGCATCCGGTTCGCCATCGAGCCGAAGCCGAACGAGCCCCGCGGCGACATCCTCCTGCCGACCCTCGGCCACGCGATCGCCTTCACCGAGACGCTCGAGCGCCCGGAGATGTTCGGCATCAACCCCGAGGTCGGCCACGAGCAGATGGCGGGCCTGAACTTCACGGCCGGCATCGCCCAGGCGCTCTACCAGGGCAAGCTCTTCCACATCGACCTCAACGGTCAGCGCGGCATCAAGTACGACCAGGACCTGGTGTTCGGCCACGGCGACCTGCAGAACGCGTTCTCGCTCGTCGACCTGCTCGAGCACGGCGCCCCGCAGGGCGGCCCGGCGTACGACGGCCCGCGCCACTTCGACTACAAGCCCAGCCGCACCGAGGACATCACCGGCGTCTGGGACTCCGCGTCGGCCAACATGCGCATGTACCTGCTCCTCAAGGAGCGTGCGCAGGCGTTCCGCGCCGACCCCGAGGTGCAGGCGGCGCTCGAGGCCTCCAAGGTCGGCGAGCTGTCGACGCCGACGCTCAACGACGGCGAGTCGTACGACACGTTCCTCGCCGACCGTTCCGCCTACGAGGACTTCGACGCCGACGCCTACTTCGGCGGCAAGGGCTTCGGCTTCGTCCGCCTGCAGCAGCTCGCCATCGAGCACCTGATGGGCGCGCGGAATTGACGGCAGACGCGCCAGCGGCTGCATTCCGCGCGCTGAGGCGGCCTGCCGCCGAAGGGGCTGACGACACGGACGAGCGCCAGCTCGTCGCCGGCGTCGACTCGTCGACCCAGTCCTGCAAGGTCACCATCCGTGACGCCGCGACCGGTGCGGTCGTCCGCGAGGGACGCGCGTCCCACCCGGACGGCACCGCCGTCGACCCCCGTCACTGGTGGGACGCCCTCGGTGCCGCCGTCGCGGACGCCGGTGGCCTCGACGACGTCGGTGCCGTCGCCATCGCCGGGCAGCAGCACGGCATGGTCGCGCTCGACGCCGACGGCCGCGTGGTCCGCGACGCCCTGCTCTGGAACGACGTCCGCAGTGCGGACGCGGCCGCGCAGATGGTCGACGAGCTCGGCCAGGAGGCGTGGGTCGCCCGGACGGGGCTGGTGCCGGTCGCGTCGTTCACCGGTACCAAGCTGCGGTGGCTCCGCGACGCGGAGCCCGAGAACGCGGCCCGCGTCGCGGCCGTGGCGCTCCCCCACGACTGGCTGTCGTGGCGGCTCCGCGGGTACGGACCGGCGGACGAGAGCCCGCTCGGCCCCGACCTCGACGCCCTGGCGACGGATGCGTCCGACGCCAGCGGCACGGGGTACTGGGACCCGGTGCGCCGCGAGTACGACCCGGAGCTGTTCGAGCTCGCGCTCGGGCGGCCGATGCGTCCGGCGTCGATGGGTGACGACGACGCCGTGGTCGTGCCGCGCGTGGTCGCTCCCGACGAGGCGATGGGCACCCTGTCCACCGACGTCGAGCTGCCCGGCGGCGCGGTCGCCCGGTCCGGCCTCGTCGTCGGTGCCGGACTCGGCGACAACGCCGGGGCGGCGCTCGGCCTGGGTCTCGGCCCGGGTGACGTCGCGGTGTCCCTCGGCACGAGCGGCACGGTCTTCGGGGTCAGCGACGCCGAGGTGCGTGACCCGAGCGGGACCGTGGCGGGCTTCGCCGACGGGACCGGGTCGCGCCTCCCGATCGTCACGACGCTCAACGCGGCCCGCGTGCTCGAGGTGATCGGCGGCCTGCTCGGCGTCGACCACGACGCACTCGGCGAACTGGCGCTGCAGGCGCCGGCCGGGGCCGACGGCCTCGTCCTGGTGCCGTACTTCGTCGGCGAGCGCACGCCCAACCGGCCGGACGCGACCGCATCGCTGCTCGGCATGACGCCGGCGACCACCGACCGGGCGCACCTGGCCCGGGCGGCCGTCGAGGGGATGCTCTGCGCCCTCGCCGACGGACTGGCCGCGGTGCAGGACACCGGGGTGACCGTCGAGCGGTTGCTGCTCATCGGCGGCGCTGCGCGGAACCCGGCGGTCCGCGCCGTCGCCGCGCAGGTGTTCGGCCGTGACGTCCTGGTGCCGGAGCCCGGCGAGTACGTCGCCGCGGGTGCTGCGAAGCAGGCCGCGTGGGCGCTCACCGGCGCCCTGCCGACGTGGGACACCGCGACGACCACCGTGCCGTCCGACCCGCACCCCGAGGTGCTCGAGCAGTACCACGCCGCGGCGCGCTGACCGACGCACCGGATCCGACACTCCCCGCCCCCGGCGCCCTCCACCAGGGCGCCGGGGGCATCATCGTCCCCGGAGGACACCCATGCCACTGACCGACCTGCCCCTCGACGCGCTCCGCGCCCACCGCTCGGACGTCCGTCGTCCCGCTGACTTCGACGCCTTCTGGGCGGACACGATCACCGCCGCCCGGACCGCGGGCGAGGGCGTCGAGGTGACCCTCGTGCCGGCCGAGACCCCGGTGACCGGGCTCGTCGTCGAGGACCTGACGTTCCCCGGGTTCGCCGGTGACCCGGTGCGCGCGTGGGTCAACCGGCCCGTGACCGACGACCCGGGCGCACTGCCGGTCGTCGTCGAGTTCCTCGGCTACGGCGGTGGCCGTGGTCGGCCGGGCGAGCGCGTGCACTGGGCCCTCGCCGGGTACGTGCACGTGGTGATGGACACCCGCGGCCAGGGCTCCGGGTGGGCCGGCGGCGACACCCCGGACCCGCACGGCTCCGCACCGCACGCCAGCGGCTGGATGACGAGCGGCATCGGCTCGCCCGCCGACCACTACTACCGCCGCGTCTACACCGACGCCGTGCGACTCGTCGAGGCGGTGCGCACGCTGCCCGGGATCGACCCCGAGCGCATCGCCCTGACCGGCGGCAGCCAGGGCGGCGGCATCACGATCGCCGCAGCGGCCCTGGTCGAGGCACACGTCGGACCGGTCGCCGCGGTGCTGCCCGACGTGGCGTTCCTGGCCGACTGGCGGAACGGCACCGACGTCGCGGTCGGCGGGCCGTACCTGGAGCTCGCGCAGTACCTCGCCGTCCACCGCGACGCGGCCGACACCGTGTGGGCGACCGCCGCGTACCTGGATGGGGTGAACCACGCCGCCGGCATCACCGCCCCGGCGCTGTTCTCGGTCGCGCTGATGGACGACGTCGTGCCGCCGCGCACGACCTTCGCCGCGTTCAACGCCCTCGGCTCCACCGACCGCGAGATCGTCGTGTACCCGTACAACGGGCACGAGGGTGGCGGCTTCCGGCACTGGGAGCGTCAGGCGGCGTTCCTGGCGGACCGGCTGCAGCGCTCCGTCAGATGAAGTAGTGGTGCCGGTGGTGGGGGCCGGCGCTCCCGCCACCGACTTCGTAGTGCACGGTGAGGGTCTGCTCCCAGTCGCCGCGGTGATCGCCCCACTCGAACAGGATGCTGTCCGGCACGACGTCCGGCTGGTGGAGCAGGACCCGCTCCGCCAGCCCGATCAGCCGCTGTTGTCGGGTACGCACGGATCGGCGCTCAGGTGCTCGTCTGGAGCGTCTTCTTCGGGTACTCGTCGAAGCGCTGGAAGTACGTGCTCGAGAACCGCCCCATGTGGCGGAAGCCCCACCGGTGCGCGACCTCGGCCACCGTCGTCTGCGCGCAGTCGGCGAGCTGGAGCGCGATCCGGACCCGGTCGAGGCGGACCTGCAGCAGGTACGTCATGGGGCTCACGCCGACGTGCTGCACGAAGTTCTCCTGCAGCGTGCGGGAGCTGACGCCGACGGCCCCGCAGACGTCCGCGAGCTGGAGCGGCCGGTCGCAGTGCTCCGCGAGCCAGGCCTGTGCGAGCTGCACGGTGTTCACCGTCCGGCGGACCGGCGATGCGTCGGGTTCGGCGTCCGTCCCGCCGAAGGCCCGCAGCACGGACTCGGCCAGCAGCACCTGTGCCGACAGGTGCCCGCCCGGGTTGCGGTCGGGGTGCAGTGCGTTGACGGCGACCGCGTCGATGCGGGCGACCAGGTGGGACACCTCGGCCTCGGCCGGGCGGGATCGCAGTCGGCCGGCGAAGCGGTGGTCGAACACGACCCCGTTCACGGCGTCGAGGAATCCGCGGTCGACCCGCAGGACCTGGACGGTCCCCGCCGGCACGAGCAGCGTGAACGGCCGGTCCGTCGGCAGGAGCACCGGCACACCGGGCCGGGCGGGCGCGTCGTCGTCGACCCGCAGGCACCCCGCGGTCGACCACGCCAGCACCGGCGTGCCGTCCGGCGTGAACGAGGCGGCGGCGGCGGTCGACACCGCCGACGACAGCAGCGCGACGTTGTGGTGGCGCACCGTCCGGTGGCGGAACGCGAACCGGTCGGTGGGGGCGAACCGGACGTCGCGACCGTCGTACACGGCACGCACCGTCCGGACGGCGTCCGCGGTGGTCCGGCCGCACCGCTCGGCGGTCCGGGGCGCGTTGCCGACGGCGACCCGCGGGACGGTGTCGCTGCTCACTGGCCCGATCCTCGCCGGGCGCGGAGGTCCGCGAAGGTGAACCGCTCGCGGTCGACGTCGTCCTCGGACTGCACGATCCACCCGCGTCGGGCAGCGCGTGCCCGAGCCCGGTAGGAGGTGATGTGGACCGGGGCGACCCCCGGTGCACGCTCGTAACCACTCATCAGATCCTCCGATCTGTCCCCGTGCCTCCGACCCTGTTCGGAGGGGGACAGTTTGAGTACCTCTTGGACGATAAGCGCCCTCACCGGGGTCCACAATGGCCCCCGAACGGGTGCGATCCACATCCGCGCACGCCGGATAACGGCGGCGTCGTGGCGTCGGAGGCCGATCGGCCCGACCGACTCGTACCCTCCACGTATGGACCAGGCACCGACCACGGCGAGTGGTCCCGAGCACGGCGGAGCACGGCTGTCGCGCACCGTGCACGAGGCGCTGCGGTTCGTGCACGCCCACGCCCGCGAAGCGATCTCCGTACCGGACATCGCCGCCGCCGCACACCTGTCGACCCGCGGCCTGCAGAGCGCGTTCCGGCGGGAGCTGCAGACCTCACCCGCGTCGTACCTGCGCGGGGTGCGACTCGAGGGCGTCCGCCGCGACCTGCTGTCGATGACACCGGCCGACCGTCGCACCATCGCGGACGTCGCCAAGCACTGGCACTTCAGCAACGCCGGTCGGATGGCGGCCGAGTACCGCGCCGCGTTCGGCACCGCACCGTCGGCGGCGCTCCGGTCGTTCGACCCGGAGGACCCGGACCCCCGCGCCACGTCGGACCTCGCCGGGTCCCCGGGCGAGGGATCACGCTTCCGGATCGTGCTCGACTGCGAGGTGGAGGTCGACGACGCCGACGCGACCTTCGCCCATGCCCTGCGCCGTGCCCAGGGCGACGACCGCCCCTGGCACGGCTACGACCCCGACGGCAGCACGGCGGACGTCGTCGCGTTCCTGCTGGCGAACGCCGTCCGCGGGGCCGCCGGGGACACCTCCGGCATCCGGCTGCGTGCGGTCAACCCGATGCTGCGGGCGCCGGACGAGCACGGCGGGTACCCGTCGGCCGAGCTCCCGCCGTGGTCGGCACCGGCCGTCCCACCGTCGGCCACCGGCACGGAACGGGACTGATCGCGCCGTCGATGGACGAAAAGCGCCAGGGGTCGAGGAACCGGGGGAGGATGGACCTCGCGGGCCCGGCACGTGCGGCGGGCCCCGGCAAACGGAAGGCAGCGCCATGGGCCAGCTCATCTACGACTCGCAACCCCTCGAGCTCCGCCTCGACGACCGTGCGCTCACGCACCTGCAGATCGTCATCGTGAACCTCATCCGCCGCGGGGAGAGCTTCGTGTTCTCGTGGAAGGACGACCCCGCCGTCGGCGGGGGCCGCAGCAGCATCTGGATCCACCCGTACTGTGGACTGCACTTCAAGTTCGCCGGCGGCAAGTCCCCGAGCGTGAACCGCTCGTGGCTCGACGAGCTCTACGCCAGCGCGGCGAGCGGCTCCGGCCTCGTCCTGAGCCCGGAACCGACGGACGCCGAGGGCCCGGTCTCCGCCGACGACGTCGCCGGCGCCCCACCGGCACGACCCACCACGACCATCAGCGCCTCCTGACCGGAGCGCTGACGACGCGCCCCGACCGGGCACGAACGACAGGACGCCCCTCCCCGTGACCACCACCCCGCGTCGACGCCGCTCCGCGCTGCTCGCCGCCGCGCTCACCGCCGGACTCGCACTCGCCGGCTGCACGGCCCCGACCGCCGCCCACGCTGAGGGGTTCGACGTGACCGGCTTCCAGCCCGAGAACGCCGACACCGCCCTGGTGGACGCGAACGCCGCCGCGATGGACGTGGTCGGCGTCGACGGCCTGCTGCTGAACCGCACGGGCACGAAGGTCACCGCCCCGTCGCGCGCCGCCAAGGCCCAGCGCAACCGGGCGCACGCCAACGGGCTCACCGCGCAGCTGCTCGTCAGCAACTACTCCGAGGCCGACGAGGACTTCAGCGAGCCGATCGCGCGGAAGCTCCTGACCTCGCCCGCGAACCGCGCCCGGGTCGTCCGATCACTCGCCGCCGACGTGGCCACGGGCGGCTGGGACTCGGTCATGATCGACCTCGAGGCGCTGACCCCGGCGGAGAAGCCCGGTCTCACCGCCTTCGCCCGGGAGCTCCGGGCCGCCGTCGGCGACGACGTCCGGCTCGACATCGCCCTGTCCGCGTCGACCACCGCCGCCGGGTACGCCCGCCTCGGCTACGACGTCCGCGCCCTCCGCGCCCCGCTCGACCACCTGACGCTCATGGCCTACGACCAGCACGGCCCCTGGGAGCCGGACACACCCGGCCCGGTCGGGTCGCTCGCGTGGTCGTCGAAGGCTGCCCGTGCGCTCGCGACCCTCGCTCCCGCCGACCAGATCGTGCTCGGTGTCGCCGGGTACGGCTACCACTGGAAGGGGAAGCGTCCGGCCGGTCAGCTCTCCGACGCCCAGGCCCGGCTCCGGGTCCGGAAGGCGGGCGCGACCGCCCGCTGGGACGCGACGGTCGGCGAGTGGACCGCGACCCTGCCGAGCGGTGAGGTGCTCTGGTGGTCCGACGCACGCTCGCTGCGCGAGCGGGTCGCGCTGGCGGAACGGCTCGGCCTGACGGGCGTCGCCGTCTGGTCGCTGGACCTGTCCGACCGGATCGAACCGGTCGGGTGACCGCGACCCGCTGACGGACAGGAGGCGCGGTGCGAGCCCGCACCGCGCCTCCCGTCCGTCTCCCGGTCACGCCCAGGGCGCGTGGTCCGTCACCAGGTCAGACGAGCGACCACTCCACCAGGCGGGGGTCGTCGAGGGTGACCTCGTGGACCGAGCCGGTGACCGCGACGGTGGCGCGCGCCGTGGCGGTGCCGGGGACGGGGTGTCGGACCGGCCCGTCGCCCGAGGCGACGATCCCACCCGCTGCCACCGGGCCTCCCGGCCGGGACGCCGCCGCGTGCGACGCGACCCAGACCTGCACGTCGCCGGGTTCGACCACCTTGCGCATCCGACGGTCGGTGAACGCGAAGCGCTGCACCGGGACGCGGAAGCGGACCCGCGCGGACTCCCCCGCGGCGAGCGCGACCCGCGCGTAGCCGAGGAGCTGCACCTCGGGCCTGGTGACGCTGCCGTGCACGTCGTGCCCGTAGAGCTGCACGACGTCCTCGCCGGCACGGGACCCGGTGTTCCGGACCGTCACCGACGCGGTGAAGACGCCGTCGGAACGGACGTCCGGGTCGACGACGAGCTCGTCGTGGGCGAAGTCGGTGTAGCCGAGGCCGAAGCCGAACGGCCGCACCGGCGTCGAGTCGGCGGCGGTGACGTCCGACGGACCGCCGAGCCGGGGGTGCAGGTACGTGAACGGCTGCGCGCCGGCGGACCGGGGCAGGGACAGCGGCAGGCGGCCCGAGGGCGAGGCCGCGCCGGTGAGCAGGTCGGCGATCGCCAGCCCGCCGCCCTCGCCCGGGAAGAACGCCTGCACGACCGCGGCCGGACGCGGCTGGTCGCCGTCGAGCGCCCAGCCGATCGCGTACGGCCGGCCGGTGAGCAGCACCATCACGGTGGGGGTGCCGGTCGCGACGACGGCCTCGACCAGCTCACGCTGCACGCCGGGCAGGTCGAGCGACTCGGTGTCGTTGCCCTCGCCGACCGTGCCGCGGCCGAAGAGCCCGGCCTGGTCGCCGACGACGACCACCGCGACGTCCGAGGCGGAGGCCACGGCGACCGCGTCGGCGAAACCGGCCCGGTCGTCGCCCGTGACGGCGCAGCCCGCTGCGAAGCGGACCGCTGCCGGGCCGAGGGCCCGGGCGACGGCTTCGCGGACGGTCGGGATCGCGAAGCCGAGCGGCAGGTCGGGGTGCGAGGCGAGCACGTGGTTGGCGAACGAGTAGCAGCCCTGCAGGGCCTCGGCTCGGTCGGCGTTCGGGCCGATGACGGCGACGGAGGCCCCCGGTGCGAGCGGGAGGACGGGGGTGGTGCTGTCGACGGTGCCACCGTCGGCGGTGCCGCTGTTGGCGCTGCCGCTGTCGTTCGACAGCAGCACGAGCGACTTCGCCGCCAGCTGGCGTGCGAGTGCCTGGTGCAGCGGGGTGTCGAGGTCGATCCCGGTCGGGGCGTCCTCGGCGAACGCGTCCGGTTCGAGCAGGCCGAGCCGCTCCTTCTGCCGGAGCACCCGGAGCACGGCGCGGTCGACGAGTGCCTCGTCCACCTGCCCGCTGCGGACCCGCTCGACCAGCGGCGCGAGGTACGCGTCACCGGTCGGGAGCTCGACGTCGATGCCGGCCTCGAGCGCCAGCGCCGCGGCCTCGCCACGGTCGGCGGCGATGCCGTGCATGACCTCGAGGAACGCCACCGAGAAGTAGTCCGCGACGACGGTGCCGTCGAAGCCGAGCCGGTCGCGGAGCAGGTCGGTGAGCAGCTCGCCGTTCGCCGCGACGGGCACGCCGTCGATCTCGGCGTACGAGTTCATGACGCTCCGGGCGCCGCCGTCGCGCAGCGCCATCTCGAACGGCGGCAGGTACACGTCGGCGACCTCGCGGGCCCCGGCGTGCACGGGGGCGTGGTTCCGCCCCGCCTGCGACGCCGAGTAGCCGAGGAAGTGCTTCAGCGTCGCGTCGACCCCGGCGGACTGCAGGCCACGCACGTACGCGGTGCCGACCGTGCCGACCAGGTACGGGTCCTCGGCGATGCACTCGTCGACCCGGCCCCAGCGGGGGTCACGGATCACGTCGAGCACGGGTGCGAGCCCCTGGTGGACGCCGAGCTGGCGCATGGACGCACCGATCGCGGCGCCGACCTGCTCGACGAGCTCCGGGTCGAACGACGCGCCCCACGCCAGCGGGGTCGGGAACGTCGCGGCCTTCCACGCGGCGAGCCCGGTCAGGCACTCCTCGTGGACGAGCGCCGGGATCCCGAGCCGGGTCTCGCGCTGCAGGCGGCGCTGTTCGGCCCAGAGCCAGGCGGCACGTTCGTCGGGTTCGACGGGGCGGGTGCCGTAGACGCGGGTGAACTGCCCGATGCCGTCGCGGGTGATGTCCGCCAGGGTGCTGCCCTGCTGCACGGCCGCCATCTCGCCCTGCATGGGGGCGACGACGCCGTTCTGGTCGAGCCAGTAGCCGACGAGCTGCGCGACCTTCTCGTCGAGGGTCATCACGGCGAGCAGGGCGTCGGCGCGGGGTCCGGCGGCGGTCGCGGTCGCGTCCGTCGCGCTGTCGGTCTGGAGGCGCGGGTCGCGTCCGGCGGTCTGCGTCGCGTCCGTCGCGGTCACCCCTTCACCGCCCCGGTCAGGCCGCCGACGATGCGGCGCTGGAAGATCGTGAAGAACACGAGCGCCGGGATCATCGACATCGAGGTGAACGCGAGCACCTTGGCGGTGTCGACGGAGTACTGCGACGAGAACGACTGGACCCCGAGCGGCAGGGTGTACGCCGCCTCGTTGTTCAGGATGAACAGCGGCAGGATGTAGCTGTTCCAGCTGGCGATGAACGCCAGGATGCCGACCGTGACGACGCCGGGCAGCGACAGCGGCACGACCATCCGGAAGAAGAACCCGAGACGGCTCGCTCCGTCGATCGACGCGGCCTCCTCGAGCTCGTCGGGGATCGCCCGCAGGAACGGCACCAGGATGATGACGGTGGTCGGCAGCGCGAACGCGATCTGCGGCAGGATCACGCCGGCCAGGCTGTTCGTCAGACCGAGGTCCTTGACGAGCAGGTACAGCGGGGTGATCGCGACGGTGATCGGGAACATCAGACCAGCAGCGAACAGGGCGTACAGCGCCCCGCGGCCGGCGAACCGGTAGCGGGCGAGCACGAAGCTCACCATCAGCCCGAGCACGACGACCCCGAGGGTGGTCGTGACGGCGCTGATCGTGGAGTTGCCGAGCTGCTGCCAGAAGATGCCGCTGGACAGCACGGACCCGTAGTTGCCGAACTCGAACGGTGCCGGCAGTCCGGCGGGGCTCGTGGTGATCTGCGAGTTGGTCCGGAAGCCGCCCAGCACGATGTAGAGCACAGGTGCCAGGTTGGCGGCGACGAACAGGATCGCGACGACGTACGTCAGCGGGTTCGCGCGTCCGATCGCGGCACTGGACCGGCGCTCCCGCACGGCCCGGCGCCCGGGGGCGACGATGCTCGTGGTGGCCATCAGTTCTTCCTCTCGGTGAGTGCACCCGCGGTGTCGCGGCGGAGCACGAAGCGCTGGTAGATCAGGGCGACCACGAGCGAGATCACGAACATCACGACCGCGACGGCGCTGCCGAAGCCGAAGTTGCCCGAGGTCCGGCCGTTGGCGACCATGTACGTCGCCATCGTCGAGGTGCCCGCGGTCGACGCGATGTACTGCCCCCAGATGATGTAGACGAGGTCGAACAGCTGCAGCGAGCCGATGATCGACAGGAACGCCCAGATGCGGATGGTCGGACCGAGCAGCGGCAGCGTGATGCGCCGCTGGATCTGCCAGTAGCCGGCGCCGTCGATGGCGGCGGCCTCGAACAGTTCCTCGGGGATGCTCTGCAGGCCGGCGAGGAACAGGATCACCGCGAAGCCGATGTACTTCCACGAGATGATCACGAGCAGCGTCCAGATGGCGATGTCGGGGTTCGACAGCCAGTCCGCACGGAGCCCGCCCAGGCCGATGCTCTGGAACAGGTCGTTCACGGCGCCGTTCGACTGGAGCATCAGGCTCCACCCGGTGCCGACGATCACCTCGGAGATGACGTACGGCACGAAGACGAGCACGCGGACGAGTCCTCGGCCGTGCATCTTCTGGTTGAGCAGCAGTGCGAGCACGATCGCGATCGGCCCCTGCAGCACCAGGGAGAGCACGACGATGAAGCCGTTGTGCATCAGGACCGCGTGGAACGCCTTGTCCTGGAAGATGATCAGGTAGTTCTGCAGCCCGACGAAGTCGGTGGGCGGGCCGTAGCCCTGCCACTTGAAGAACCCGTAGTAGGCGGCGAGCGCCACGGGCAGGATCACGAACGTGACGAAGACGATGACCGCGGGTCCGGCGAGGACCGCGATCTCGACGCGCTTGCGCCAGTCCGCGATGCGGCGCTTGGTCCGCCGACCGGCGGGGAGCGGCGAACCGCTCCCCGCCGGGGACGTCCCCGCGGCCGTGTCCGACCCGGTGGTCGGAGTCGTACCGAGCGAGGTGTCGAGGGTCATGCTCAGCCCTTGGCCGCAGCCTGGTTGGTGGTCTCGACGATGTCCTTCGCGCTGCCCTTGTCGGCGAGCAGGTCGACGACGCTGGTGTTCAGCGCGTTGCCGACGTTCTGGCCGTACAGGGTGTCGAGGTACTGCGAGACGAACGGGGCTTCCTGGTAGGCGGCCAGGGCCGTCTTCAGGTAGTCCGAGTCGACGACCGACTGGGCTTCCTTGTTCACCGGGATGGCGTTGAAGGCCTTGTAGTAGCCCTCCTGGTTGTCCTTCTGCACGATGAAGTTCAGGAAGTCAGTGCACGCCTTCTTCGGGGCCTGCGCCGAGCAGGAGTTGCCGTCGACACCACCCATCATCGACTTCGGGTCACCCTTGCCACCGTCGATCGCGGGGAACGGGAACCAACCGAGGTCGGGCAGCGGCTTGGCGTCCGGCGTCAGCGACGCGATCACGCCCGGGTCCCACGCGCCCATGAGCTCCATGGCCGCCTTGTGGTTGGCGAGGAGACCGGCGGAGCTGCCGGCGCCCTGCTGGGCTGCGGTGGTCAGGAAGCCGTTGTTGAAGGGCTTGGTGGCGTTGAAGTCCTCGAGCTGCTCGCCGGCCTTCGTCCAGCAGGCGTTGTCGAACTTCAGCGACTTCGCCGTGTCCTCGAGGGTCTTCTGGCTGCACTCGCGGAGCGCGAAGTTGTAGTACCAGTGGGCGGCCGGCCACGCGTCCTTCGCGCCGACGGCGACCGGGTCGATGTCCTTGGCCTTGAGCTTCGTGATCGCGTCGTTCAGCTCGTCCATGGTCGTGGGCGTGCCCTCGATGCCGGCTTCCTTGAACAGGTCCTTCGAGTACCAGATGCCCTCGGGGAGCACCGCGCCCGGCATGGCGTAGGTCTTGCCGTCCTTCTCGTACCCGGCGAACGTGCCCGCGCTGATGGACTTCTTCGCGTCGGCGCTGATGGAGTCGGAGATGTCCATGAGCTGCCCGGCAGCGATCATCGCGTCCATCTTGCCGCCGCCGCGCTGCAGGAACACGTCGGGGGCGTCGCCGGAGTTGAGGGCGGTCTGGAGCTTGCCGTCCAGGTCCTCGTTCTGGATCGCCTGGGTCTTGATGGTGACGTTCGGGTACTTCTCCTCGAACGCCTTCACCGTCGAGGCCCAGTAGGCCTTGCCAGGTCCGGTGGTCGAGTTGTGCCAGAAGGTCATCGTGACCTTCCCGCCGTCCTCGGAGGCATCGCTGCCCGCCGAGCACCCACTGGCCACCAGTGCTGTGGCCCCGATCAGCGCGATGGCTGCCGCGGCACGGATCTTCCTCGTCATCGTGGAACTCCTGAAGTGTCGTCGTTGACATGCGCGACATCGACTGCCGCTGCGGAGAGCATGCCTGCTGCTCCAGGTCGATGTCAATCGATATCGATAACGTTTTCTTACCCGATCGCATGGTGCCGCAGCGGTACGGTGTGCACATGGACTCGGCACTCGGCGCGCGTCCCGGTGCCGGCCGGGTGACGATCGGCGACGTGGCGCGGGTGGCCGGGGTCTCGATCCCGACGGTGTCCAAGGTGATCAACCAGCGCGACGGGGTCGCACCCGCCACGATGCTCCGCGTGCAGCAGGTGGTCGAGGACCTGGGGTACGAGACCTCGCTGGTCGCGCGGAGCCTGCGGAGTTCGCGGACCGGGGTCGTCGGCATCCTGGTGCCCGAGTTCGAGCCGTTCTCGACCGAGCTGCTCCGGGGCATCTCGCGGGCGGCCACCGGCACCGGCTACGAGCTGCTCGCCTACGCCGGCCTGATGACCGGCGCCGATCGACCCGGCTGGGAGCGCCGGTCGCTGTCCCGCCTCTCCGGCACCCTGATCGACGGCGCGATCGTCGTCACTCCGACCACGGCGCTGTCGAGCTCGTCGATCCCCGTCGTGGCGATCGACCCGCACACCGGGCCGGAGGGGCACGCCACCGTCGACGCCGACAACGAGGCCGGCGCGGTGCAGGCCGTCCAACACCTGCTGTCACTCGGACATACCCGCATCGCGCACCTGCAGGGACGCGCCGACCTGGCCTCCGCCCAGCTCCGCGCGGCCGGGTACCGCTCGGCCCTGACGGCCGCGGGCATCACGGTCGACGAGTGCCTGCTGCGTGACGGCGGCTACCAGGAGGACCAGTCCGCGGCCGTCGCCCGCGAGCTCCTGACCCTCGCCGACCGCCCCACCGCGGTGTTCGCCGCGAACGACTCGTCGGCGATCGGCGTGCTCCGTGCCGCGGCCGAGGTCGGGCTCCGCGTCCCCCAGGACCTGTCCGTCGTGGGCTTCGACGACGTGCCGCAGGCGTCCACCACGACCCCGCCGCTCACCACGGTGTCGCAGCCGCTCGCCGAACTCGGGTCGCACGCCGTGCAGATGCTCCTGACGATGCTCCGTGGCGAACCGACCACGGACCACGTCCGGCTCCCCACGACCCTGCGGGTGCGGGCGAGCACCGGCCCCGTGCCGAGGCCGGCATCCGGCCGCTGAGCACCCGGCGTCGTCAGCGTCGCAGGGTCTGCTTCGGGTACTCGCCGAACCGGGCCGCGTAGGCCGCCGAGAACCGGCCGAGGTGGGCGAACCCCCACCGCCGCGCGACGTCGCCGACGATCCCGGCCTGCGGGTCGAGCTCGAGCAGTTCTCCGCGCACCCGGTCGAGCCGGACCTCGCGCAGGTAGGTCAGCGGTGACACGTCGAAGACCCGGCGGAAGGACTCCTGCACCGACCGCACGCTCAGGCCGGCGACCTCGGACAGCTCCTGGACCGTGACGGACTCGGCGGCGTGCGCGTGGATGTACTCCACGGCGGCCCGCAGCCGGGCGTTCCGCGGCAGGCCGAGCACCGCGGGCAGGTCGTCCGCCTGCGGCGGGAAGGTGTCCAGGAACGCGGTGGCCGCCGACCGCTTGGCCTCGTGCCACGCGTCGGAGTCGGGCCCCTCGGCGCGCAGTGCCCGGGACAGCGCCACGAGTGCCCCCTGCCAGCGCTCCGCCGTGTCGGGTTCCGGCGCGCGGGTGGGGTCGAACCGCAGTGGTGTGGCGTCGACCTCCAGGTGTTCGAACGCGACGCGGTGCACGTACTCCCGCCCGAAGTGCACCAACCGCTGGTCGTGGTCCTCGGCCGTGAACACGAAGTCGTCCTCGGGCGGCAGGAGCACGGGGACGTCCCGGCGCAACTCCATCCGGACGCGCCCGGAGTCCAGGTGCGCGGTCCCGCTGGTGATCCACGTCACCACGTAGTCGGCACCGACGGGCACCGAGCCGCGCACGGCACCGCGGAGCTGCGAGCGCCGGATGCTCACGTCGGAGTCCCCGACGGCTGTGTACCGGTACGAGAAGTCGTCGTCGATGCGCCGGACGGACCACCGATCCGCGCCGTGGACGGCGGCGAGGTCGCGCTCGGCCGAGTCGGGATCCCCGCCCGAGACCTCGAAACGCACCGGTTCACCGGCGCGTTCGGCGCCCTGTGGGGTCGGGACGGGGTCAGCCACAGCGCCTCGCTCCCGATGCCGTCACCCGCACCGTTCCACGCTCCGCGTTATGTGGATACGCTGGGGCGGTGACTGCGGCGTATCGTGACCCGGACGAGACCCGTTCAGAGGGGGCGTTGTCGTGAGCGATGTCGACCTGGACGCGGCGCTGACCCGGCTCGAGGCCGCGGTCTCCGAACTGCGCGGCCGACTGCGCGACGAACTCGGCGTCTCCGGCGGAGACCTGACGCTGCTGCAGTTCGTCTCGCGTGCCGAGGAAGCGGGTCGGACGGTGCGCGTGAAGGACCTGTCGAAGCACCTGGGGCTCACCGGCCCGGCGGTCACCGGCATGGTGGACCGCCTCGAGCACAGCGGACACCTCAGTCGTGTCCCGAACCCCGACGACGGCCGCAGCCGGTACATCGAGCTGACCGATGCTGCCCGCCGCGACTACGCGCGCGCGATGGACGGCACGAACAAGCACCTGCACGACCTGATGGCCTCCTTCTCGGAACGGGAGCGGGCCAGGTTCGTGCGGATCATCGACCGCATCGTCGCAGCCGTCGATCTCGGCGCACCGAGCCCCTGACGGCAGGGTACGGGCGGTCAGGTCGACGTCCGGACGAATGTCCAGCATGCGCAGCTAGGTAAGTTCCCTACCTATCTCCGCATGCCGGACACCGGTCACCCCTTGACGGCGCCGGAGGTCAGACCGGACACGATCGAGCGGCGGAACACGAGCACCAGGATGACGATCGGCACCGTCGCAGCGACGCTCGCGGCGAAGATCTGCGCGAACGGCACCGTGAACTGCGTCCCGAAGAGCGCGATGCCGACCGGGATCGTCCGGAACGAGTTCTCGCTGTTGAAGGTCAGTGCCATCAGGAACTCGCTCCACGAGGCCGTGAAGGTGAAGACGCCGACCGTGAACAGGCCCGGCTTGGCCATCGGCAGGATCACCGACAGCACGGTCCGCCACGCCCCGGCGCCGTCGATCTCGGACGCCTCCTCGATCGTCGACGGGATCCCCTGCAGGTAGTTCCGCATGATCCAGATGGCGAACGGCAGGTTGAACGCCACGTACGGCACGATCAGGCCCGGGTACGAGTTGAGCAGCCCGAGGTTGCGCTCGAGCAGGTACAGCGGTGTCAGCACCGCGATCGCCGGGAACACCGACAGCATGAGCAGCGAGGTCATGATCGCCGTGCGCCCCCGGATGAACCGGCCGGCCAGGGCGTACCCGGCGAGGAACGCCAGCGCGAGCACGATCACCGTGGTCGACACCGAAACGATGACGCTGTTCACCATGTACTGGCCGAGCGCGTTGTCGCGGAAGGCCACCACGAAGTTGTCGAAGGTGAACGACTGCGGCCAGACGGTGGGCGGCGACTGCCCGATCTCGGACGCCGGCTTGAGCGACGTCGTGACGAGCCAGTAGAGCGGCAGCGCGGTGAGCACCGCGATGACGACACCGCTGACGTTGACGGTGTTGACCCACTTGCGCCAGCCCTTGCGCACACGTTGACGGGGCATCAGTCGTCCCCTCCCTTCGCCTGGTTCCGGAACGCCCGGAGGAACAGCAGACACCCGGCCGCGACGATGACCGCGGTGGAGGTCGCGATCGCCGCGCCCGGTCCGATGTTGATGTCCTGGAAGAGCACCTTGTAGCCCATGATCGCGAGCGACTGGGTGGCGGTGCCCGGTCCACCGTTCGTCAGCACGAACGGCAGGTCGAAGACCCCGAACGCCTGCAGGATGCGGAACAGCACCGCGATCGTCAGGGTCGGGGTGAGCTGCGGCAGCACCACGCGCCAGAACGTCTGCCAGGTGCTCGCACCGTCGAGCTCGGCGGCCTCGTAGTGGTCCTCGGAGATCTGCACGAGCCCGGCGAGCAGGATGATCGCGACGAACGGCGTCGTCTTCCAGATGTCCGCGACCATCAGCCCGGTGATCGCGGGCACCGGTTCGCCGAGGATCACCGGCGCGTCCCCGAACAGGCCGAAGAACCACGTCGCGACGCCGTAGGTGCTGTCGTAGATGTACTTCCACAGCTGCGCGTTGACGATGGTGACGAGCGACCACGGGATGAGCATGAGCGCGAGCATCCAGCCGCGGGTGGCCCCGAGCCGCTCGAGCACCAGGGCGACGAGCATGCCGAGCACCAGCTCGACCGACACCGTCACCACCGTGTAGAGCACCGTGAAGCCCAGCGCCCGGTACCAGTCGGCGCTCTGCAGCAGGGCCGCGTAGTTGTCGAACCCGAACGACTGGATCGTGAAGCCCTCGTAGCCGACCTCGACGTCCGCGAAGCTCAGGACGACCGAGTACACGACCGGGAAGATCGTCACCGCCGCGACCACCAGGAGCGCCGGTGCCGCGAAGCCCCACGCGCCCCGCGAGCGGATGCGGTCGAGACGTGACCGCCCCGTCGGCCGGGGCGGCGGATCGACGCGACCCGTGCCTCCAGGCCGTGCCGGTCGTGTCGCCGTGCCGGCGCTCACAGCGCTGCTCCCTGCAGTGCGAGCGAGATGGCGGAGGCCATCGCGCTGGTGCCGCCGTCGACGGACGCCTGTCCGCCGAGGATGCTGTTGCCGTTCTGGTAGACGCCCTGCGAGACCTTCGGGTAGTAGGCGGTCGAGGTCGGGCGGGGCACGAGCGTGATGCCGGCGGCCGTGTCGTAGGTCGGGCGCTCCTGCCGCTTCGCGTCCTCGCTCACGAGCGAGGCGCTTCGGGCCGGCAGGACCCCGCCCTCGCGGGTCAGGAACTGCTGCGCGGTCTCGCTCGACATCCAGCGCGCGAAGGTCAGTGCCGCCGCGGGCTCCTGGGTGTGCGGGTTGATGTAGTTCCCCCACCCGCCGATCGTCGAGTGGTGCTCGTCCATGCCGTCGAACGTCGGCCGGGCGGCGAGCCCCACCTTGCCGGCGACCTTGCTGTCCGGGCCGTTCGCGATCCCCCACGCGTACGACCAGTTGCGGAGGAACGCCGCGCGGCCGCCGGAGAAGGCGTCGTTGGTGTCCTGCTCCTGGTACGTCAGGGTGGCCCGTGGCGACGCTCCCGACGTGACCAGCGACCGCATGAACTCGAACGCGCGCTTGGTCTCGGAGCTCGTCGTCTCGGGCTTCGTGAGGTCGTCGTTGAGCAACGACCCGCCCGCGTCGGCGACGAACTCGGTGACGTTGCAGGTCAGTCCCTCGTACACGTCGCCCTGGAACGCGAACCCGTACGACACGTCGCCGGAGTCCACGAGCTTCGCGGCGGTCTCGCGCACTTCCTCCCACGACCCCGGCACCTGCAGGGAGTGCTTCGCGAGCAGGTCCTTCCGGTACAGGAAGAACGACTCGTCGATGTAGAGCGGGAACATGTAGTACGTGCCGTCGACACTCGCCGCCAGCCGCAGGCCCTCGGGGAACTGGTCGAAGAAGTCCTCGCCGACGAGCTGGTTCACGGGGGTCGCGAGCTTGTTCTTCGCGAACTGCCCGGGCCAGGCGACGTCACCCAGGTAGACATCCGGCGTGCTGCTGCCGGCCGCGATCTGGGTCGTCAGGCTGGTGCGGTTCGTGTCGGTGTCGCTCGGGGCGCTGACGATCCGGACGCGGATGTTCGGGTGCTCCTTCTGGAACTCCGCGATGAGCCGGCGGCGCAGGTCACCGCCGTCCTTCGAGGCGACCTGGCCGGCCCACCAGCTGATCGTCGCCTCGCCCTCGGGCGGTTCGGTGGGCCAGTCCTCGACGCGCGTGCGCTCGGGTCGGGTGGAGCAGCCGGCGAGCAGCAGCACCCCCGCTCCCCCGAGCATGAACGTCCTCCGGTCGATTGCCATCCGTCCTCCTCGACGTGTGGTGCTGCGAACCTGTACGTCCACACAACCAGGCGGAGCCTGGTCTGTCCGCCAGGCGGCGGCGCGGTCGCCGTCGCTGTCGCTGTCGCTGTCGCGAAAGCGACACCCTGCCGCGGAACGTCCGCAGGGATCTGTCGCTTTCGCGGGTGGGGGCGTGGGCCCGCGGGGCGGCGGACGGGAGGCGCGTGGCGGGGACGACCCGCGCCTCCAGGCCGCCAGGTGGTCGCGAAAGCGACAGAACCCGCACGGCCGAACCCGTCAGTCCCCGCGAAAGCGACAGTGTGCCGCGAACCGTTGGCGGAGATCTGTCGCTTTCGCAGATGGGGCCGACCCGCGCCTCCAGTCCGGCAGGGGGTCAGGCGGGGGCGGGGGCCGTCGAGTCGGCCAGGTGCAGGGCGCACGGGATGAGCGTGTGGGTGCGCTCGGTGCTGCCGCCCTCGAGGCGGTCGACCAGCGACTCGACCGCCAGGCGGCCGAGCTCCGGGCCGGGGGCGTTCAGCGTCGTGAGCACCGGTTCGGTCGCGGCGCCGGCGCCGTCGGAGGACACGATCGCGATGACCGAGACGTCCTCGGGCACCCGCCGACCGCCGGCCCGCAACCCGCTGACCAGCCCGAAGTTCGAGTCGTCCTTCATGATGATCGCGGCCGTGACGTCGGGGTCGTGCGCCAGCAGGTCCGCCGCCGCACGACGACCGCCCTCGGCCGAGGCACCGGCGGCGACCACGGTGCCGGTCAGTCCGCGGCGCTCGATGCCGGCGTGGAACGCCGCCTCGGAGCGGACCTTCGGCCCGTAGTCGGCCATGGTGGTGCCGTCGAGGTCCTCGACCACGAGGCCGATCCGACGGTGCCCGAGCCCGGTGAGGTGGTCGAGGGCGTCCTCGACGGTGCGCTCGAAGTCGATGTCGACGTAGGAGATGCCCGAGGGGTCGGCGGTGCGGCCGATCGCGACGAACGGGACCTCGAGCTCGGTCAGACGGGCGATCCGGGGGTCGTGCATCGTGACCTCCATCACCACGACCCCGTCGGCGAGACCACCGGAGATGAGCTCCTGCACGTCGTCCGCCGTCGTCACCGCCGGCCAGAGCACCAGGTGGTACCCGAGCTCCGAGGCGCGGCTCGCGGCACTCGTGAAGAACTGCAGCGCGGTCTGGCCGAGCCGGTGCTCGAGCACCGGGAACACGAGCGCGAGGATCCGGGTGCGGCGCGACGCCAGCGCCCGGGCGACCACGTTGTTCCGGTAGCCGAGCTCGCGCATCGCCGCCGTGACCCGGGCACGGGTGTCGGCGGACACGCGCTTGTTGCCGTTCACGACGAAGGACACCGTCGCGATCGAGACGCCCGCCCGGTCGGCGACCTGCTGCATCGTCGCCATGCCGCTCCCTCACCCTGTCCCGCTCACTGTAGCGGGGGCGGTGTCCGAAAAAGTTCGTCTAAGCGCTTTACCATCTAACCGCTTCGATGCTAACTTCGACCCCACTCGGGACGCGACGGAGCGGTTCTGGTCCGGTCGTCCCCGATCCACGAGCGACACGTTCGACTCGTGTCCGGCAACCATCCAGAGAAGAGCGAAGCAATGAAGCCTCGACACCGCAGGATCGCCCCGGTCCTCAGCGCGGTCGCCATGCTGGCGACCGTCCCCCTCGTCCTCGCCGGCTGTTCCGGCGGCTCGTCCGCGAGCTCCGGCGGCAAGGTGGACTCCATCACCGTGCTCGACTACTACAACCAGGGCAACGACAAGAAGGTCATCGGCGAGTACCTCGACAAGTGCGGGGCCGAGAACGACGTCACCATCAAGCGCAGCCTGGTGCCCGGCTCGTCGCTCATCCAGAAGGTCCTGCAGCAGGCGTCGTCGAAGACCCTGCCGGACGTCCTGATGCTCGACAACCCGGATCTGCAGCAGATCGCCGAGACCGGTGCGCTGTCGCCGCTGTCCGACTACGACATCTCGACCGACGGCTACGCCAAGGGCGTGCTGCAGGCCGGGACCTACGAGGACAAGGTCTACGGCCTCGCCCCCACCGTGAACACCATCGCGCTCTTCTACAACAAGAAGGCGCTGTCCGAGGCCGGTGTCACCCCGCCGAAGACGTGGGACGAGCTGCAGTCCGCCGCGGCGAAGCTCACCGAGGGCGACCAGTACGGGTTCGCCGTCGACGCCAACGCCACGTACGAGGGCACCTGGCAGTTCCTGCCGTTCATGTGGTCGAACGGCGGCGACGAGAAGGACATCGCGACCCCGGAGACCGAGGAAGCACTGTCGCTCTGGAAGGGCCTGGTCGACGACGGCTCGATGTCGAAGAGCGTCGTGAACTGGACCCAGGCCGACGTGAACGACCAGTTCATGGCCGGCAAGGCCGCGATGATGATCAACGGCCCGTGGCAGATCCCCGGGCTGAAGGAGTCGAAGGTCGACTACGGGATCGCCCAGATCCCCGTGCAGTCCGCCAGCGACAAGGCCGTGGCCCCGCTCGGTGGCGAGGTCTGGACCGTCCCGAACACCGGTGACAAGGCGAAGCAGGCCGTCGCGGCGAAGATCGTCGACTGCATGAACAGCGACGCGAACCAGCTCGCGATGGCGAAGCTGCGCTACACGATCCCCTCGAAGACCGACGTCGCCCAGCAGTTCGGCAAGGACGTCCCCGAGGAGCAGGTGTTCGTCGACCTCGTCGCCGACGCCCGCGCCCGCACCGGCGAGCTCGGTGCCGACTGGCCCAAGGCCGCGACGAAGATCTACACGGCCGTGCAGTCGGCGCTGACCGGGCAGGACTCCCCGGCCGACGCCCTGCAGAACGCGCAGTCGAGCAACTGAGCATGACGAGCACCGCGACCCCCGTCGCCCCACGGCGGGCCGCCGGGAACGGAGCACCCGCTCCGTCCCGGCGGCCCCGCCCGGGCCGCTCGCTGCGCTTCGAACGGATCGCGCAGCTGCTGTTCCTGCTGCCGGCCGTCCTGTTCCTGCTGCTGTTCTTCGGCTACCCGGTGGTCAAGAACATCGTCATGAGCTTCCAGGCGTACACGACGTCGACGTTCTACACGGGCGAGGCGCCGTGGGTCGGCCTGGCGAACTACGCCTCGGTCGTGTCGTCCCAGCTGTTCGGCACGGCGATGCTCAACACGGCGCTGTTCACGATCGGGTCGATCGTCGGCCAGTTCGTCCTCGGCCTGCTGCTCGCCCTGTTCTTCCGACGGAACTTCCCGCTGTCCGGCCTCCTGCGCTCGCTGCTCCTGCTGCCCTGGCTGCTGCCGCTCATCGTCTCGAGCGCGGTCTGGAAGTGGATGCTCGACCAAGACTCGGGCGTCGTCAACCAGTTCCTCGGCACCTTCGGCGTCCCGTCGGTCCCGTGGCTGACGAGTCCCGCCGTGGCGCTCATCACCGTCATCGCGGTGAACATCTGGATCGGGATCCCGTTCAACACCACGATCCTGTACGGCGGTCTGCAGGACATCCCCACCGAGCTGTACGAGGCAGCGGCACTCGACGGCGCGACCGGGTGGAAGGCCTTCTGGGCGATCACCTGGCCGATGCTGCGACCCGTCGTGAGCGTCACGCTCGTGCTCGGCGTCGTCTACACGATCAAGGTGCTCGACATCATCCTCGGGTTGACGAACGGCGGGCCGGCGAACGCCACCCAGACCATCGCGACCCAGTCCTACGACCTGTCGTTCAAGCAGTTCGACTTCGGGCAGGGCGCCGCGCTGAGCAACATCCTCATCGTGATCTCCGCCCTGTTCGCGATCGTCTACCTCCGCCTCAACAGGAAGGCCGTCGATGACTGACGCAGCGTCCACCACCGACGCCCTCCGGACCCGCGCGGTGGTCACCCGCGGTGCCCGGCGGCCCGTCCGTCCCACGAGCGCGAAGCAGTGGGTGCTGTCCGGCGTCGGGATCCTGATCCTCGCCGTGATGCTGTTCCCCGTCTACTGGATGATCAACATCTCGCTGCAGCCGGCCGGCTCCGCGATCGAGGCCGCCTGGTTCCCGATCAACGCCCAGCTCGGCGGCTACGCGCAGGCCATCGCCGACCAGGGCGGCGCCCTGGTCACGAGCCTGGTGATCGCCCTGGGCAGCGTCGTCGTCAGCCTGCTCATCGCGACGCCGGCGTCCTACGCGCTCGCCCAGTTCAAGGTCAAGGGCATCAACGCGGTGCTGTTCGGCATCCTCATCTCGCAGATGATCCCGGGCATCGTCGTCGCGAACGCCCTGTACGCCGCGTACAACGACCTCGGCCTGCTCAACACCGTGCCCGGGCTGATCCTGGCCGACAGCACCGCGGGCGTGCCCTTCGCGATCCTGATCATGCGGGCGTTCATGCAGAACATCCCGCCGTCGATCATCGAGGCCGCCAAGGTCGACGGTGCCGGCAACTTCCGGGCCTTCCGCTCGGTCGTCGTGCCGATCAGCGCCAACGCCCTGATCACCGCCGGGCTGTTCACGTTCCTGTTCACCTGGAGCGACTTCCTGTTCGCCCTGACCCTCACCACCACCGAGGACGTCCGGCCGATCACCCTCGGCATCTACAACTACATCGGCACCTTCACCGCCGACTGGTCGACCGTCATGGCCGCCGCGGTGATGGCCTCGATCCCCGCCATCGTGCTGCTGCTCGTGGCGCAGAAGTTCATCGCCGCCGGGGCCACCGGCGGCGCAGTCAAGTGACCGGGTCTCACCACCCCCGAAAGGCACACACCATGACCACCACCCCGCTCCGCATCACCGTCTGGGGCGAGAACGTCCACGAACAGGTCGAGCAGCACGTCGCCGAGCGGTACCCCGACGGCATGCACGGCGCGATCGCGGACGGCATCCGCGAGCACCTGCCCGAGGCCGTCGTCCGGACCGCCACCATGCAGGAGCCCGAGCACGGCCTCACCGACGAGGTCCTCGCGAACACCGACGTCCTCACCTGGTGGGGGCACGCCGCACACCAGGACGTCGACGACGCCGTGGTCGACCGGGTGCACAAGCACGTGCTCTCCGGCATGGGGCTGCTCGTCCTGCACTCCGGCCACTGGTCGAAGATCTTCGGCAAGCTGATGGGCACCACCTGCACCCTCCGCTGGCGCAGCGAGCACGACCAGGAGCTCGTCTGGACCGTCAACCCGCAGCACCCGATCACCCGCGGGGTGCCGAACCCGATCGTCATCCCCGAGCAGGAGATGTACGGCGAGTACTTCGACGTCCCGACGCCCGACGAGCTCGTGTTCATCTCGGGCTTCACGGGCGGCGAGGTGTTCCGGAGCGGCATGACCTACCGCCGCGGCCTCGGGAAGATCTTCTACTTCTCCCCCGGTGACCAGGACTTCCCCGTCTACCACCACCCGGACGTCCGCCGCGTGATCGCGAACGGTGCCGAGTGGGCGCGGCCCGAGCGGGAGCGGGAGATCCCGACGCTCCGCCGCTACGACCTGGGCGAGTACTTCGACGGGCAGCACTACCGCGGCCCGTTCGACGACGCGGAGCCCGACGACGCCGAGCCCGAGACCGCCGAGCCCGTGGCCGAGCGCGACGGGGCACAGGCGTGAGCCCCCTCCGCGTCCTGCAGGTCGGCGCCGGCGGGATGGGGCGGGCCTGGCTCGCCACCGTCGCCGCCGACCCCGAGGTCGAGCTGGTCGGCATCGTCGACCTCGACCTCGACGCCGCCCGCGCCGGGGCCGAGCACGCCGGCGACCCGTCGATCCCGGTCGGCACGGACCTGACCGTGCTGGCCGCCGAGACCGGTGCCGAGGCCGTCCTCGACATCACCGTGCCGGTCGCGCACCACCCGGTCACCCTGCAGGCGCTCCGTGCCGGGCTCCCCGTGCTCGGCGAGAAGCCGGCAGCGCAGACCGTCGCCGAAGCGCTGTCGCTCGCCGCCGCCGCCGAGGCCACGGGCAAGCTGTTCATGGTGTCGCAGTCCCGCCGGTACAACGACCAGCTCGTCGCGTTCCGGCAGCACGTCCGCGACCTCGGTGCCGTGGGCGGGCTGAGCACCCGGTTCGCGAAGGCGCCGCACTTCGGTGGGTTCCGCGAGGAGATGGACGACGTCCTGCTGCTCGACATGGCCATCCACGCCTTCGACTCCGCCCGGTACGTGCTCGAACGCGACCCGGTGTCGGTGTACTGCGAGTCGTGGAACCCGTCGTGGTCCTGGTACCGGGGCGACGCGGCCGCCGCAGCCGTCTTCACGTTCGAGGACGACGTCCGCTACGTCTACGACGGCTCGTGGTGCGCGCCGGGTGCCGAGACCTCGTGGAACGGCGACTGGCGTGCCTCCGGAGCGGCCGGCACGGCGCTCTGGGACGGCGACCACGACCCGTCGAGCGACCTCGACGGCACCCCCGGTTCCCCTGCCGCTGCGCCGTCGGTCGGGCACGAGATCGCCGGGTCGCTGGCGTCCTTCGTCCGGGCGGTCCGCTCCGGCGAGGTGCCGGACGGCGAGGTGCACGGCAACGTGATGAGCCTCACGATGGTCGACGCAGCCATCACCTCGGCCCGCAGCGGCCGCCGGGTCGTCATCGACGAGGTGCTCGAACAGGCGCACCGGGACGCCCTGGCCGCCGAGCAGGACGACGCGATCCGCGACCGCCTGGCCGGGTGGGAGTCGGTCCGCGGCGCCCTGCGCGAGCGGCTGCCCGCTTCGTGAGCAGGAACGGTCGGGTCGCGCACCGCGACCCGACCGTTCCTGCTCACCATGTGCGGTACGACGCACCCCGAGCAGGCCTGGAGGCCCGTGGCGACGCCGCCACGGGCCTCCAGGCCTGCGTTCTGCGGCGATCCGGGCCCCACGCGCGCCCGGTGGGGACGCCGCCGGTTACGGTGTCCGGGTGCACGGACAACGGTCGTCGGACAGTGACACGGCGGCAGAGCCGGTCGTGCTCGTCGCGGCCGACCCGCGCCGGAGGACCGGCCGGACGCCCTGGCGGCTCGTCCTGGTCGGCGTCGTGCTCGCCGCGGTCGTCGGCGGCGCCGCGGTCGCGACCGCCGGCACCCTGGTGGCGCAACGCATCGCGGAGTCGTTCGCCGTCCGTGACGCGACCAGCGACACCGCGGCGCTCGCACGGGTCGTGGTCGAACCCGCACTGCTCGACGCGGTCGCCGACCCGTCCCGCTCCGCCGTCGACCGGGCTGCCGCACGGACGCGCCTGGACGACGCGGTGGCCGGTGAGCTGCGCGCCGGGTCGGCGGTCCGGATGAAGCTCTGGGCGGCCGACGGCACGGTGCTCTGGTCGGACGAACGTCGACTGGTCGGCGAGCGCTTCCCGCTGTCCGACGAGGACCAGGAGGCGCTGGAGTCGGACCGCTCCGACGCCGAGGTGTCCGACCTGACCGAGCCGGAGAACCGCTACGAGCGCGGGCACGGGCCGCTGCTCGAGGCGTACCAGGCGGTGCACACGCCGTCCGGCGAGGCGCTGCTGTTCGAGGCGTACCAGCCGTACGACCAGGTGCTCGCGCGCGCCGCGGACCTGCGACGGTCGTTCGCCGTCCTGGCGTTCGGCACGGTGGCGGTGGTGCTCGCGCTCCTGGTGCCGCTGCTGCTCGGGTTGCTGCTGCGGATCCGTTCCGGGCAGCGCCTGCGGGAGCGGCTGCTCGGTCGCGCGCTCGACGCCGAGGCCGCGGAACGCCGACGGATGGCCGCCGAGCTGCACGACGGACCGGTGCAGGACGTCGCCGGACTCGCACTGTCCCTCGGTGCCGATCCCGCCACGCGTGACGCCGCCGCCGTGCTCCGGGGTGCGGTGTCGTCGCTGCGGACCTCGATGGCGACGATCCGGCCGGCGGCTCCGACGCCCGAGGGACTCGGTGCCGCCCTCGACGACGCCTGTGCCCGCGCGCGTGCAGCGGGGCTCGCGACCACCGTGCGGGTGCCGGACGCCGTCGACG
The DNA here is from genome assembly GCF_003224215.1 of Curtobacterium sp. MCLR17_043. Lineage (NCBI taxonomy): Bacteria > Bacillati > Actinomycetota > Actinomycetes > Micrococcales > Microbacteriaceae > Curtobacterium > Curtobacterium sp. MCLR17_043. The sequence continues at coordinate 33,533 of NZ_QKLH01000014.1, read as the reverse complement.
CGTCCCCCGCCGCGCTGCTCGCGGTCGTCCGGTTCGTCCGCGAGGCCGTCTGGAACGCCGTCAAGCACGCCGGCGCAGGCCGGGTCGAGGTCACGGTCACGCAGGCCGTCGGCTCGGTCCGGGTGGTCGTGCACGACGACGGGGCGGGCTTCGACCCCGCCGTGGTCGTCGAGGGCGGCCGCACCGGACACCTCGGCACGACCCTGCTGCGCGAGGTCGCCGAGGACACCGGCGGGTCCCTGCTGCTCCGGACCGCTCCGGGTGCCGGCACCACCTGGGACCTCGGGGTCCCCGTCGACGCGGAGGCCCTGCGGTGAGGGTCCTGCTGGTCGACGACCACGCGCTGGTCCGGAGCGGGCTGCGCGCGGTGCTCGCGACGACCGACGACTGCGAGGTCGTCGGCGAGGCGGCCACCGGCGAAGCGGCGGTGGCGCTCGTGCCGACGCTGCGGCCCGACGTCGTCGTGATGGACCTGTCGATGCCCGGTGCCGGCGGTGTGGAGGCGACCCGGCGGGTGCGGACCCTGCTGCCGTCGGTCCGGGTCCTCGTGCTCACGACGTTCTCCGACGACCAGCGGGTCCGGGCCGCCCTGGCCGCGGGTGCCACCGGGTACCTGCTGAAGGACGCCGCGCCCGACGACGTGGTCGAGGCGGTCCGTGCCGCAGCGCGCGACGAGACGCCGATCGACCCCCGGGTGGCCCGGGCGCTCCTGCCCGGAGCAGCCGCCGGCGCCGCCGCGGACCGGGGCCCGGAGCTCCCGCCCCGGGAACGGGACGTGCTCGTCCGCATCGCCCGCGGCATGTCGAACCGGCAGATCGGCACGGAACTCGGCATCGCGGAGCGGACCGTGAAGGTGCACGTCGGGTCGCTGTTCCGGCGGATCGGCGTCGCCGACCGGACGAGCGCCGCACTCTGGGCCCGCGACCACGGCTGGTGACCGTGCCCTGCTGCACGCTGCTGCCGGGGTACTAGTACCAAGGTCCGATGGTGCGGAGTGGGGCTGGCGGCGACGATCGTCGTACCGGCCAGACAGGCCCACCAGGAGGCACCCATGCACACCCAGCGCTCACGCCGACGCGGTACCGGCATCGCCGCCGCGATCGCCCTCGGCACCGTCGTCGCCGCTGCCCTCGTCGGGGTCTCCCCCGCGAACGCGTCCGGCAAGACCTCGACCGGCGGTGACTACGCCGTCACCGTGAACGGGGTCACGACGAACCCCGCCCAGGGCAAGGAGCTGAAGATCCGGGACGTCGCGGTCGCCGGCACGATCGCGGTCCGGGGCAAGCACAACGGCTTCGACATCCGGATCGCCGACCTCGGCGTGTACGACTACACGCTGACCGGCGCCGCGGACACGCAGCGCATGGTGACGAAGCCGACCGTGGTGTTCGCGTCGAAGGTCCCGTCGCTCACCGCCGCGCAGCTCGCCAGCACGAAGCTCTCGTCGCTCGAGGTCAAGGACGACACCCTCGTCGCGATCTTCTCGACGGGGGCCGGGAAGCTCAAGGTCCAGGCGAAGGACGGCGCCCAGGGCGGCATCTTCCAGATGGAGACCGAGTTCGCGGGGCCGGTGACGTTCACCCACACCCTCGGGGCGGGCCTGTTCTACTTCACGAACCCGTACACGGGCAAGATCAACTTCGGCGACGGCATGGCCGCGGTGTCCGCGGGCAGCGGTGCCCACCAGATGCTCCTCGGCAAGGACAGCCCGCAGGTCGCCACGAAGACCTCGCAGACCACGACGACGACCACGTGGACGGTCCAGCCCGGCGGGCGTCTGGGCGGGGTACTCGGCGAGGACGCCGTCGAACTGTCGCAGGGTGCGACGAACTGCACCAGCGACTGCCAGGCGCAGAACCAGATCCGCGGGTCGCTCCCGGTCCCGCCGGACCCCGTGGACCCGACACCGCTGAGCGTCACGCGGATCGCGTGAGCGCATGACGGACAGGAGGCCCGTGGCGACGCCGCCACGGGCCTCCTGTCCGTCTGCCCTCGCTTCGTGAGCAGGAATGGTCGGGTCCGCACGTCGGACCCGACCATTCCTGCTCACCATGTGCTGCGCGCTGCGCGGCGCCGCGCGCACCCGCTCAGCGCGGGATGACGGAGAACAGGAACTTCTTGCGGACCATGTACCAGGCCAGCAGGATCAGCGCCGTGTGCACCACGAACCCGATCCAGAAGTCGCCCCACGGCACACCGGGGATCGAGGCGATCGCCAGGGCGAAGAACACCTGCCAGACGAACACGTACAGGCTCGCCTGCCCGAGCGGGATCCAGAGCCAGCCGATGGCGGCGGCGATGGGCTTCCAGAACACCGTGAGGATCGCGTAGGACACGATCGCGAAGAACGCGATGTCCACCAGGCGACCCCACTGCAGGTCCACCCGCTGGTACGCCGTGTTGTACAGGGACTCGTACATCGTCGCCGGGAACGGCACCGGGGTGAACCCGAAGTGGTCGCCGGCCCACACGTAGACCAGGAACGCCGCGTACCCGGCGACGGCGACGCCGACCAGGACCTTGCCGAGACGCCCGGTGAGCGCGCCGACGATCTGCCGCCGGTAGTACCCGAGCACGAGCCCGTGGGTGAACACGACCTGCCAGGTGAACAGGGGGAACACCGCCTCGAACTGGGAGTTCAGCGGACGGAAGTCGGGGTTGAGCGCCTGGAACACGTACAGCGCCCAGCTGGCGGCGAGCAGTGCCCACCAGAACCCGCGGCGGATCACCCAGATGAACGCCGGGATGAACAGGCTCAGCACCACGAACAAGCCCATGATGTTGAACGGCCACGGCCCCATCTCGAGCAGCAGGAACTGCCGGATCGCGTACCAGGGCGGCGGGTAGGCGAGCAGCTGCATCGCGTTCGGGTACAGGTCGTAGACCCGGCCCTCGGCGTCGACACCGCCGGTGCCCGTGCCGCGGTCGGTGAACGTGGTGATGGCATCGGTGTTCAGGAACGGGACGAAGCTCAGCGCGAAGACCACCAGGATCACCACGAGCGTGACGACGTACTGCTTGCGCGCGCGCTTCCACGCCCCGACGGCCGCCGCCCACTCGCCGAACTTCTTCACGGCGAACGGGTACGTCATGCCGAGGACCATGCCGGACAGGAACACGAACATCTCGGCGCCGGTGATCGCGCCGACGGCATGCAGCGTGAGGTACGAGTACGGCCCGCCGATCTCGATGTGGGTGATCACCACGGCGAGGATGATGAACCCGCGGAACAGGTCGAGCCGCAGGTCACGGCCGGGCTTGCCGTCGTCGGGGTAGCGCCAGCTCGGCAGGAGCCGGCCGAACACCCCGCTCAGCAGGAACACGATCGCCAGGCCGGCGGCCAGCCAGACGATCCATGCCATCTGCTCGCCGCCGGTCTCGTACTCCTGGGAGATCGCGGCGTTGCCCTGCTGCACGGTCACGCGGTCGGTGACCGGACCGAAGGCGAAGTCACCGGACCGCTCGAGGTCGGCGCGGAAGGACCCCGCGACGCCCGGGTCCGCGGTGAGTCGCCAGTCGGCCACGCGGTTGCCGGCCTCGGGCTCGCGTCGCTCCGCCTCGAGCACGGTCATGCCCCGGATCAGCGGACGCTCCTGCACCGCGGCGAGCACCTGCCGCCACCAGCTCCGCTTGACCTGGAGCTCGGCGTCGCCCTGCAGCTCGCGGTTGTACAGGGCGCCGGTGTCGAGGAGCATCGGGCGGTCGTCGGCGGCCGCGAACCGGTCGTAGAACGTGCCCGACTGGGGCTGGTCGTACCCCCAGTCCTCGTCGAACCGGGCCTCGACCTCGCCGCTGCGGGTGAGCGGCACGGCGCGGCCGGCGGCCTCGGTCGGGTCGCCCTTGCCGTACGAGAACATCGAGAGCCCGACCCAGTCGACGGCCTCGGCTCCCGGCCAGTACGGCCCGTACGGGTCGTCGGCGGCGGTGAGCTGTCCGTCGCCGTTCGTGTCCGCCTTCGCGACGTCGACCGGGGACAGGTTCCGCAGCCGCCCGGCGGACTCGCCGAACGGGTAGCCGGCACCGTAGGACGGGGACCACACCATGAGCGCGTCCGACGTGCCCGCGTGCACGGTCGTGCCGAGCGCCCGGAACGCCCGGACGAACTCGGTCGGCTGCTGGCCCCAGCGGACCCACGTGCCGTTCATCTGCGGTGCGAACCGGACGAGCACCTGGGTGTCGTACTGGTCGTGCAGGTCCTCGAACACGGTGTTGACGGCACGGGTGTCCGCGGTGTCGAGCGACCGCAGTTCACGGTCGGGTTCGAGGCTCACGACGAGCACCGCACCCTGGGTCGCAGCCGCACGCGCTGAGCGGAGGAGCTCCTGCTTCGCCGTGCGGTCGAGCGGGTAGTCGACGGAGACCCCGTACATCGACGGCGTCGCGCCGAGCCGCCCCTCGTACCCCTCGGGCGAATCGCTGGCCCAGTCGAGGTCGGGGCCGAACCACGTCGACCCCTCGGCCGGCTGCACGGCGGCCGCCGGGTGCACGGACGCAGCCGACGCCGGCAGCGCACCACCGAGCAGAAGCGTGGCGATCGTGACGAGGAGGGCGACCGCGCGGGCCACCGGCTGCTTCACCGGTCGCACGCAAGCGTCCAGACGTTGTGGCCGGGCTCGTGCCGGTGCTCCAACCGGTCGAGCGCCGCGATGGCGAGTGCGAGACCGCGCCCGCTCTCCTGTTCGACGTCGGCCATGGTGACGGCACTCAGGTCGATGTCGACGGGCATCCCGTTGTCGGTCAGCACCGCGGTCAGGGCCCGGTCGGTGGCCTCGAGGTGCACGGTGTACCGGCGCCCGGTCCCCCGGTCGGCGCGGACGGTGTGCTCGACGATGTTCGCGGCGACCTCGGCCAACGCGGTCTCGAGTGCGAACCGGAGCCGCACGTCGTCGATGCCCAGGCCGTCCCACCACGCGGCGAAGCGGTCCTGCACCTCGTCGAGGGAGTCGGGCGTCGCGGCGACCTCGAACGTGGTCTCGGTGCTCACAGGGGTCCTCCGGCGGTGCTCGACTCGTGTTCGGACTGGGCTGGGGTGGCAGGCCCGCGGTACCGGACGGCCCGGATCACGATGCTGAAGATGAACAGGTCGAAGACGACCCACGCGGTGTTCACGAGCGGTGCGATCCCCTCGGCCTGGCCGGTCAGGTAGCGGATGCCGATCATGATCAGGGCGGCGACCAGGGCACCCATGGCGTACAGCTGCGGCTTGACCAGGTCCCACCGCGGCTTCTGCTCGGTCTCGTCGCGCACCTTCGGGGTGACGCGGAACCCGAGCGGCTTGCCCCGGTAGACGTTCTGGAACGCGCTGGTCACCGACTCGATCCAGACCGGGAACAGGGCGAGCGAGTACTGCTGCCCGCGCCAGGTCGGTCTGCCGGCGGCCACCACCCAGAACAGCAGCTGGTTGCACACCAGGAACGGGATGAGCCGGGCGAAGAAGTCGACGCTGTAGGCCTGCACCGGGATGACCCCGAACGACAGGCAGAGCACCGGGGCGGCGATGTAGACGATCGCGGCGAACCCCGACAGGTAGCTCCACATCGTCGAGAAGTACATGAGCCGCTGCCCCCACGACAGCCCCTTCTGCACCAGGGGGTTCTCGCGGAAGAACACCTGCATGGTGCCCTGCGCCCAGCGGAGTCGCTGCACGAGCATCGTCGGCAGGTCCTCGGGGGCCAGCCCCTTCGCCAGGATCTCGTCGTGGTACGCCGACTTCCAGCCGAGGCCGTGCAGGCGCATCGCCGTGGCCATGTCCTCGGTCACCGAGATCGTCGCCAGCGGCATGATCGGCTGCGCCTCGTCGTCGCGGTTGACGTCGAGGGCACGGGCGAGCACCGCGATGGACTCGATGGCGGCGACCGGTGAAGCCTCGCGCCGGCCGAGCACGTCGAGCGCGGCGTCGTCGAGACCGGCGAAGGTGTTGGCGTCGGTCGACATCGCCGCGAGCTCCTGCAGGTCGTTCCGCACGGACTCGAGGTCGGCGGCGGCGAACCGGAAGGCGATGGCGTCGATCCCCCGCTGGAACCCGTACGTCACGTCACCGAGGGGTTCACCGGCGCGGACCTGTTCGCGCGCCTGGTCCACCACGGCCTCGGCGTCGTCGAGGGCGGCGAGCACGCGCGGGTCGGTCTCGGTCTCACGGGAGCGGGCGAGGAGCTTGCGCGAGGTGGCGAGGGTGCGCTGCACGGACGCCTCGACCTCGGCCACGTAGCGCGAGATGCCGAGCTGCATGAGCGCTTCGCGTCGCAGGATGGCGTTCGACCCGCAGAAGAACGCGGCGTTCCAGCCGTCCTTCGACTGCTGGATCGGACCGTAGAACAGCGGCGCCTGGCTGCCGAGGGGGTCGTCGTCCGGCACGTTCTCGAACCACTGTGGCGTCTGCACGAGCGCCATCTTCGGGTCCTTGAAGTAGCCGAGGGTGCGGTCGAGGATCGCCGGGTCGGGCACCTGGTCGGCGTCGAGGATGAGCAGGAACTCGCCCTGGGTCGCGAGCAGGGCGTTGTTGAGGTTGCCGGCCTTGGCGTGCCGGGGTCGGTCCACCCAGTCGGCACCGCGGGTGATGACGCCGATGCCGAGCGCGTCGGCCGCCGCACGCATCTCGGGGCGGTTGCCGTCGTCGAGGATCCAGGTGGTGTGCGGGTGCGTGATCGCCTTCGCGGCCCGGGCGGTGCGCTCGACCAGGTCGATGGGCTCGTTGTAGGTCGTGATGAAGACGTCGACGGTGACGTCGGTGGACGGCTTCGCCGGTGGTTCGCCGCGCTCCCGGAGCCGCCAGGCCCCGAGGGCGAAGAGCAGGGAGTCGATGACGCTGTAGGTCTCGGCGAGGATCAGCGGCACCGCGATCCACCACGAGTGCCAGTTCACCGAGGCCGCCCAGCGCCACACGATGTAGTTGACCCCGGCGAGGGACGCCAGGAGCGCCACCGTCCGCACGGCCACCAGGCGTCGGCGGGCGGTGCCGGTGCTCAGGCGGCGGCGGTCCTGTCGGCTGACGTCGAGCGCGGTCACCGGGTCTCCCCGTCCGCGGCGTCGCCGGACGTGCTGCGTCGCAAGCGTTCCTCCTGATCCCCGCGCGGGCCCCGGCCGCGTCGCACACGCCCGAGTGTGGTTCCGTCCGGCAGCTGACCCGGAGGGCACCGTGCCGGTCGTCCGCTCCGGTCATCGGGCACGACCTCGGCGTGACGACCTGTCTACCGCACGGGCGGGGCCTGTGTCAGGCTGCGCACCCGATCTGGGGACAGCACGCGCGTCAGAACGTGGCGGTGAACCCCAGGTCATCCGCCAGGCGCACGATGACCTGGTCGAAGTAGGCGGCCGGGTCGGACACGGAACCGACGAAGTGCCCGAAGAGCTCGAACGAGATCGTCCCGAACACCGTCGTCCAGGCCATCAGGGTGCGGACCAGGACCTCGTCGGGCAGGGTGATGCCGAACGAGCGCAGGGTGGCGACCCCGTCCGCGACGGCGGGACCGGCCACCCCGGGAGCCGCCGTGGGCGCGGTGGGTGATCCGGGCCTCCCGGCCGCCCCCGGCGTCGACGTGACGGACGAGCCCGCCGCACCGGACGCACCGGACGCACCGGGCGCATCGGACATACCGGAGCCGATGGCGTCCGCTACCACGCGCACCAGCGCCAGCGCCGTCCGCGACGCGGGCACGACGGTCTCGCGCGGCGCCGCGTAGCCCGGCACAGGCGAGCCGAACAGCAGCGCGAAGTCCCCCGGGTGCGCGATCGACCAGTCGCGGATCGCCCGGCACATCGCGACCCAGCGCGTACCGGGAGCCGGTCCGGCCGCGGCACCGGCGGCCTCGACCGCGGTGCCGAGTTCGTCGTAGTCGGTGATGAGCAGGGCCGTCAGCAGGTCGTCGCGGCTCGGGAAGTACCGGTACACGGCCGACGAGACCATCCCGACGTCACGGGCGACGGCACGCAGGCTGAGGGCGGCCGGACCCTCGTCGGTCAGGCGGGTGCGTGCCGCGGCCAGGATGTCCGCGGTGACCGTCTGCCGTGCCAGTGCTCGGGCGGTGGGTGCCATCCCACGATCCTGGCACGAGAGAGCAGCGCACACAAAGGAGAGCACTGCTCTTGCTTTCGCGTCGACGAACTGCCATGCTCGATTCCGAGAGCAGTGCTCTCGCAAGGACCAACAAACGACCAACAAGCGATCAACCAGGAAGCAGGAGACCATGCCCCACCACCTCATCGTCGGCGCCGGCCCCGTCGGCCGGCACGTCGCGGAGTTGTTGACCGTCCGGGGTGACCGCGTCACCGTCGTCTCCCGCTCCGGTCGCAGCACGGGCATCGTCGGTGTCGAGCACCTCGCGCTCGACGCCTCCGATGCCGATGCCCTCTCCCGCGCCACCGAGGGAGCAGCCACCCTCTACAACTGCGCGAACCCCGGCGACTACACGCAGTGGGAGCGCACCTGGCCCCCGCTCGCCGCAGCACTGCTCACCGCGGCCGAACGCACCGGGGCGACCTACGCCATCACCGGGAACCTGTACCCGTACGGCCCGGTCGACGGGCCGATGCACGAGGGACTGCCGGACGCCGCCACAGACCACAAGGGGGTGCTCCGGGCGACGCTGTGGACGGATGCCCTCGCCGCGCACGACGCCGGCCGTGTCCGGGCCGTCGAGGTCCGCGCCTCGGACTACCTCGGTCCCGGGATCGGCGCGAACGGGCACGTCACGCGCGTGCTGCCGGCGGCGCTGCGCGGACGGGCGGTGTCGATGGTCGGTCGCACGGACCTGCCGCACACCTTCACGGACGTGCTCGACGTCGCTCGGACCCTCGTCGCCGCTGCCGAGGACCAGGGCGCGCACGGCCGCACGTGGATGGTGCCGAGCAACGCGCCGCGGACGCAGCGGCAGGCGCTCACCGACGTCCTCGCGGCGGCGGGGAAGCCCGCGGTGCCGGTGCGGCGGATGCCCGCGGCACTGTTCCGCGTCGGCGGGCTCGTGTCGCCGATGCTCCGCGAGCTGGCCGAGATGTCCTACCAGTGGACCGCGCCGTACGTGGTCGACGACCGCGAGACCCGGGCGCACTTCGGCATCGAACCGACCCCGTGGGACGAGGTGTGCCGCCGGACGGCCGCCGGCGCGGCCTGAACCACCGCCGCCGACACCGCCGCCACCCGCTGCCACCACACACGGAAGGGGGTGGGACGCGCCGTTGCGTCCCACCCCCTTCCGCCTCGCACCGCCGGTCAGATCACCAGCAGCCTCGAGTACTGCGCCGCGTCGAGCTGCTGCGCAGCTCCACCCGCGGCGGGGACCTTCCACAGCCCGACCGAGGGGCCGCTGTCGATGGAGACGAACACGTCCCCGTCGGCCGAGACGGCACCGAGGTGCTCGCCACCCGACCCGGCAGTCAGCCCGGTCACCGGCACGGTCGACGTCCCGCCGATGCCCACCACGAGCTTGTCCGGGATGCCGCGGTCGATCGTGCACCCGCCCGGCCGGTACTCCGACGGGGCGGGGCAGAACTGCGCCGACTGCAGGAGCGAGAAGCCGTCGGCGTTCGCGGCGGCGTACTCGAACGCGTACCGTGGTTCGATCTTCGTCAGTTGGGTCGCCCCGGGCTTGAGCTGGTACCAGACCCACGACCCGGCGCCACCGGTCGATCGGATGTCGACGTAGACGTTGCCGTGCGAGTCCGCGAGCACGCCGGCGGGGTAGCCGACGATCGTGCCGGTCGGCCCGATGAACGTGCGGGGCGCGATGCCGGTGCCCTTGACGTACGGCTGGCTGACGGTTCCGCCGAGCACGACGACCTTGCCGTCCGGGGTGACGGTCCAGAAACGCTGATCGCTCCCGACGGCCTTGCCACCCAGGTCCAGCACGACCTTCGGGGTCGAGGCGCCGACGGACAGCTTCTGCACCGCACCGGTCACCGAGTCCACCCAGTACAGGTTGCCCTCGGCGTCGGAGCGCAGGTCCGGGGTCAGGTGCAGGCCGGACGCGATGATCGAGACCCCGCTGCCGTCGGCCGGGTCCCGCAGGATCTCGGTGCCGTCCGCCGACGGGGTGAACACGTCACCGTCGGCGTTCGCGGTGAAGCCTTCGCCGTCCGTCGCGACGACGGTCTCCGCACCGCTGCCGGAGTCCGCGAACCGCACGACGTCACCGTTGCCGTCGAGCGCGAACAGCGACTGCGTCGTCTCCGGCTCGGGCACCGACGGTGACGTCCAGCGCAGCGTGATCGTGCGTCCGGTCCCCCGGTGTCCGAGGGCACGCACCGAGAACCGGTACGTGGTCGCGGGCGAGAGCTCGTCGAAGCGGTCGGAGCGGGCGCGCGGGTGGAGTCGGTCGACCTGACGGTCGTGCCGGTTCGCGACGGCGGCGACCGCGACCTTCCAGCCGGTCACCTTCGCGCCGTGCTTCGGGCCACGCCACGTCAGCGTGGCACTGTCCGCGTCGCCGGTGACGCGGACGGCGGTCGGTGCGCCCGGCACCGACGGAGAGGTGTGCGCCGTCGCCGGCACCGCACCTCCGAAGACGAGCGCCGCGGCGGCGACCGCGGTGATGAGTGCTCGGTACACGATGGTTCCCCTGCCTTCCCCGCGGCTCCCTGCGTCACGGCTCCACGTATCACAGCACCGCGCTGACCCCAGGGGAACGCTTGCGGGTCGGATCTGCGGTTCCCCGCACCGCAAGATGCCGCATGGCCGGACCGGCAGACGCCGTCGTGTTCCCGAGACGCCGCCGAATCCGACGGCGTCTCGCCGACTCGGCGGCGTGGAGCCGACACGACGGCGTCTCGCGGGCACGGGACCCGCACCGACGACGGACGGGAGGCCCGGTGCCAGCTGGCACCGGGCCTCCCGTCAGAAGGGGGTCGCGTCTCGGACGCGGCGCGTCTCAGTAGCGCGGCTTGCGCTCCGGACGGTCGTCGCGGTCGTCGCGGCGGCCACCACCACGGCGGTCCGCACGGATCTCGATGAGCTTGCCGCTGATCCGGGTGTCGGTCAGTCGGTCGAGCACACCGGGGTCCATGTCGGCCGGCAGTTCGACGATCGAGAAGTCCGGACGGATCTGGATCGCACCGAAGTCGTCGCGGCGCAGGCCACCCTCGTTCGCGAGTGCACCGACGATCTGGCGCGGCTCGACGCGGTGACGACGGCCGACCTCGATGCGGTACGGGGACATCGGCTGCGAACGGCGCGGGCCACGGTCACCACGGTCACCACGGTCGCGGTCGCCACCACGGTCGCCGCGGTCGTTGCGGCCGCCACGGTCGTCGCGGGCACCACGGTCGTCGCGCTCGCTGCGACGGGCGTCGCGCTCCATCTGGCTGCGGAGGGCGTCGTCGGCTGCGGTGAGGAGCAGCGGCGAGTCGCCCTGCGCCACGACGGCCAGGGCCGCGGCGACGTCGTCCGAGGGGACGTCGTGGTGCTCGACGTAGTGCGCGATGACGTCGCGGAAGGCGGCGATCCGGCCCTGGTCCTCGAGCGCCGCGGTGATGGCGTCGTCGAAGCGGGTCAGGCGCGTCTCGTTGACGTCGTCGATGGTCGGCAGCTGCATCTGCGTGAGCGGCTGCTTGGTGTGGCGCTCGATCGCGGACAGCAGGCGACGCTCACGCGGGGTGACGAAGCTGATCGAGTCACCCGAGCGACCGGCGCGGCCGGTACGACCGATGCGGTGCACGTAGGACTCGATGTCGACCGGGATGTCGAAGTTCACGACGTGCGTGATGCGGTCGACGTCGAGGCCACGGGCGGCGACGTCGGTGGCGACCAGGATGTCGAGCTTGCCCGACTTCAGCTGGTTGACCGTGCGCTCACGCTGGGCCTGGGCGACGTCACCGCTGATCGCGGCGGCGGCGTACCCGCGGGCACGGAGCTTCTCGGCCAGGGTCTCGGTCTCGCTCTTGGTGCGGACGAAGATGATCATGCCCTCGAAGTCCTCGACCTCGAGGATGCGGGTCAGAGCATCGACCTTCTGCGGGTACGAGACCATCAGGTAGCGCTGCGTGATGTTCGCGGCGGTCTTCGTCTTGGTCTTGACGGTGATCTCGGCCGGGTCGGTCAGGTACTGCTGCGAGATGCGGCGGATCTGCGCGGGCATGGTCGCCGAGAAGAGCGCGACCTGCTTGTCGTCCGGGGTGTCGGCGAGGATCGTCTCGACGTCCTCGGCGAAGCCCATCTTGAGCATCTCGTCGGCCTCGTCGAGCACCAGGTACTTCAGCTCGGACAGGTCGAGCGTGCCCTTTGCCAGGTGGTCCATGATGCGACCGGGGGTGCCGACGATGACGTCGACGCCGCGGCGCAGGGCGGAGAGCTGCACGCCGTACGCCTGGCCGCCGTAGACCGGCAGGACGTGGACGTTCTTCATGTGGGACGCGAACTGCTCGAACGCCTCGCACACCTGCAGGGCGAGCTCGCGCGTCGGGGACAGCACGAGCGCCTGCGGCTTCTTGCTGCCGGACTCCATGCGGGACAGGATCGGCAGCGCGAAGGCCGCGGTCTTGCCGGTACCGGTCTGTGCCAGGCCGACGACGTCGCGCCCGGCGAGGAGGGTGGGGATGGTGGCTTCCTGGATGGCGGAAGGGGTCTCGTAACCGATGTCCTTGACGGCCTTGAGCACAGCGTCGCTCAGGCCGAGATCGGCGAACGTCACCACGGGCCCGTCGTCGAGGGTCTCAGTGGTGGGGGTGGTGTCCGTGCTCATACCACCAACGGTATCTCGAATGCGCGCTCCGCAGGGACGGGAGGCCCGTGGCGGCGCCGCCACGGGCCTCCCGTCCGCCGTGTTGGTCACGTCAGGAGCGCGTGGTGCCGATCCCCAGGACCGCGTCCGCCCGGTCGTTCAGTCGCGTCAGCATCTCGGCGAGCGAGCGCAGCTCGTCCGAGGCGAACTCCTCCGTCAGGTCGTCGAACACCTCGGCGCCGGCGGCGTCCAGCTCGTCGAGCAGCCGTCGGCCGGCGGGCGCGAGCGTGACGAGCGTGGCGCGGCCGTCCGCGGGGTCCGGCGATCCGATCAGGTGCTCGGCCTCGATCAGCGAGGCGACCCGGCGGCTGATCACCGGGCGCGACAACCCCGTCGCGTCGGCGATCGCGGTCGCCCGGACCGGCCCGTGCCCGGCGACGGCTCGCAGGATCACGCGGGCCGTCGGGTCGAGGCCGCCCCGGGACTCGATGAGCGAGGAGCGCAGGGTCTGCCGGACCCACAGCCGGTCGAGCTGGGATCGCAGGAGTCGCTCGGCGGCACGCCGGTCGTCGGTCACGCGCTCAGCGTAGCGGGCACATTTAGTTGCTTGCCGGAAGCAACAGATGTATCGTTGCGCGGTCTGCAAAGTTTCACAGCCAGAAAAAGGAGTTCGATGACCGCCACCGCACCCGTCCCGGTGCAGCACGGTCGGCACACCGCCGAGGCCCCCGCGGCCTCCGGAGGCGCCGGCCAGCAGCCGCTGATGACCCACCGTCAGATCCTCCTGGTGATCTACGGCCTGATGGCGGGCATGTTCCTGTCCTCGCTCGGCCAGACGGTGTTCGGCACGGCGATCCGCACGATCGGCGACGACCTGCACGGGCTCGACCAGCAGGCCTGGGTGACGACCGCGTACCTCATCACCTCGACGATCGCGACGCCGATCTACGGCAAGCTCTCCGACATCTTCGGCCGCCGCCCGCTGTACATCTTCGGCATCGTCGTCTTCATCCTCGGCGCCGTCCTGTCGTCGATGTCCACCTCGATGCTCATGCTCGCCGCCTTCCGTGCGGTGCAGGGCATCGGTGCCGGTGCGCTGATGTCGCTGCCGCTCGCGATCATGGGCGACATCCTGGCCCCGCGTGAGCGCGCGAAGTACCAGGGGTACTTCCTCGCCGTGTTCGGCATCTCGTCCGTGATCGGCCCGCTCATCGGTGGTCTGCTCGCCGGTTCCTCCGAGATCCTGTGGATCACGGGCTGGCGCTGGGTGCTCCTGATCAACGTGCCGATCGGTGTCGCGGCGCTCCTCATGGTCATCGTGTTCCTGCACCTGCCGAAGGTGCACGGCGCCGGCGACGCGAAGCCGAAGGTCGACTGGTGGGGCGCGACCGCCGTCATCGTCACCCTCGTGCCGCTCCTGCTCGTCGCCGAACAGGGCCGCATCTGGGGCTGGGGCTCCCCCGCCGCCATCGCCTGCTACGTCGTCGGTGTCGTCGGCCTGATCGGTCTGCTGCTCATCGAGTCGAAGATGGGCGACGCGGCGATCATCCCGCTCAAGCTGTTCCGCTCGGGCACGTTCTCGATGGCGACCGTCATCGGGTTCCTGGTCGGCTTCGCGATGTTCGGCGCGATGCTCACGATCCCGCTCTACCTGCAGATCGTCGTCGGGCTCACCCCGACCGAGTCCGGTTTCGCCACGCTGCCCCTGGTCGGCGGCCTGATGATCGCCTCGATCACGAGCGGTCAGATCGTCGCCCGCGTCGGCCGGTACCGGATCTTCCCGGTCATCGGCACCGCGCTCGTCTCCGCCGGCTACGTCGTCCTGACCTTCATGTCGATCGACAAGCCGCTCTGGTTCCTGATGATCGGCATGTTCCTCATCGGTCTCGGCCTCGGCTCGGTCATGCAGTCGCTGACCCTGGCGTCGCAGGGCTCCGTCGAGGCCCGTGACATGGGCGTCGCCACGTCGTCCGCCACGTTCTTCCGCCAGATCGGTGGCACGCTCGGCACCGCCGTGCTGCTGTCCATCCTGTTCTCGGTGATGCCGGCGAACATCCTGACCGCGACCGCGAACCAGAAGGACCTCGGTCCGGCACTCGACGCCGCGCTCAACCCGACCGTCGCCAGCGCGAAGGCGAACCAGGGCGCCATGGACAAGATCTGGACGCCCGTCGTCACCCCGCTGACGAAGACCGTGCAGTCGCAGCTCGACGCAGCCTCGGCCAAGGCGAAGCAGGCCGCCGACGCCGCGGTCACCGAGCAGGTCACCGCGGCCGTGCAGCAGCAGGTCACCGCCGGTGCCGTGCCCGCAGCAGCCGCGCAGACCGTCATCGACCAGCAGGTCGCCGCGGCCACGCCGGCCGCCGAGCAGTCCGCACTCGAGCAGGTCGCCGACCAGGCGCACGCCAGCGTGCAGGGCGACACCGTGTCCGTCGACTGGGCGGACGCCGACCAGCGCTCCTACTGGGTCGACGAGCTCACCCCGGAGCTGGCGAAGAAGATCGACGACGGCAACACCACGAGCGACAGCGCCACCAGCACGAACGACACCTCGTTCCTGACCGGTGCCGACAGCCGCCTGACCCGGCCGTTCATGGCGGGCTTCAACGCCTCGTCCGTGACGATCTACTGGGTCGGTCTCGGCGTCATCCTGCTCGCGTTCGTGCTGACCTGGTTCTTCCGGGTGCCGCCGCTGCGCCAGCGTTCCGCGCTGCAGGAGCAGGCCGACATGTCCGCCGAGGCGCAGCTCGAGGCCGAGGCGGGCGCCGCCGCAGCCGAGGCCGGCTCGTTCACCGGACCGATGACCGGGTCCGTGCCGACCGGGTCCGTGCCGACCGGTTCGGGTTCGACCGGCTCGGGTTCGACCGGCTCGGGTTCGACCGGCTCGGGTTCGACCGGATCCACGCCGACGCACCGTCGGTGACCGACCGGGGCGTCCGTCCGTGCCCCCTTTCCGGGCGGGCGCCCCTCCCACACACACCAACCCACCAGGAGTCCACGTGATCACCACCCCGGCAGCGGCTGCGGCAACGGAGCCGTGCACGCTGCGTGAACGGAAGAAGCAGCAGACCCGGCAGGCACTGCACGACGCAGCGCTCACGCTGGTGTCCGCGCACGGGCTCGACGGCGTCACGGTCGAGCAGATCTGCGCCGACGCCGACGTCTCCCCCCGCACCTTCTTCAACTACTTCTCGTCGAAGGCGCACGCGGCGCTCGGGCTCGACTCGGTCGAGGTCCCGGAGCGCTCAGCGGCCTGGTTCGCCGAGGCCGACGGTGCCCTGGTCGACGACCTGTGCGCCCTGGTCGCGGCCACCGTCCCGCTCTCGCAGGACCGCCGTCGCATGAAGGAGCTGCTCGTGCTCCGGCCGGAGATGTCCTCGATGGTGATGCAGTGGATGGCCGAGTCGCGCCAGTCCCTGCTCAGCGTCGTCGGCACCCGCACGGACGCACAGACAGCCCGCACCGCGGTGACCCTGGTGATGTCGGCGCTCAGCGAGGTGGCGCACCGCGAGACCGTGCGGAGCAACGACGAGCTCGCGGACCGGCTCCGTGCCGTCGTGCGCGAGATGGCGGCGCTCGTCTCCTGAGGCGGGGGTAGCGGGGCCCTTCGGGCGTACCTGGTCGAATCGGGCGTACCTGGCAGGAACTTCCTGCCAGGTACGCCCGATTCCGCTTTCCAGCGCACGTGCTCTGGGAAGGAACCGCGCGTCGTCGACGCGAGCGAAGGGCGGACGGGAGGCCCGTGGCGGCGTCGCCACGGGCCTCCCGTCCGTCAGGTGGAGACGCCCTGACGCCGCCGCGCCGGCCGGTGCCACACGAGTGCCTCACGCGAGCGGTCGCGGGCGAACCGGAGCACCCGCAGCACGACGATGTCGTGGTCGCCCGCCCGGTGGGTGGCCTCGACGACGCACTCGAGCCACGAGTGCGCGCCGTCGAGCAGGATCGCTCCCCCGGCCGTCTCGACCGTCCCCACGCCGTCGAGCCGACGCCCGCGGTCACGCGACGCCAGCTGCGCGGTGTGCGCGGCGTGCTCGTGGCCGAGGACGGAGACCCCGATGACCGGCGCCGCGGCGAGGTCGGGCCAGGTGGTCGAGGAGTGCTGCACGGCGAACGTCACCAGCGGCGGGTCGTACGAGACCCCGACTGTGAAGGACGTCGCGACCATCACCACCGGGACGCCCGTGACGCGGGCGGCGATCGCCACGACGACCGAGGGCACCTCGGCGATCGCCTCGCGGATGTCGAGCGGGTCGTCGGTGAACTCGTCGTGCATGGTGGGTCCCTCGTTCAGGAGCGGGCGAGAAGTGTCCGGGCGCGGTGCTCGTCGGCACGCATGGCGGCGACGAGGGCGTCCGGACCGGGGAACGTGCGCTGCCGGCGGATGCGCCGGCCGACCGTGAGCTCGACGGCCGTGCCGTACAGGTCGCCGTCGAAGTCGAGCACGTGGATCTCGACGGTGCGCGGCCGGTCGGCGAAGGTGCTGTTGCTGCCGACCGAGACCAGGGCCTCGCGGGCGGTGGGCCAGGTCGCCGCCGTGAGCCAGCCGACGTAGACCCCGTCCGCCGGCACGGACCGGACGACGTCGGCGTCGGGCAGCAGGTTGGCGGTGGGGAACCCCAGGCCGTGTCCGACCCCGGCGCCGTGGACCACGGCACCGGTGAGCACGGTGCCCGCTCGACGGGGCGCGGGCAGGGACCGTGCCGCCACCACAGCGACGACCGCGACCAGCGCGAGGACGCCGAGTGCGACGGCGTCGGTCGCGGTGGCCAGCAGGACCGCGGTGACGGTGCTGCCGAGCACGGCGCCGAGCTGCTTGACGGTGTTGAAGGTGCTCGAGGCCGCCCCGATCGTGCTCGGGCCGGCGGCGAGCACGGCGGCGAGCGAGAACGGCGACCAGACGAAGGCGTTCGCGACCCCGAAGCCGGTGAAGGCGCTCGCGACCGCCCAGAGCGGCGCACCGGTGCCGATCAGCAGGGCGGTGACGGCGACGGACACGACCAGCAGGACCGCGCCGACGGTGGCCGTCGCCCGGGGGCCCGCGGTGTTCGTCATGCGTCCGACGAAGGGCGCTGCGGCCAGGCACGCGATGCCCATCGGCACGAGCACCAGTGCGGCTGCTCCCGCACCGAGGCCCCGCTCGGTCTGCAGGGCGAGCATCAGCGGGATCGGCGCGGACCCGACGCAGAACGACGCCGCGGTCGCGCCCCACGAGCCGGTGACGAAGCCTCGGTCCCGGAACAGCCCGAGGGGGACGAGCGCCCGGTCGCCGGCCCGACGCTGCACCGTGAGGACCACCGCGACGACCCCCGCACCGAGCACCACCAGGGCGGCTCGGGGCAGCGGGGCGGCGAGCAACCCCGCTCCGGTCCCCTGCACGCCGACGACGACCGCGAGGACCCCGGCCGTCACCCCGGTGACCGCGAGCACGGGCAGCGGGACGACGATGCGCGGGGACACCGGCACGAACCGGAGCACCGCGATCGCCGTGACGACCCCGACCGGCACGTTGACGAGGAACACCGACGGCCATCCCCACGTCTCGACGAGCAGTCCGCCCACGATCGGTCCGGCGACCGTGGCAGCCCCGCCACCGGCGCTCCACACGGCGAGCGCGACGGCCAGCCGCGGCGGGTCGAACAGCGACCGGATGACGGTCAGGCACTGCGGGGTCAGCAGCGCCGCACCGAGCCCCTGGACCGCTCGCCAGGCGACGAGCGCACCGATGCCCGGTGCCGCCGCGCAGCCGACGGACGCGATCGTGAAGACCGCGAGCCCGACCATGTAGACGCGGCGGTGCCCGAACCGGTCACCGAGCCGTCCGGCCACGAGCAGCGGCACCGCGAAGGCGAACAGGTAGGCGCTGTTGACCCACACGGACGTCGACGCGTCAGACCCGAGGTCGCGCCCGACGTCGGGCAGTGCGACGGACACGATCGTGCTGTCGAGCAGCAGCATGAAGAAGCCGAGGCAGAGCCCGCCGAGCGCGAGCCACCGACGGGCCGGGGTCACCTCACACCGCCAGGTTCTCGCGGAGCGTGGTGCCCGGGTACCGCGGTGCGAGGGCCCCGCGGTCGCGGAGCTCCGGCACGAGCAGCTCGCTCAGGTCGGCGAACCCGGACGGCATGCCGAGGGGGCTGGAGAGCATGTAGCCACCGCGGCCTCCCGTGGCGGCGAAGTTCTCCTGCAGTGCGTCGGCCACCGTGGCGGCGTCACCGACGAGCATGTGGTCGAGCCCGGTCGCGGCCCGCCAGCCGTGCTCGAAGAAGTCGTCACGGTCCATCGTGTGGTCCGCGCCGAACTCCGCGACCAGGCTGCCGACCAGGCCTGCCGGGCTCGCCTGCGCGGCGACGATCTCGTCGCGCAGTTCGCCGAGCCGGAACGACGCCGGCAGGGTCGAGAAGTCGTACCCGGCGTTGTGCGAGATGAAGGTGCCCACCGCCTCGCGGTTCCAGAACGACAGCAGGGAGTCCCGACGGGTGACGGCCTCGGCCTCGGTGGTACCGACGATCGCCTGGGTGGCCCAGAGGATCCCGACGCCGGCGGGGTCACGGCCGGCTTCGGTGAGCGCCGCGTCGAGGGCGTCGCGGTGCCGGAGCTGCCCGGTGACGCTCGCGCCGAACCCGAACACCAGGTCGGCGAACGACGCACTCGCGGCGATGCCGCGCGGCGAGTTGCCGGCCTGCACCACCACGGGGTGCCGCTGCGGGCTGGGCACGCTCGCCAGGGGCCCGCGCACCTTGAAGAACCGTCCGTCGTGGTCGATGGGGTGCACCCCGGCGGGGTCGGCGAACCGGCCGGTCGCACGGTCGCGGACGATGGCGTCCGGTGCGACGGAGTCCCAGAGCGCACGGCAGACGCCGATGAACTCCTCCATCCGCTCGTACCGCAGGTCGTGGTCGACGAGGTGGTCGGACCCGTAGTTCGCGGCGTCCGCACCCCGTGACGAGGCCACGACGTTGAACGCCATCCGGCCGCCGGTGACGTGGTCGAGCGAGTTGAGCAGTCGGGCGATCGAGAAGGGGTGGGTGAACGTGGACGAGTAGGTGAGCCCGAAGCCGATGTGCTCGGTGACCGTGGACATCGCGGCGATCACCGGTGCCATGTCCTGCCGGGGCCACTGGATTCCCCACTCGACGGCCGGGTCGATGCTGCCGCGCCAGGTGCTCGGCACGCCGGAGCCGTCGCCGAAGAACAGCATGTCGACGCCGGCGCGTTCGGCGGTCCGCGCCACCTCCATGTACATCCGCACGTCGGGGAAGTCCTGGCCGACCCAGCTGCCTGCTGCCGCCCACCGCCCCTCGGTGTGGGTGAAGGACAGGTCGTAGGCCAGGTGCATGCCGGTCATCGGGCGCCCACCGTCTCGGTCGGCACCGCTGCGCGCCACAGCGCCACGGCGTCGTCGGCGTCGGTCACGACGCCGACGTTCAGGCCGATCATCGTCAGCGCGGCCTCGTGCACGTCGGTGTCGTACGCGGCAGTGGCGTCCCGCGGGACCACCACGGGCCAGCCGAGCTGCATCGCGTCCTGTGCGGTGGCGAGCACGCAGCACTCGGTCGTGAGTCCCACGACGGTGACCCAGCCGATCCCGGCGGAGGTGAGCCGGGCCTCCAGGTCGGTGCCCAGGAACCCGCTGTAGCCGCGCTTCACGACGCGCGTCTCGCCGGACGCGGGCGCCGTGCGGAACCACTCTGCACCCTCGGTGCCGATGCGGCAGGGCTCGTCGTCGGGCATCGGTCCGTCGAGGGCACCACCGCGCAGCCAGGTGCTCGAGCGCCACGGTCGAGCCGGGTCGCTGCCGAGCTCGACCCAGACGACGGGGACGCCGGAGGAGCGGGCCTCGTCGACCAGGGTACCGATGCGGGTGACCGCGGCGTCGACGGCGGCCGACGCACGGTCGTCGAGTCCGTACGGGGCGATGCGCGCCGGCTCCCCGAAGTCGCGCTGCACGTCCACGACGACGAGCGCGGGGCGGAGCGCGGTGCCGGGTACGGGGCGCAGCGCGGCGTCGGCTGCCGCCGGCGGCGCGGTGCCGAGCAGGCGGTCCAGCCGCGTGTCGCGGCCCTCCGTCGCCCCGGTCACCGGAGCACCGCCGCGTCGTGCTGCCGGAGGGCCGGCAGGACCGTCTCGCCGAACAGCACCATGTCCTGGTCGTACTCGGGGAAGATCAGCATCAGACCGTCGAGCTCGCCCTGGTCGACGATGTACTCGATGTGCTCGGTGACGGTGTCCGCCGCACCCGCGACGTACGCCGTCTGGAACGCGTCCTCGCCGACCGCGCTGTCCGCCCAGGCACGCGCCTGCGCGGCGGGGACGCCCCACGACGACCGCATCGAGGCCAGTGCCTCGCGGTCGACGCCCACGCCCCACTCGCGCACCTTGCGCTGTGCGGCGGCGTCGGTCTCGCCCTGCACGACGGTGAGCATCGAGTAGGTCTTGCACTCCCGCCCCTCGGCGGCCGCGCGGTCGTGCACGTCACGCGACAGGTCGCGCATCTCGTCCAGGCTGTCAGCGGCGAGGAACGCACCGTCGGCGTGCTTCGCCTGGAACGCCCGGGCCGCCTCGGACTTGCCGGCGCTGATGATCGTCGGACGGGCCGACGGGTGCGGACGCGACTCGCAGCCGTCGAGGTCGAAGTACGGCGTGTGCATGGTGACGCTGTCCTCGGTCCACAGGCGCGTGACGGCCTCGGTCCAGAGCTCGGTCATCCGGTACCGGTCGGCGTGGTTGAGCGCCGCGTCCCAGATCCCGAACTGCTCGAACTCCGCCGCGTAGGCACCGTTCACGATGTTCATGCCGGCACGGCCGCCGGAGACGTCCTGCAGGGTGGTGTACATCTTCGCCGCGACGGCGGGGTTGTGGACGTTGGCGTGCATCGTCGCCCAGATCTTCACCCGCTCGGTGGCCTCGGCGATGCCGGCCATCATCGTCATCGACTCCAGGGACCGGCCCCAGTGGTCGGTGGTGCCGCCGAAGCCGCGCCACTTCGCCATCGACATCACGAAGTCCAGGCCGATCGCCTCGGCGTGCAAAGCCGCGCGCTTGTTCCAGGCGTAGGTCGCCTCGGGGTGGGGTGCGGTGGTGGAGAGCATCCACCCGCCGTTGCCGATCGGGAGGAAGATCCCGTACTCCTTCGCGGGCATCTCACGCCGCCTCTCTGGTCGTTGCGGAACACTCGGTCACGACGGGGCTCACGGTGCCGGCCACACCGTCTCGCCGTCCTTCGTGACGGCGTCGACGTACTCGTTCGTGAACCAGGCCTTCGCGTCGGCACCGGTCACGGAGGGCTTCACGATGCCGAACTGGTGCAGCATGTCGACGAGCTTCGACACGTTCTCCATGTCGATGCCGCCGAGCGGCTGCTCTAGCGTGGGGTTGTCCGCGATGACCTTCGTCTCGGTGGTCCAGATCTTCGCGTTCTGGGCTTCGTCGTAGGTCGCGCCGGAGAGCTTCGCTGCGTAGCCGACGCACTGCTTCGTCTTCGCCGCGCTCGCGGAGCAGAAGTCGTAGGCGTGCAGGGCTGCGCGCAGGACGTCCTCGACGGCGGTCGGGTGCGCCTTCGCGAACGCCGGGTTCACGGCCATCGCGCCGATCGACGAGGGGATGCCGTAGTCGACGGGCTGCCAGACCTTGACGTCGTCACCGGCGGCCTGCAGCAGGTTCGGCTCGTTCGACACGAAGCCGGTCAGCGCCTCGAGCCCGTTCTGCTTCCGGGGCAGGACCGAGGGGTCGTAGCCCTCCTTCACCAGCGTCAGGGAGTCCCAGTCGACACCGGCCTTGACCATCATCGCCTGGACGGACGCGGGCACGTACCCCTTGTGCCCGACGACCTTGCCGTCGAGCTGCTTCAGGTCCGTGACGTCGTCGCCGTTGGTCATCAGGATGTCGAGCCCGGCGTTCGAGTAGGACGAGATGCCGGTGATGTCGATGCCGTTCGCCCGGGCCTGGATGAGGTCCTGCTCGGCGACCGCGGACACCGTGGCCTGGCCGCTGGCGAGGAGCTTGGTGTTCTGCGCGGTGTCGCCGGAGCCGGGCTTCAGGGTGACGTCGAGGCAGAGGTCCTTGAAGTAGCCGAGCTCGTCCGCCGCGATGTACTCGAGGATCGACGCCGACGACTGGTACTGGTAGCCGGACAGGTACGTGATCGTGCCGGCGTCCTTGTTCTCCTTGCACCGCTCGGACGAGATCGCGCTGCCCTCGGCCGATGCGCTGCCGGCGCTCGAGCCGGTGCTGCAGCCGGTGAGGGCGAGGGCGACGGCGGCGGTGGCGAGGGCCGCGACGGCGGCCTTGGTGCGGTGCTGCTTGCTGCGGGGCTGCGTGGTGCTGTGCTGCATGGTCACTCCTGTGGGAAGGGATGGGTGGTGCAGGGCGGGTGCGGGTGATGGGACGGGTCGCCGGGGGCCGGCCTGGAGGCGCGGCTGACGTCGAGCGGGCGGGCTCGCTCCGGCGGGTGGTGCGGTCGGGCCGCGGGGCGGCCGCGGGTCAGTCGTTCGCGCTGCGGTGCCAGTGCAGGACGCGTCGCTCGACGAGCGTGATGAGGCCGAGCAGCGCCACGCCCATCACGGCGAGGATCGCGATGGCCGCGTAGACGACGGCGAGCTGGTTCATCGACGACGCCGTGCTGATCACGGTGCCGAGACCGCCGGTCGACCCGGACGCCGACAGCTCCGCGACGACCGCGCCGATGATGGACAGCGGGAACACGATCCGCAGTGCGGCGAAGACGAACGGCAGGGCGTTCGGGATCCGCAGGTGCACGAGCATCTCGAACCGGGACGCGTCGATCGTCCGGTACACCTGCAGCACGGGCTGCGGCACGGACCGCAGTCCGGCGGCGGTGTTGATCAGGATCGGGAAGAAGCAGATCAGGGCCGTGATCACGAGCTTCGGCAACGGCCCGAACCCGAACGCCACGACGAGTGCCGGGGCGATGGCGACGAGCGGGGTCACGTTGAGGACGATCGCGATCGGCATGACCGCCCGGCGGACGATCGGCAGTTCGCTCGTCAGCACCGCGAGCACGAAGGCCGCCAGGAACCCGATCGCCAAGCCCACGAGTGACTCGGCCAGGGTGATGCCGGCGTTCTGCAGGTAGTAGGGCAGCTGCGTCGCCAGGGTCTCCCCCACCGCGGGCAGCGGCGGCAGCAGGTACGGCATCGCGGACGCCCCGAGCTGCCAGAGCACCGCCAGGACGGCGAGCATGACGACGAGGGGCAGCCAGACGACGGGCCGGAGCCAGCCGGGCACGGGCCGACGGGTGCTGCGCCGTTCGGCTTCAGCCGTGGTGCCGGTCGCGGTGACGGTGGACGCCGAGGTGGAGGTCGCGCTCATGGTCCCGTCCTCCTCAGGCCGCATCGGTCGTGCGCCAGGCGCTGTGCAGTCGAGTCCGGACGAGGTCCTCGTACTCGTGGAACCGCCGTTCCTCGAACAGGCGCTGGTTCCGCGGGCGGGGCAGGTCGATGTCGATCACGTCGACGATGCGGCCGGGGCGCGGGGCCATCACGACCACGGTGTCGGACATCCGGACCGCTTCGGACACCGAGTGCGTGACGAACAGCACCGTGGTGCGCAGTTCGTCCCACAGGTCGAGCAGCTGGTCCTGCAGGCTCTCGCGGGTGAACTCATCGAGCGCCGAGAACGGCTCGTCCATCAGCAGGACGTCGGGCCGCAGCCCGAAGGCCCGCACGATCGCGGCGCGCTGCTGCATCCCGCCGGACAGCTGGGCGGGCAGCTTGTCCATCGCCTCGCCGAGTCCCGCCATCCGCAGCAGCTCCCGCATGTCCGGGCCGGCTCCGGTGGTGCGTTCCTCGAGGTCCCCGATGGCCGCTCGGCGACGCCCGGCTCCGGGGTTCACCCGGGCGGCGAGCGAGACGTTCTGCAGCACGGTCAGCCACGGCAGGAGCGCGGGGGCCTGCGGCACGAGTCCGATGAGCTTGGCGGCGCAGGCCTGGGCCGGCGTGACGCCGTGCACCCGGACGTCGCCGCGGTCAGCCGGTTCGAGCCCGGCGACCAGGCGGAGCAGTGTCGACTTGCCGCAGCCGCTCGGGCCGATCAGCGAGACGAACCGTCCGGGTTCGATCGTCAGCTCCACGTCGTCGAGGGCCACCATCGCACTCGCGCCGCTGCCGTACACCTTGCGCACCGCGTCCACGCGGACCGCTGATGTGCTCATCCGTTCCTCCATACCGTCGGCGAGCACGCAGGCTCGGTCTCGTATGGCGGAGAGCGTGCGTCGCGAGCTCGGGTTCGTCTGCGACGCGGAAATCCGCTGCTGGTGACGAGGTTAGGACGCCCGTGTTACGGAGCCGGACCACATGTGTTGCGAACGTGTGAACGGGTGCGGAGCTCAGCGCGACGAGGGCGCTGCGGTGGTTCCGTCCCACACGAGCACCTCGACGCCCAGGTCGGCGGCGGCGACCGAGACCCACCCGGCGAGTGCCCGAGCAGCGGGTTCGGCCACGACGAGCACCGCTCGTTCGACCCCGGGCACCGAACGGCGCAGCCACAGGAGCTTGAACAGGTCCGCCATCACCTTGTTGCGCCACGCGGGCTTGTAGGCGCCCTGGTTCGCGACGAGCTGCACGACCACCCGGTCGGCGTCGTCGATGCCCTCGACCTCGACCCGGGCGCGGTCGAGCACGACCGTCCGGGGCCGCAGGACGACACCGAGTGCGGTGCCGGCGTGCTCGAGCATCCGGCGTTCGACGGAGTCGGGGGCGAACCGGCCCCACTCGGAGCGCTCGGCGGAGACCTCGGTCATGTCGGCAGTGTAGGCGGGCGACACCGCGGCGTACGCCGTCGTGTCTGCCCGACGCCGCGAAGTCGTCGAGACGCCCCCGTTTCCGGAGGCGTCTCGACGTGACGACGGCGTCTCGTGCCGCAGCAACGGGTCAGACCACGGACCAGCCACCGTCGCTCGGCAGCACCGCACCGTTGACGTTCGCCGAGTCGTCGCTCAGCAGCCAGGTGATGGCGGCGGCGAGCTGCTCGGGCTGGGCGACCGGCGGGATGGTGGTCTGCATGATGGGACCGACCCGGCGGGCCGCGTACTCGCTGCGCATCGGCGCCTCGATGTTCGTGGCGACCGCACCCGGCGCCACGGCGTTCGCCCGGATGCCCTGCGGCCCGTGGAAGAACGCGACGCTCTTGGTGTACCCGGCGATGGCGTGCTTCGACGAGGTGTAGGCAGCACCGGCGGCCGAGGCCTTCAACGCGGCCTCGGACGCGACGTTCACGACCGATCCCTTGCCGGCGGCGATCATCAGCGGCAGCACCGCCCGGGTCAGGCGCATCGGGCCGGTGACGTTGACGCTGAAGACACGCTCCCAGGTGGCGTCGTCGACCTCGTCCGGCGGCAGGAACGCGTCCATGATGCCGGCGACGTTGGCGAGCCCGTCCACCCGGTCGCCGGCGGCGGCGATGAGTGCGTCGATGGTCTCCCTCGCGGCGACGTCGCCGACGACGGTCTCCACTGCGAGGCCCTCGAGCTCCGTGCGCAGTGCATCGAGCCGATCAGCCACGACGTCGGTCGCGATGACGCGGCCGCCCTCGTTCGCGATGCGTGTCGCCGTGGCGCGTCCGATGCCGGAACCCGCTCCGGTGACGATGATGGTCCTGCCGGTGAACCGTCCGGCGGTGGTGTCGGTCATGTCGTCTCCTCAATGAGAGGCGCTCGCTGCGCCACACCCGGTTATAGCACTCAGTGCCGAAAGGTCTCCATGAGCTCGACGAACGACCGTCCGACGGGGCGCCCGCGCACCATCGACCCCGACGCCGTGTCCCTCGTCGCACTCCGGCTGTTCGACGACCAGGGCTTCGACGCGGTGTCGATGGACGACGTCGCCGCGGCGGCCGGGGTGAGCCGTCGGTCGCTCTTCCGGTTGTTCCCGAACAAGGCGGCGCTGGTGTGGGGCGGTCTCGACGAGTTCGCCGCACGGTTCCGCGAGGCCCTGCGGTCACGGCCGGCCGACGAACCCTCGGCGGTGGCGCTCCGGGCGGCCTACCGGATCGGAGCGACGTTCCCGGACGACGCCGTCGAGGTCACCCGACACCGGCTCCGGGTCATCCGCGCGAACCCGTCGCTCGAGCACGTCGGCGCTGCCACGGTCACGGCCCTGACCGACGAGATCCTGCGGTACGTGGCCGAGCGGGACGGGGTCACCGCCGACGACCTCGCCGTCGCCGTGCGCGCCCACACGCTGGCCGCCGCCGCGAGCGCCGCACTCACCTGGTGGGCACTGCACGGCGACGGCCGTCCGGAGGACGTCCTGGAGCGGGCACTCGCGCTGCTCGACTGACGAGCCCCGGGGTTCCCGCACGCCGCACTCCGGAGTACCTTGCCGGGCATGCACACGACCGGACCCGCGCCGTACTTCCAGTTCGCCGGCACCGCCAGGCAGGCCCTCGAGCACTGGCAGCGGGTGTTCGGCGGCGACGTGCAGATCGCGACCTACGCGGACTTCTCCCGCACGGACGGCCCGGCCGACGCCGTCGCGCACGGCCAGCTCACCGGCGAGCTGCAGCTGTTCGCCGCGGACGCGAGCGAGGGCGACACCCCGTTCGCGGCGACCGGGCTGCTCTTCTCACTGCTCGGCGCTGCGGAACCGGACGTCCTGCGTCGGTGGTTCGACCAACTCGCCGAGGGCGGCACGGTGATCGACCCACTGCAGCAGCGCCCGTGGGGCGACTGGGACGGCACCGTCCGCGACGCGCACGGGGTCACCTGGCTGATCGGGTTCGAGGACTCGGCGCGCTGACTCCCACGCGCTGCAGCGCCTACTGCTGGTCGGACGGGAGCAGCGGTGCCCAGAAGGCGTCGGGACCGTCGGCCTGCACGGCGTCGCGCTCGAACCGGAACCCGTAGTCGCGCACGAAGTCGAGGGCCGCGGCCTGCTCGTCCTCGGCGTCGTCGTGGTCCGCGTCGAACAGGTACACGCCGTGCCCCATCGCGACACCGGCGTCGCTGATGACGGAGAGGTCCCAGCGCCCCTGCTCGGAACGCTCGATCCGGACGACGGCGGCCTGGGATGCGGTGAAGTCAGCCATGCCGCGAGCCTACGGACGCCCCGCGGCTGGCGTTCAGGATGCTCCGCGGCCACTACGCTGTGCACGGTCACAGGTCAGACGAGTGGAGAACGCATTGTCAGTCGGATTGCTCGCCGTGGTGGACGACATCCTCTCCGCAGCCCTCAAGGCCAGCGCGAAGACCGCCGGGGTCGTCATCGACGACGCCGCCGTCACGCCCCAGTACGTGCAGGGCCTCGAGCCCGCTCGTGAACTCCCCGTCGTCGGGCGCATCGCCCTCGGCAGCCTGTTCAACAAGTTCATCATCATCATCCCGCTGGCGTTGCTGCTCACGGCGTTCGCACCCGGGGTGCTGCCGTGGCTGCTGCTGCTCGGCGGCACGTACCTGTGCTTCGAGGGCGCCGAGAAGGTCACCGAGTGGTTCGGTGTCCACCACGAGGGCGGGTCCGACGAGGCCGTCACCGAACCGAAGCTCGTCTTCGGCGCCATCCGCACCGACCTCATCCTGAGCACCGAGATCATGCTCATCGCGCTGGCGGGCCTCGACCCCGACCTGGGGCTCTGGCCGACGCTCGGCGCCCTGATCGTGATCGGTCTGGTCATGACGGCCGTCGTCTACGGCGCCGTGGCACTGCTCGTGAAGGTCGACGACATCGGCCTGCAGATGATGAAGAACTCCGTCCGCCGCACCCGCCGGATCGGTGCCCGCATCGTCCGTGCGATGCCGATGGTCTTCCGGGTCATCAGCGTCATCGGCACGGTCGCGATGCTCTGGGTCGGCGGACACCTGGTCATCGCGAACCTCGCCGAGACCTTCTGGCACGGACCGTACGACCTGCTGCACGTGATCGAGCACGCGCTCGAGGCCGCAGGCCCCGTCGTCGTCTGGATCGCCGACACGGCCGTGTCGGCCGTGGCCGGCCTCGCGCTGGGCATGGTCGTCGTCGGCATCGTGCTCGGCATCGGCCGCCTGCGCGGCACGCAGCACTGACGCGGCTGCACGGCGCACCGTGCGCAACGCCGACCGGTGCGCGCCTGACCGCCCCGTGACGCGCCACAGGCGCGCACCACGCCATCAACGCCGCACCGCATCGCGCACGCCGCACCGTGCACTGGCAGCGCCCACCGCACAGCCAGGAGGCCCGGGGCGGCCCGGCACCGCACCTCCCGACCGGCGCACCGTGCGCGCAACGCCGACCGGTGCGCGCCTGACCGCCCCGTGACGCGCCACAGGCGCGCACCACGCCATCAACGCCGCACCGCATCGCGCACGCCGCACCGTGCACTGGCAGCGCCCACCGCACAGCCAGGAGGCCCGGGGCGGCCCGGCACCGCACCTCCCGACCGGCGCACCGTGCGCGCAACGCCGACCGGTGCGCGCCTGACCGCCCCGTGACGCGCCACAGGCGCGCACCACGCCATCAACGCCGCACCGCATCGCGCACGCCGCACCGTGCACGCTCAGCGCTCACCGCTCAGCGCTCAGCGCTGCACGTTCTCCAGGTCCTCGAGCAGGCTCGGGTGGGTCGGGGCCCAGCCGAGCGCGTCGCGCGTGTGGGCACTCGACGCAGGCTGGTCCATCGCGAAGATCGGCGCGAACGCGCCGAACGTCTCGTCGGCCACCCGCTCGACCGGCAGGCCGAGCCGACGCCCGATGACCTCGGCCAGGGCACGCACCCGGTCCCCCTCGTCGGCGACCGCGTGCCAGACGGTCCCTGCCGGAGCACCTTCGAGCGCGAGCCGGAACAGCACCGCGGCGTCCGCGGCGTGCACGGCGGGCCACCGCTGCTCACCGTCGCCGGGGTAGCCCGCCACCCCTGCCTGTCGGGCCGTCTCCGTCAGGATGCCGGCGAACCCGCCCGTGCCGTCCGCATGCACGGTGCGCGGCAGCCGGATCGCCGAGACCCGGACGCCCCGTGCCGCCAGGTCGAGGGCGGCGAGGACGGATCGGGCTCGACCCGCGACCGGCCCCTCGAGCGGGAGCGGGTCGGTCTCGACCGAGGCCCGGCCGGGCTCCCACGGCGTGCCGGAGACGACGACGAACGGGCGGGCGGTGCCGACGAGTGCCTCGCCGAGTGCGGCCATGGCGGCGCCTTCCTCGGCGATCCCCCGCTCGAGCGCTTCGGCTGAACTGAAGTCGTTCGAGAACGCGAGGCTGATGACCCCGTCGGCCGCGCGTGCGCCCTCGCGCAGCACGTCGAGGTCGGTGAGCGCACCGCGGGCGGGGGTCGCCCCCGCGGCGACGAGGGCAACGGCCGACCGGTCCGACCGGGCCAGGGCCGTGACGGCGTGCCCGGCGGTGATGAGTTCGGTGACGACGGCGGTGCCGATGGTGCCGGTGCCGCCGGTGACGAAGACGTGCATGGGTGCTCCTCAGAAGTGATGGGACTTTTGTACCATCACCGTACACCCGTGATGGGACAATTGTCCCGTCGCGTATGATCGTCCCATGGTGCGATGGGAACCCGGGGCCCGGGAACGACTGGTCCTGGCCGCGGTCGACCTGTTCTCCGAGCAGGGCTACGACGAGACGACCGTCGCGCAGATCACCGAGCGCGCCGGTGTCACCAAGAGCACGTTCTTCCGGCACTTCCCGGACAAGCGCGAACTGCTCGTCGCCGGGCAGGAGACCCTGAGCCGGCTGCTCGCCGAGGGCATCACCGACGCACCGGCCGACGCCACCCCGCTCGACGCCGTCGCCGCGGGTCTGGAACGGGCCTCGGACGAGATGGGACCGCTGAACCGCGAGCTCGGACCACGACTGCGAGCGGCCGTCGCCGCCAGCGCCGAGCTGCAGGAGCGCGACGCCCTGAAGAGCGTCGGGATGGCCGCGGCCATGACCGACGCCCTGGTCGGCCGCGGTGTCCCCGACGCGCCCGCTCGACTGGCCGCCGAGATGGGTGTCCTCGCCTTCAAGCAGGGCTTCGAGCGGTGGTCGGGTGTGGGGCGCGCCGACGACGACCGACTGGCCGACCACGCCACGGCCGCGCTCGCCGAGCTCCGAGCCGCCGCCACCCAGCTCGGCTGAGCCGACGCGGGCGGACGCGGGGCGGACGCCGGGCGGACGCGGGGCGAACGCCGGGCGGACGCCGGTCGCGCATCGTCGTATCCTCGGCGCCATGGCAACGGTGCGACAGGTCCAGGTGACGTTCGACTGCGCCGAGCCGGAGCGTGTCGCCCGGTTCTGGTGCGAGGTCCTCGGCTACGTGGTGCCGCCACCCCCACCGGGGTTCGCCGACTGGGACGCGTTCGACCGGTCGCTGCCGCCGGAGCACCAGGGCTCGGCCTTCGCGTGCGTCGACCCGACCGGTGCCGGCCCCCGCCTGTTCTTCCAGCGCGTCCCCGAGGGCAAGACGGTCAAGAACCGCGTGCACCTGGACGTCCGGGTCGGCACGGGGATGACCGGTGCCGAACGGCTCGCGGCCCTCGACGCCGAGAGCGCCCGACTGGTCGGGCTCGGCGCCACCCAGGTCCGTCGGATGACGGCGGACCAGGTGAACGAGTCGTGCATCGTCCTGCAGGACGTCGAGGGCAACGAGTTCTGCCTGGACTGACCGGCGTATCGTCGACGGACCCGGCCCGCACCGCCGCGCCACGGAAGGACCCCCACCCCGCATGACCGTCACCGCCGCATCCGCCACCGCAGCCGACGCCACCGCCCTCGAACACCTGCTGGGGTCCGACCAGGTCCTCCGCGACCCGGAGTCCCTCGAGCGCTACCGCCACGACGACGCCGAGTGGGCCGACTCCACGGCACCGCTCGCCGTGGTCCTGGCACGCAGCCCCGACGACGTCGTCACCGCCGTCCGCTGGGCAGCCGCCGCCGGTCTCCGGGTCGTCCCCCGCGGTGCCGGCACCGGTCTGTCCGGCGGCGCCAACGCGATGGCCGACTCGATCGTCGTGTCGCTCGAGCGGATGAACCGGGTGCTCGAGGTGAACACCGACGAGCGCTACGCGGTCACCGAACCCGGCGTCATCAACGACGCACTCCGCGCCGCGGTCGCCGAGCACGGCCTCTGGTACCCGCCGGACCCCGCGAGCTCGGCGATCTCGACGATCGGCGGCAACGTCGCGACGAACGCCGGCGGCATCTGCTGCGTCAAGTACGGGGTCACCCGCGACTACGTCCTCGGCATGACCGTCGTGCTGGCCGACGGATCGGTGGTCGAACTCGGCCGCCGGACGGCGAAGGGCGTCGCCGGGTACGACCTCACGGGGCTGATGGTCGGTTCCGAGGGCACGCTCGGCATCGTCGTGTCGGTCACCGTGCAGCTGCTCCCCCTGGCCGGCCGTGACGAACGGGCGGTGATCGGGTACTTCCCCTCGCTGACCGCCGCGGGCGACGCCGTGGCCGCGATCTCGCGCGCGGGCATCATCCCCGCAGCACTCGAGATCGTCGACCGCACCTGCCTGCGCGCCGTCGACGACTGGATGCACCTCGGGCTGCCGGCGGACGTCGACACCCTGCTGCTCGCGCGGGTCGACGAGCGCGGTGCCGCCGGGGACGCGATCGCCGACCACGTCGCGGACGTCTTCGCCGAGGCCGGCGGCACGGACGTCGAGCGGGCCACCGACCCCGGGGACATCGACCGGCTGTTCCAGGCCCGCCGACTCGCCTACCCGGCGCTCGAACGGCTCGGCCCGGTGCTGACCGAGGACATCTGCGTGCCGCGGAGCGCGGTGCCCGAGATGCTCCGGCGGATCCAGGTGACCGCGGACGCACAGGACGTCACGATCGCCAACATCGCGCACGCCGGCGACGGCAACCTGCACCCGCTGATCATCGCGCCCGAGGGCGACGACGCCGCGAAGGCCCGCGCGAAGACCGCGTTCGACCAGATCGTGGCGGACTGCCTGGCGCTCGGCGGGACGGTGACCGGTGAGCACGGCGTCGGGCTGCTCAAGCTGCCGGGCCTGCGCGTCGAGCTCGGCGACCGCGTGCTCGCGATGCACCGCTCCGTGAAGGACGCGCTCGACCCGGCGGGGACCCTGAACCCGGGCAAGGCGTTCTGACCCGAGCGGACGACGGACGGGAGGCCCGGTGCCAGCTGGCACCGGGCCTCCCGTCCGTCAGGTGGTCGCGTTCAGCGACCGGTGTGCGTCACGCAGGAGCGCATCCGCACGCACGCCCGCTCAGTGGCGACGGAAGTACCCGTTCGCGCCGCCGACGTACATCAGGATCGTCGCGATGAGCACCGCGATGCCACCGATGAACCCGAAGGCGTTGCCACCCGAGGCCGCGCCGACGCCGACGCCGATGAGCTGCAGGACCGCGAGGACCGTCAGCACGATGCGGGCCCAGTTGCGGCCGTCGCGCATCTTGAAGACGATGATGAGCTCGATCACGGCGAGGATGAACGCGAAGATCGCGCCGCCGACGAGCGGGGCGGTGCCGACACTGTCAGCGACGTCGGCGGAGGAGCCCGACGTGAGGTTGATGATGCCCTGCAGGATGTTCGCCAGGACCACCACCAGCCAGATGACGAACGCGACGGTGACGGACGTGGGACGACTGGACGTCGATGCCATGGGGAGTGCCTTTCTCGATGGACCACGTTCAGCGGCCTCCCAGAGAACGTACTTGCGGGCGTGACCGCTGTCCGGATGAGCCCGAAGGTCACAGAGCGGTAACGACGGCAGATCCGTCCAAACCCTTCGCCGCAGGGTGCCGAATCACCTGCAACGACCGGGAAACACCCGGAGCGCTCACCAGCCGCACATCGCTGGTTCTCCACCCCGCCAAGGGTGTGTTCGGCGCGCACACAGCAGCCGCGCCGAGCGCGACAACAGCAAAGGACTGATCACGATGCGTAAGAGCCTCAAGACCTCCATCACCCTCGCCACGACCGGCGCCCTCGTCCTCGG